>NZ_VFTL01000005.1:0-232131 GCF_006439385.1 Mesorhizobium sp. B3-1-7
TTTGCGATAACGACATGCATGAAAACAAAGCCTTAAAGCGCGTCGCCTGAATCCGCTTCAGCGCGACGCGCTTTAGCTTTCGGTTGTGTCCGCCTTGCCGGCGACCACCCGAAATCCTTGAGGGCTTGCGCCGCCGGCGTTGTTTTCCGGCGATGTCCAAACCTGCGCCTTGACGCCGATGGACCATGCCTTTAGGGCCGTCTCGATAAAGGGCTACGCTGATTTCTGGCAAGGATTTCTAGTCGATGGAAATATTCACTGCCGCAGGCCTTTCAGCTCTCCTCCAGGTCGTCGCAATCGACCTCGCGCTCGCGGGCGACAACGCGATTGTGATCGGCTTGGCGGCGGCCGGGCTTCCCGCGGATCAGCGCAAGCGCGCCATCCTGGTCGGCATCGCGGCAGCCACTGTCCTGCGCATAATCTTTGCCCTGATCACGCAATGGCTGCTGAGCATCGGCCCGATGCTGCTCATCGCTGGCGGGCTCCTGCTTCTGTGGGTGTGCTGGAAGATGTGGCGCGAGCTGCGCGTCAGCCACGAGGATGAGCGCGACGCGACGGAAGCGCTGTCGAACGGCGACTACAACAAGGACGGCAGGATCGCTGGCAAAGCACCGCGCAAGACCTTCTCGCAAGCCGCCTGGCAGATCGTCATCGCCGACGTTTCGATGTCGCTCGACAACGTGCTCGCCGTTGCCGGCGCGGCCATGAAGCATCCCACGGTGCTGATCATCGGATTGGTCCTTTCGATCGCACTGATGGGCTTTGCCGCATCCTTCGTCGCGCGCCTGCTGCACAAGTACCGCTGGATCGCCTATGTCGGCCTGCTGATCATCCTCTATGTCGCGGTGAACATGCTTCTGGGAGGCGCCGTGCAGCAGTTTCCCGACCATTTTGCCTTCCTGGCGCCATGGTTCGGGCCGGACGGCCACTGACGCCCTTTCAGGCGAGCGTTTGCCGCATCGCCGTTTTCCTGGCCGGCTGGCAGGTTTGCATCTCTGCCGAAGCGTGCTATTGCGCCGCGCGAAATGGCTCAAAGCCGCGCGCGTAGATCGATCTCCGGAGCCTGAGGCTCAATCCTCGATCTCGCTCTCATCTCTTGGAAAACAAAATTCATGTCCGCCCCACGCGTCAGTTTCGTCAGTCTTGGATGCCCGAAGGCGCTGGTCGATTCCGAGCGCATCATCACGCGGCTGCGTGCCGAGGGCTATGAGATCGCGCGCAAGCATGACGGCGCCGACCTCGTCGTGGTCAACACCTGCGGCTTCCTCGATTCCGCGCGCGACGAGTCGCTCAACGCCATCGGCTCGGCGCTGTCGGAGAACGGTCGCGTCATCGTCACAGGATGCCTCGGCGCCGAGCCGGAAGTCATCCGCGAAAAGCACCCCAATGTGTTGGCGATTACCGGCCCGCAGGCCTATGAGAGCGTGATGGCCGCGGTCCACGAGGCGGCCCCGCCCAGCCACGATCCCTATGTCGACCTGTTGCCGCCGCAGGGCGTGAAGCTGACGCCGCGCCACTACGCCTATCTGAAGATTTCCGAGGGCTGCAACAACCGCTGCACCTTCTGCATCATCCCGGCATTGCGCGGCGACCTCGTCTCGCGCCCGGCCGCGGATGTGCTGCGCGAAGCCGAAAAGCTCGCCAAGGCCGGCGTCAAGGAGATCCTCGTCATCTCGCAAGACACCAGCGCCTACGGCATCGACATCAAATACCAGACGTCGATGTTCGGCGATCGCGAGGTGCGGGCGAAATTCCTCGACCTCTCCGAGGAGCTCGGCAAGCTCGGCATCTGGATACGCATGCATTACGTGTACCCGTACCCGCATGTCGCCGACGTCATTCCGCTGATGGCGGAGGGAAAGATCCTTCCCTATCTCGACATCCCCTTCCAGCATGCCTCGCCGCAGGTGCTGAAGAACATGCGCCGTCCCGCGCATGGCGAAAAGACGCTGGACCGCATCCGCGGCTGGCGCGAGGTCTGCCCTGACCTCGCCATCCGCTCGACTTTCATCGTCGGTTTTCCCGGCGAGACCGAAGACGATTTCGAGATGCTGCTCGACTGGCTGGACGAAGCCAGGATCGACCGCGCCGGCTGTTTCAAATATGAGCCGGTAAAGGGTGCGCGCTCCAACGACCTCGGGCTGGAGCAGGTGCCGCAGGAGATCAAGGAAGCGCGCTGGCACCGTTTCATGCAGCGCCAGCAGAAAATCTCGGCAACGCAGCTCGCCAGGAAAGTCGGCAAGCGCCTGCCGGTGCTGATCGACGAGGCGCACGGCACATCCGGCAAAGGCCGCACCAAATACGACGCGCCGGAGATCGACGGCTCGGTGCACATCCAGTCGCGGCGGCCGCTGCGCGCCGGCGAGATCGTCACGGTCAAGATCGACCGCGCCGACGCGTATGACCTTTATGGCTCGGCGGTCTGACAGCCCACGCGAACCTTCGCAGTTTCACAGAAAAAGGGCGCCCGGGGCGCCCTTTTCGTTTCGGTTCCGCGGCTTGCCGCTTACTGCGGCAGCTTGTCGTCAATGCCCTTGACGTAGAAATTCATGCCGAGCAGCGTGCCGTCGTCGGCGACCTCGCCGTCCTTCAGCCAGGGCGATCCGTCCTGCTTGGAGACAGGTCCGGTGAAGGGGTTCCAGCCGCCGGCGATCTTCTTCTCGGTCGCCTCGGCCATCGCCTTCACGTCGTCCGGCATGTTGGTGTAGGGCGCGAGCTTGACCGCGCCGTCCTTGATGCCGAGCCAGACATTGTCCGGCTTCCAGCTGCCGTCGAGCGCCGCCTGGACGCGGCTGATATAGTATGGGCCCCATTCGTCGGTCAGCGAGGTCAGCTGCGCGTTCGGCGCGAACTTGATCATGTCGGACGACTGGCCGAAACCATGCAGCTTGCGCTCCTCGGCGACCTGCAGCGCGGCGGTTGAATCGGTGTGCTGGACGATGATGTCGGCGCCCTGGTCGAACAGCGCCTTGGCGGCATCGGCTTCCTTGCCCGGATCGAACCAGGAGTTCACCCACACGATCTTCACCTTGAAGTCGGGATTGATCGATTGGGCGCCGAGGATGAAGGAGTTGATGCCCATCACCACTTCCGGGATCGGGAAGGAAACGATGTAGCCGGCGAGGCCCTTTTTCGATTCTTTTGCCGCGATCTGACCGAGCACATAGCGGCCCTCATAGAAGCGCGCATTGTAGATGCCGAGATTGTCGCCGGTCTTGAAGCCGGTAGCATGCTCGAACATCACCTTGGGAAACTTCTTGGCGACCTTCACTTCGGCATCCATGAAGCCGAAGGAGGTGCCGAAGATGATCTTGCAGTTCTCGCGCGCCAGGCGCTCGAAAGCGCGGTCGGCGTCCGGGCCTTCCGACACGTTTTCGAGATAGGCGGTCTCGACCTTGTCGCCGAGCGCCTTCTCGACCTCGAGGCGGCCCTGGTCGTGCTGGTAGGAATAGCCGAAGTCGCCGATCGGACCCGTATAGACCCAGCACGCCTTGAGCTTGTCGGCGGCCTCGGCGGTTGCCGCCAGCGACAGGGCCGCGGTCGTGGTCATCAACGCAATAAGCAGTTTTTTCATTGTGTTACCTCTCTGAGTTAAGCCTTGGAGCTTCCCGTCTTTTTGTTGTTGTCAACGATCCGGAACAAATGGCTGCCCCAACGAAGCCGGCGTGTTCATCATCGTCAGCCGCTTGTTGCGCGAGATTAGAACGAGAACCACGACGGTTGCCAGATAGGGCAGCGAAGAAAGAAACTGCGAAGGCACCGGAATGCCAAAAGCCTGTGCATGAAGCTGGCCGATCCACACCGCGCCGAAGATATAGGCGCCCGCCAGCACCCGCCATGGGCGCCAGGAAGCGAACACCACCAGCGCCAGCGCGATCCAGCCACGGCCCGCACTCATGTTCTCCACCCACTGCGGCGTGTAGACCAGCGACAGGTGGCCGCCGGCAAGGCCGGCGCAGGCGCCGCCGAAGATCACCGACAGGTAGCGATAGCGGATGACCTTGATGCCGAGCGCGTGCGCCGACGTATGGCTGTCGCCGATCGAGCGCAGCGTAAGCCCTGTGCGCGTCTTGAACAGGAACCACATGACGGCCGCAGTGAGCGCGATCGAGATGTAGAAGACCGGATCCTGACCGAAGATCAGCCTGCCGACGACCGGGATCGAGCTGATCCCCGGGATGTCGAGATTTGGTAATCTCACGCCCGGCTGGCCGACAAAGCTGGTGCCGATCATGCCCGAAAGGCCGAGACCGAGCAGCGTCAGCGACAGGCCGGTCGCCACCTGGTTGGTCGCGAGCGACAGCGTCATGACGGCGAACAGCAGCGAGAACAGCGCGCCGACGATGATAGCGGCAAGCAGGCCGATCCACGGCGACCCGGTGAGGTAGCCGGCGCCGAAGCCGCCGACGGCGCCCATGATCATCATGCCCTCGACGCCGAGATTGAGCACACCGGAGCGCTCGACCACCAGCTCGCCGATCGCCGCGATCAAAAGCGGCGTCGCCGCGGTCGCAATGGTCAAAAGGATGTTGACGGCGATGTCCATCAGCGGGCCTCCTCGAGCTTGGGCGCCGCTTCGAGCTGCGCCGCGCCGTTCGGCTTCGTCAGTGCCATGCCGATCAGGCGAATGCGGTAATGGATGAGCGTGTCGCAGCCGAGTACGAAGAACAAAAGCATGCCCTGGAAGACGCGCGCCACCTTGTCGGAAATGCCGAGGGCGCTCTGAACCGCCTCGCCGCCCAGATAGGTCAGCGCCAGCACCAGGCCCGCGGCCACGATACCCAGCGGATTGAGCCGGCCGAGGAAGGCGACGATGATGGCGGTGAAGCCGTAGCCGGGCGATATCACCGGCTGCAACTGGCCGATGGCGCCGGAGACTTCCGAGATGCCTGCAAGGCCGGCCAGCGCGCCGGACAGAAGGAAGGTGAAAAACACCATCCGGTTGAAGCCGAAGCCGGCGAAGCGCCCTGCCCTTGGGCTGGAGCCCAGCACGCGCACCTCGAAACCCTTGAGCATGCGGCTCATCATCAGCCAGACCAGCACGGCGGCCACCAGGGCGAAGACGAAGCCCCAATTGGCGCGGCCGGCATCCGGCATCAGCTCGGGAAGCACAGCGGAATCGCCGAACTGGATCGTCTGCGGGAAGCCATGGCCTTGCGGATCGCGCCATGGACCGCGCACCAGCCAGTCGAGGAAGAGCTGCGCGACATAGACCAGCATCAGGCTGGTCAGGATCTCGTTGGTGCTGAAGCGGGTCTTCAACAACGCCGGGATGGAAGCGTAGAACGCGCCGCCGACCATACCGAGCAGAAGCATCAGCGGAATCACCAGCGGGCCTTCGAATTGCGGGAACAGCACCGGGATGATCGAGCCGAAGATCGCGCCGAAAATGAACTGGCCTTCGGCGCCGATGTTCCAGATGTTGGCCTTGTAGCAGACCGACAAGCCGACCGCGATCAGGATGAGCGGTGCTGCCTTGATCGCCAGCTCGTGCAGCTGCCAGACCTGGCTGATCGGCTCGACGAAATAGATTTGGAAGGCGTTGAGCGGATTGACGCCGAGCAAGGCGAACATGATGGCGCCGGCGATGATCGTCAGCGCGAAGGCGATGAAGGGCGACAGCATCGAGAACAGCGCCGAGCGCTGCGGGCGTTTGACGAGTTCGATGCGCATCATGCCACCTCCAGGCTGTGTTCGGCGTGGCCGGGCTCGGCGCCGCCCATCAACAGGCCGATCTTCTCGAACGTCGCCTCGGCGATCGGCAGCGGCACCGACAGTTCTCCGTTGTGCATGACGGCGATCGCATCCGACAGTTCGAACAACTCGTCGAGGTCCTGGCTGATGACGAGGACCGCCGATCCGCTGCGGGCAAGCTCGATCAGCGCTTGGCGGATGTGCGCCGCCGCACCCGCGTCGACGCCCCAGGTCGGCTGGTTGACGACCATCACGCTCGGCTTGCGGTCGAGCTCGCGGCCGACGATGAATTTCTGCAGATTGCCGCCCGACAGCGCAGCCGCCTCCGGATCAGGCGCGCTCTTGCGCACGTCCATGGCGGTGATGATGCGCTGCGCGGCGCTGTACACCGCGCCGTTCTTGACCATGCCGCCTGAGCCGACGAAAGCCTTGCCGTCGGTGGCGTGACGCGAGAGCAGCAGGTTCTCCGAAAGCTTCATGCGCGGTGCCGCGCCATGGCCGAGGCGCTCTTCCGGCACGAAGGCGGCGCCCATCAGGCGGCGGCCGGTGATCGATAGGCCTCCGGCGTCCTTGCCGCGAATGCGGACCGAGCCGGCATCCTGCTGCAGCACTTCGCCGGAGACGGATTCGAAGAACTCGCCCTGGCCGTTGCCGGCCACGCCCGCGATGCCGATCACTTCGCCGGCGCGCACGGTGAGGTTGATGTTCTTGAGCGGAATGGCGAAAGGGGTCGCCGGCCTGCGGGTAAGTCCGCGGATTTCCAGCAGCGCCGGCGCCGTCTCGATGCCTTCAGCCGGCGCGCGCACCACGGCCTTCACATCGCTGCCGACCATCATGCGGGCGAGCGACGCGGCGGTCTCCTGGCGCGGATTGCAATGGCCGACGACCTTGCCGTGGCGCAGCACCGTGGCGCGGTCGCAGATGCGTTTGACCTCTTCCAGCCGGTGCGAGATGTAGAGGATCGACTTGCCTTCCGAGCGCAGCCGCTCCAGCGTTTCGAACAGCTTGTCGGCTTCCTGCGGCGTCAGCACCGAGGTCGGCTCGTCGAGGATGATGAGCTGCGGCGTCTGCAACAGGCAGCGGATGATCTCGATGCGCTGGCGTTCGCCGACCGAGAGGTCTCCGACCAGCGAATCCGGATCGAGCGGCAGGCCGTAGCTGTAAGACAGCGCCCTCGCCTTCGCCGCGATGCTGCCGATCGGCGAACCGTCATTGAGCGAAAGCGCGATGTTCTCGGCCGCAGTAAGCGCTTCGAACAGCGAGAAATGCTGGAACACCATGCCGATACCGAGCTTCTTGGCCACGCCCGGACTGGTGATCTTGACCGGCTTGCCGTCCCAGAAGATCTCGCCCGAGTTCGGCTCGAGCGATCCGAACAGCATCTTGACCAGCGTCGACTTGCCGGCGCCGTTCTCGCCGAGCAACGCGTGGATCTCGCCTTTTGCGATATTGAGATCGATGTGATCGCACGCCGTCAGCGTGCCGAAAATCTTGGTTAGACCACGAACCTCAAGCAGGTTCGCCCTGTCATGATTTGCACTCACAGTGCCTCCCATCTGGTTTCCCAGATATGTTCTGTGTTCCCGAAAGCATGGTATGCGCGGCCGGCTCCAGTCGGAAAGCAGCACCCGACTTGAAAGAGCTTCAAGAATTTCAGCGGAAACTCAAGGGCTAAGATAGACCCGTAGAGAACGACAGCAAATCAACAACGCTTTTCGAGCAAGGCCCTGCCTTTGGGGACGGCAAGTCGCCGAAAAACAGGGCAGCCGGCTAAGGCATGATGCCGAAGTGTAAAGCGCTCTAGGGAATGAGGACAGTCGTTCCCGTTGTCTTGCGCGCTTCGAGATCCGCTTGCGCCTTTGCCGCGTCCTTCAGCGCATAGCGCTGGTTGATCTTGATCTCGACGGCGCCGCTCTCGACCACGTCGAAAAGCGCTTCGGCCGACTTCACCAGATCCTCGCGCTTGGCGTTGTAGACAAACAGCGTCGGCCGGGTCGCATAGATCGAGCCCTTCTGCGCCAGGAGCGACATCGAGAAAGGCGGGATCGGCCCGGACGACTGGCCGAAACTGACGAACATGCCGAGCGGCCGCAGGCAATCGAGCGATGCCGGAAAGGTGTCGGCGCCGACGGAATCGTAGACGACGTCGCATTTCTTCCCGCCGGTAAGCGCCGCGACGCCGGCGACGAAATCCTGATCCTTGTAGTTGATGACGTGATCGAAGCCATGCGCCCGTGCGAGTTCGATCTTGTCGGCGGAACTCGCGGTGCCGATCACCGTCGCGCCGAGATGCTTTGCCCATTGGCCGAGGATTAGGCCGACGCCGCCGGCGGCGGCGTGATAGAGGATCGTGTCGCCGGCCTTGACGGGAAAGGTGCGGCGCAAGAGGTATTCGGCCGTCATGCCCTTCAGCATCATGGCCGCCGCCTGTTCGTCGCTGATGCCGTCCGGCACCTTGACCACACGGTCGGCGGCGATCACCCGTTTCTCGCAATAGGCCCCGACATTGACCGCATAGGCAATGCGGTCGCCGGGCTTCAGCCAGTCGACGCCGATACCGAGCGCCAGCACGACCCCTGCCGCCTCGCCGCCCGGGATCAGCGGAAAGCCGCCGGGTGGCGGGTAAAGCCCTGAGCGGTGATAGACGTCGATGAAGTTGAGGCCGATCGCCGTGTGCCGGATCAGGATCTGGCCTTCTCCCGGCTGGCCCGGATCGGCATTTTCATAGGCCAGGACTTCGGGACCGCCATTGGCGTGGATGCGGATTGCCTTGGACATCGCTCAACTCTCTGAAGGATATGGGATATGGACAGGATCTGGAGCATGACCGCGCGCCTGTCGTCGGGGAAGACCATGCTCCAACAAAAGTTCAGGATGACCATTCAACAAATGTCATCCAGATCCAGGATCAGGACTTCTTGGTGCCCAGATTGGGAAACATCTGCATGACGCCTCCGATGCAGGCGAGATAGAGGCCGGTGATCGTGATGCCGATCTTGGTGAAGCTGTTAACCTGCTCTCCCAGCACGCCGATCTTGTCGTAGAAGGCGGCAAGTGCTGCCTGCGCCAGCGCCAGCGCGCCGAAGGCGCACCACAAAAGCGTCATGCCGAGATTGACCGGCCTCAGCCGCACGACGCGCACCGGATGGATGAAATTGATCGGCAGGAAGGTCAAAATGCCTGCGACCACCACAACTGCAAAAGACACCCATTGGCCCGGCTCTATGACGAAGAGCGTGAACACCACCATGTTCCAGACAACCGGGAACCCTTTGAAGAAGTTCTCCTTCGTCTTCATACCGGTGTCCGCATAGTAGATCGCGCTGGAGACCACGATGATGGCCGCGGACAGGAAGGACAGGTTCTCACCCATGAAGCCGCGCTGATAGAGCGCGAAGGCCGGTATGAGCACGTAAGTGACATAGTCGATGATGTTGTCGAGGAGCTCGCCCGACCACGTCGGCAGGATCTCCTTGACCTCGAGCTTCCTGGCGATCGGGCCGTCGATGCCGTCGACGAAAAGCGCCAGCCCCAGCCACCAGAACATCGCCGTCCAGCGTTCCTCGCTCGCCGCCACCAGCGACAGGAAGGCAAGGAACGATCCTGATGCGGTGAGCAGATGAACCGAGAAAGCGCGCGCCTGCGGCCACGTCACCTTCTTTTTCGGCAGCGGAAGCCGCTCCGCGATCTTCTTGGCTGCCTTCCTGGCCGCTGTGTTCTTGCTCACGGTCCCCGCCAGTCCAGCTTGCAGATTTCGGCCGAGCGGCCGGCGAAATTCCAGTTGCGGCCGAAGGCCCGCATCTTGCTCTTGTCGGACTTCGCCACGATGATTTCCGGCGCGATCCAATATTCCGAATTGGTGATCACCGTATCCTTCTCGCGATCCTTGCCGGGAATTGGCGTCACCGCACCGTCTATGATCTTCGGTATCTGGAAGACGCGCGTCTTGTCGCGCGTCTCGTAGGTGATCGGTACCTGCTCAACGCCGAGGAATTTCCCGACCAGGATCGACAGCAGCGATGTCGTGCCGCCGGCCCTGCCGGTGAAGATCTTCGTCAGCGCCTTCACCGCATAGACCGAGGCGCGCTTGTCGATGAACAGTCCGGCCGTCCAGTTGCCGCGGCTCATATAGCCGGGGATTTCCATGATCAGGCCAAGATTGAGGCCCGACAGGTCGACATCGCCGAAATGGCCCGCGTCGATGCGGAAGCCGGCCCAGGTCTGGCAGTAACCCTCGGTCGGCGGATGGCTGCCGAGCGACAGCACGCAGGGACAGAAAACCGTGCAATTGCAGGAGAGTACCAACTCCCCTTTCATTGCCCAGCTTTGGTCGCTCATCGAATTCTCCCCCTCACGCCGAAACTAATAGCAGGGCAGCCGCCCACACAAGCAGTATCGCACCGGCAACCCGGCTGACCACCCTGCCGGTGATCTGTTTTTCGATCAGGGTGAACAGGCCGATCAACGCCATCCAGAAGACGTTCATCGCGCCGACGGCGAACATCACCAGCATCAGCGCCCAGCAGCAACCGAGGCACCAGGCGCCCTGCTCCAGCCCCAAACGGAAGATGCGGGCTGGTTTGGCGCTCCAGTTGGCGAACAGGATCGAGAACGGGTTGCGGCACTTTTCCAGGCATGCCTGTTTCAGGCCGCTGAACTGATAGAGGCCGGCGACAAGCAGAGCAGCGGCGCCGGCAATGCCGATGGCGGGATCGAGCATCCGGCCGGAACCGGCAAAGGCGTAGATCGCAAGCGTCAACAGCGTGAAGCCCACGGATGCGCCAAGCCATGTGGTAAGGTATCCGGCGACAAGCACCAGCGGATGAACGGCGGGTTCGCCCTTGATTCTCGCCGTGTCGGCGATTTCGCAATAGGTGCGGATCAAGGGTGCCGCCGAAGGCAGCATCGTCGCCACGGCCATCAGGAACCACATCAGCACCAGCGCCGACGCCTGCAGGCCGGCCGGGCCGGCAAGCGGCGCGGGCGCGAGGCAAAGAGCGAAGAACCGGTCCAGAATACTCGGCAACGGCAGGGTCGGCAGATTCTTCAGCAGCATGTCGCCGGGGACGCCGGCCGGGCTGCTTTCAGCGCCGCGTATCGCCATCGCGCCGAGCAGGAGCCAGGCAAGAGCGACGCCCATACCGATCGTCAGCATGACAGCGCGGCGCGGGCTGCGCGCCACGCCCGCCGTCGCCCGGCCCGCGCGGTCGAGATGGCTGAAATCATGCTGCTCGCCGCTCATGACAATCGAATGGGCTGAATCGCCGCGTTGATCAAGCCGGCTGATCTGCCCTATATCCGCATAAAGGCCCGACGGGTCGCCTCGCATTGTGGAAGCTTGGCGTGGAGCACAACGACAAAGCCCGCATCCTGGTTGCCGGCAGCGGTCCGGCCGGCTTGATCGCGGCGCCCGGCTTTGCCGAGGCCGGTTTTCATGTGACGCTGGTCGGCCCCGAGGCCAATACCGCCGACGGCCGCACCACCGCCCTGATGAATCCAGCGCTTAAGGTTCTTGACCGGCTGGGCATCCTTGCCGAACTGAAGCCGCAGGCCGCGCCGCTCAAGGTGATGCGCATCGTCGACGCAACCCGCCGGTTGATCCGAAGCCCGACCGTGACCTTTCGCGCCAGCGAGATCGGCGAGGAACAGTTCGGACTCAATTTGCCGAACAAGGTTCTGATCCCCCTCCTCGCCAAGGCCGTTTCAGCCCATCGCGGCGTCGAATGGCTGAAATCCATTGTCGAGTCATGGCGCCTCGACGCCAATCAGGCCCGCGCCCGGCTGGCCGACGGCAGCGAAATCTCCGCGTCCCTGGCGGTCGCCGCCGACGGTCGCCTGTCCCCGGCGCGGGAAGCCGCCGGCATTCGCGCCTCTGCGCGGCCCTATCCGCAATCGGCGCTCGTGCTCAATTTCAGCCACCGCAGCGAGCACGGCTTCGTTTCGACCGAGTTCCACACCGAAACAGGGCCGTTCACGCAGGTTCCGCTGCCCGGCAGGCGCTCGAGCCTTGTCTGGGTGGTCAAGCCGGAAACGGCGCAGGAGCTTGCCGCGCTCGACGATACAACCTTGTCGGGGCGTGTCGAGGAACAGATGCAATCGATGCTTGGCCGGGTCTCGGTCGAGCCGGGCCGCCAGGTCTATCCCTTGTCGGCGGCCTCGTCCGGTCGCTTCGCGCAAAACCGCGTGGCGCTGGTCGGCGAGGCAGCGCATGTGTTTCCGCCGATCGGCGCCCAAGGCCTCAACCTCGGCATCAGGGATATCGACGATCTGGTTGGAATCGCGAGTGAAAACAGCAGCGATCCCGGATCACGCCGAAGCCTAGCCTCCTATGACACGAGGCGCCGGCCCGACATATGGGCGCGCAGCGGCGCGGTGAACCTGCTCAACATGTCGCTCTTGTCCGACATGCTACCGGCGCAGCTGGCGCGCAGCGCCGGCCTCAACGCGCTGGGCGGCTTCGCCCCGCTGCGCGCCTTCTTCATGCGCGAGGGACTGCGGCCCGGCAGCGGTTTTCGCGCGATTGCGGGCGGCTTAAGGAAAGAGGTCGGCCGGTAGGATTCCGTGCCGGATCGCGTAGAGCAGACAGGTCACCGTCACCACCGAAAGGCATGTCGTGATCAGCACGCTGGCCGAAGCCCGCTGCACCCACACGTCGTATTGCTGCGCGATCACGAAGACGTTGGTCGCCGTCGGCAGAGCCGCCAGCAGCATGGCGGAAAAGACCCAGGTCGGCGAGAAATTGCCGATCCAGCTCAGCACGACATAGCAAAGCAGCGGGTGGACGACCAGCTTCAGCCCGGCGATCAATGCAAGCTCGTTCGGCACGCGGTTGAGCGGCCTGAGCGCCAGCGTCACCCCCATCGCAAACAAGGCGCAAGGCGCGGCCGCGCGGGCAAGATAGTCGAGGAAGCGATCGACAGGCAGCGGCGGCCGGAATTCCACATAGGCGGCGGCGACGCCAAGGGCCGTCGCGATGATGAAGGGATGCAGCGCGATCTTCTTCACGACGCCGAACGCCAGTTGGAGCGGCGGCGCTTTCTCCTTGCCCGACAACGCCATCATCATCGGCGCGACGGTGAAATGCACGATGTTCTCGAAGCAGAAGATCAGCGCCACTGGCACCGCCGCCTGCTCGCCGAACGCCAGCAAAGCAAGGCCCGGTCCCATATAGCCGATATTGCCGTAAGCGGCTGCAAGGGCGGTGATCGTCGCCGGCGCGATCCCGTCATGGGAAACGAAGACCGACCAGGCGAACATCAGCGTGAAGATCGCGTAGGTGGCGATCAGCGAGCCGAGGATGAAGCTCCACTCCGTCAACTGCTCGAACGGCGTCTTGGCTAGCAACTGGAAGAACAAAGCCGGCAGCGCGACATAGACGATGAAAATGTTCATCCAGCCGAGCGCCTCCAGCGGCTGCTTGGTGATGCGCGCCACCAGGAAACCGACAAAGATCATGCCGAAGAATGGAAGAACGAGACCGATGATGTCAGACATTTTCGCTCGGGCGGGAAAACTCCCGTGCGGGCTAACCCGTTGCTTCGGCTGAGGTCAAGGAGTTCGGCTATTGAATTGCCGCAGCGTCTGCGCCAAATAGGCACCAAGCCGAAAGTCGGGGTCGATTTTTGGCCGGGTGACGTGTAAATTCAAGGTCTTAGGCGCCTTGCGCGCAGCCACGACAGGCGCCTCGGAACCTAAGTGGTGAACGTGATGAAAACGGCCAAATTCTCGATCGGACAAGTGGTTCGCCATAGGCTGTTTCCGTTCCGCGGCGTGATCTTCGATGTCGATCCCGAATTCGCCAACACCGAGGAATGGTACGAGGCCATTCCCGCCGACGCGCGTCCGCGCAAGGACCAGCCTTTCTACCATCTTCTGGCGGAAAATTCGGAGACCGAATACATCGCCTATGTGTCCGAGCAGAACCTGCTCGAGGACCGGTCGGGCGAGCCGGTGCGGCATCCGCAGATCGGCGAGATGTTCGACAAGCTGCCGGACGGCCGCTACGAGCCAAAGCACCAGTCGAGGCACTGAAGCCAACGAATGTTGCTCAACGCGCGCCGCGCGGCGACAACAAAAAAGCGGGGCATTTGCCCCGCTTTTTTGTTTTCCGAGAAACACGCTTCCGCGATTAGTTCGCGGTCTTGGCCTTGTCCTGCTCGTCCTTGAGCTTCTTGGCGAAGTCCTGATTGTTCTTGGCGACGAAGTCCTGCAGCTTCTTCTGCCGGTCCTCGATGTCCGACTGCTGCAGCGGCGGGCCGTCATAGGCGCCACTGAAGCCGGTGAGCGCGATCTTGATCGGGTTCGGCTGGTTCTGGAAGTTGATCGACGTGAGCGTGATCCCCTGCCCCTTCTTGAAGGAAGCGACGAGCTGGTCGCTCAGCGGCACTTCCGCGACGCAGCGATCCGGGAAGCAGATCACATAGTCGAGCTTCTGCGCCTTGCCGGCATCGATCTGGAGCGCAATGCCCGGAGGCACAAGGCGGCCGGTCGGAACCGTAACCTGGAAGACCTTGCGGTTCACCTTGCCCTTGAGCTCGATCAGGCTGACGCCGGTGACGAGCTGGCCGTTGCCGGCGGTGACGATGTTCTGCACATTGCAGATGTCGACGTCTTCCTGCTTGGTGCAGGCCTTGAACCAGCCCTGCGGGATCTGCGGCTGCTGTTGAGCCGAGGCGGTGAAAAGCCCGGCGCCCAGAACGCCGACCACGCCTGCGGCCAGCACCGAAAGGCGGTACGCGTTGATCGTCATATGGTGCACTTTCCTCTCAAATGATCCCGGGGACCGGCTTCTTCGTGCCGTGTGGTCCAGCTACCTGTTGCCCAAATGAGGCAACAGGATGACTTCGGAGCGCGTGTTACACTGCCAGCGGCGTCGAATCCAGCCCGGTTTCCGCGATTTCTTCGCGGTTTCCTCTTCCGGGGGCGAGCGTCGATCGGCGCTCGAGCCGCCGAACCCGATTCCCAATCGGGCACCGATTCAATCGGGTGGCGAAATGCTCTACGGTGCATGGCGAATCACAAAGCCGCCCGGCAAGGAGACGGTCATGGACCGCGTTCTCGTTCGGCTGATCGCCGCGACCTCGTTTCTGGCTCTTTCGCTCCTTCCGGCACAGTCGGGGCCGAAGCACGGCATTGCCATGCAAGGCGAGCCGGCGCTGCCGCCCGACTACCAGCATTTCGACTACGTCAATCCGGACGCGCCGAAAGGCGGAAGCGTCACCTATTGCGTCGTCGGCTCCTTCGACAACCTCAACCCCTTCATCCTGAAAAGCCTGCGCACGACGGCGCGCGGCATGATCGATACCGTTTACGGCAATCTCGTCTTCGAGCCGCTGATGCAGCGCAACTATGACGAGCCCTTCAGTCTTTACGGACTGCTTGCCGACAGCGCCGACATGGATCCGGAGCGCAAGTCGATCGAGTTCCATCTCAACCCCAACGCAAAATGGTCGGACGGACAGCCGGTGACTCCGGAGGACGTGCTGTTCACCTATGACGTCTTCACCGACAAGGGCCGCCCGCCCTACAGCGACCGCATGAGCATGATCGCCAAGCTGGAAAAGACCGGCGACCACAGCGTGAAATTCACCTTCAACGACAAGGCCAACCGCGAATTCCCGATGATCGTCGCGCTGACACCGATCGTCCCTAAGCACGCCTTCGACAAGGACACGTTCGACAGAACCACACTGAAGCCATTGATCGGCAGCGGGCCCTACACCGTCGACAAGGTGTTGCCGGGGCAGCGCATCGTCTTCAAGCGCAACCCGGACTATTGGGGCAAGGACATTCCGTCGAAACGCGGCTTCGACAATTTCGACCGGATCACCATCGAGTATTTTCTCAACGCCAACGCCAAGACGGAAGCGTTCAAGAAAGGAATCTGCGCCCTCGATGACGAGACCGATCCGGTCAAGCGTGAGCGCGACATCGACTTTCCGGCCTTCCGAAAGGGAGATGTGAAGGAAGAATATTTCAACACCGGCATTCCCCCGGTGGTGACCGGCTTCCTGTTCAACACCCGGCTACCGAAGTTCGAGAATCCCGTTGTCCGCCGCGCGCTCGGCATGCTCTACGACTTCGAATGGACGAACAAGAACCTGTTCGGCGGCAAGTTCAACCGCACCATGAGCTACTGGCAGAATTCCGAGCTTTCGGCGCTCGGCCACCCGGCCGACGATCGTGAAAAGGCGCTGCTTGCACCCTATCCCGGCCGCGTGCCGCCAGATGTGATGGACGGCACCTGGCGCCCGCCGGTGACGGACGGTTCGGGCCAGGACCGCAAGGTGCTCAAAGCGGCCTTCGAATTGTTGAAGAGCGCCGGCTTCCACGTGCAGGACGGCAAGATGCTCGACGCGCAAGGAAACCCGTTCGGCTTCGAGATCCTGACCTCATCGCAGGACGAAGAGCGGCTGGCGGCCGTCTACCAGCGCACGCTGGAGAAGATCGGTATCGACGTCGGCATCCGCACCCTCGACGGCGACCAGATCCAGTCGCGCAAGCAGCGTTTCGACTTCGAGGTTCTGATAGGGACGAGCGGCTTCAGCAATTCGCTGTCGCCCGGCAGCGAGCAGCTCGGCCGTTGGGGATCGATCGCCGCGAAGACAGAAGGATCGTTCAATCTCGCCGGCGTCGCCGATCCGGCGATCGACGCCGCGATCGACGCCATGCTGAACGGCCGCACCAAGGAAGACTATGTCGCGGCGGTGCGCGTGCTCGACCGGCTGCTGATCTCGGGCAACTACCTGGTGCCGATGCAATACAACACGCAGCAATGGCTTGCTTACTGGAGTTATCTGGAACATCCGCAAAAGACCCCCATATTCGGCTATCAGCTGCCGACCTGGTGGCGAAAGCCCAACTGAGGCAAGCCCAGCCATAATCGGGACCAAAAAGGAAACGAGCATGAGCGCCGAGAACTCCATCACCGTCGATGTCGTGTCCGATGTTGTCTGCCCCTGGTGCTTCATCGGCCAGAAGCGGCTGGACAAGGCCATTGCTGCTGCAAGCGATGTCGACGTGCATGTCAGCTGGCGGCCGTTCCAGCTCGATCCGACCATCCCGTCGGCGGGCATGGATCGCCGTCAATACATGCTCGGCAAGTTTGGCAGCGAGGAACGCATCCAACAGATCCACGCGCGCATCGAGCCGCTCGGCGAGGCCGAGGGCATCCATTTTGCATTTGGCGCCATCAAGGTCGCGGCCAATACGCTCGACGCGCATCGCGTCATCCGCTGGGCGGGCGCCGCGGGTGAAGATGTGCAGGACCGGCTGGTGCGCCGCCTCTTCCAGCTGAATTTCGAGGAAGGCGTGAACATCGGCGACCACGCGGTGCTGATAAAGGCCGCCGGCGAGGCCGGCATGGATGCGTCTGTGGTCGAAACGCTGCTGCCGACCGATGCCGATGTCGAGGCCGTCCGCAACGAGATCGCCACAGCTTCGCGCATGGGCATCACCGGCGTTCCCTGCTTCCTGCTCGAAGGCAAATACGCGGTGATGGGCGCGCAGGATGCCGACACGCTTGCCGACGCGATCCGCCAGGTGGCCCAGGCCAAGGCGCGCGGCGAGCTCGAAACCGCGAACTGAATGCTCCTTCCGCGCAATCGGGGCGGAAGGCTGCCGCGAAGCCGCCCAACCTGACGCCGCGCGCTTTTCCTGGAATCGTGCTCCTACTTCGCGGTCGCATTGGCCTTGCTCAGGAAGAAGCCATGGCCATTGCTGCCCGTGCAGCTTAAGCCCTTCGTCGACGACTGGCAGGAAAACGGCCCCCTGCTCCAGCTGTTGCCGTAGCCAAGCTTGGTCACCTCGCTGCAACAGCCCTGCTCGCCGGGATTCTTGATCAGTGTCGCCGGCCCTTTCGGCCCCAGGATTACGGTGACGTAGCTGGGCTCGACGCGTAAGCAGGAAAGCTCCGGCCGCCATCCTACGGCTGGCAGGTGCTGGTGCCGCCCTTCGGCGTATAAATGCACCCGATGTTGCCGGACGGCGTGTTGTCAAAATCATGCCCGTCCTGGCCGAACACGATCTGGTGAATCGCCTCGGACACGGCGCTGGGCTAGGATTGAGAGGGGTTTGGCTGATTTGAGGGCGACATAAATGGCAGTCAGGCGTGGCGCATTGTTGCTGCTCTCCTTGCCTTTTGCCCTGGGGCTCCCATTGTCGTTGCAGCGCGTATCGGCCGAGGAAGCCGTTATGTCGGCGACCTTCGAAGGCAAACCCTGGACGGCGTCCTTTACCTTGGCCCAGACGATGCAGATGGGCGGCAAGCCGGTTTTGAACCTGTCGGGAACAGAACAGGGCTCGCCGACCATGACCTTCAATTCGATGCTGGTTTTGAAAGATCCGAACGACTTTGCCGGCACCTATCCGCTCAAGACCGGGTCGTCCGCGAACAGCGCCAGCTTCAACATTCTCGATTCCGGCGCCATGGTCGGCCATGTCCGCTTCGCCAGCGGCGAGATCGTCGTCGACAAATACGATCCCGCCGCGAAGACCGTTTCCGGTCATTTCAGCGCGTCGGGAAAAGACGAATCGGGCAAGCGCGAAGATCTCATTGACGGTAGATTTTCGGGCATTCCGGTCACCGCCCAGTAGCCATCCCGGCCTGCGGATACCTCTTTTCCATTCACAAACCCGTGTTTTCCGCTTCCCCAAGGGAAGGTTGCCGCCGGCTGGCGCAATCGTCTTTAACGCGCTGGAATAAAAGACGAAATCAGCTCGATAGGCGCCCCCTCGGCGTGGCCTTTCTGTTGCCCTCGGGCCACGGCGGGTAACCCTGTTCACATTCGCCGGCAGAAAATTAATGGAAAATGATCAATTGGTGTTACCATGTGTAACAAAACTAGAAAGGTTTGGGCGGGATCGTGACTTGGGTCGGTAGACCGCAACGTACATTACCGGAGCAAACATCCAGCGAGGCAAAGACCTCGTCCCTCACGCCGGTATCGTCGATGCGTACATTCTGGGGGCTGATGCGAGCCTACTGGTTCTCCAACCGGTGGAAGGAAGCCTGGACCCTCACCGTCGTCATTGCGCTGCTGACGGCATTGTCCAGCAAGGCTGGCGTCTGGTTTGCCGTGGCGTTGGGCGAATTGGGCAATTCGATCGCCTTCCTCCACGACGCCGCCAACACCCATCCGTTGCAGACCATCCTGACCAATGCCGGCATATTGGTGCTGCTGGTCGTGCTGAAGGATGCCGGCTTCACCGGCGTGCGCAATCTCGTTTCAACGACCTTGCATCGCAAATGGCGGGGTTGGCTGGACAACCAGTTCAACCAGGCCCTGCTCGACGGCAACCATACCCATTTCCACGCCCAGCACGGTTCGGCGGCCGGCGGCATCGTCGCTCCGGACAACATCGACCAGCGTATCCAGGAATCGATCAAGGACATGACCGGCGGCGCCATCGGGCTTGCCATGGGCGTGCTGGGTGTCGCGACTTCGCTCTATTTCATCGGTGAAAACCTGATTGGGTCCTCGGTCGAGGTCAAGGGCCTGGAATTCCTGGGCAGCTACGGCACCGCGGTGCTGGCATTCCTTGCCGTCGCCATCTATGTGCCGCTGAACACCTGGATCGCGGTCAAGCTCGGGCGCCTGCTCGAGCGGCTCAATGTGCGCATGCAGCAGGCCGAGGGCAGCTACCGCAGCGAACTGACGACATTCCTGCGCCGCAGCTTCCACGTCGCCGCCTCGCATGGCGAGGGCGTACAGAAGTCGATGCATGACCGGCTCTATGTCGATATCGACAATACATGGGGGCGGCTCAACATCGTCAACACCAGCTACACGTCGTTCGAGCTGATCTACAATTTCGTCGGCGCCCGCATCGTTGCCTACTCGCCCGGCCTCGTGTCGTTCATCCACAACCGCCTAGATTACAAGGGCTACATCACCGGCTCCGAAATGGTCGCCCAATTGATCAGCCAGTGTTCGTGGTTCATCCATGTGATGCCGGCTATTGCCACGCTGCGGGCCAACAGCCAGCGCGTCACCGAACTCGCCAACGCCATCGAGAACGTCCAGCACCCGCAGGAATTCTATCAACAGACCGGCCGCTCCGACTTCAGCTACGCCACCCAGAATCCCGTGTTCGGCCTCACCATCCAGAAGCTCGAGCTGGCGCATCAGGGCGAAGATGCGACGCCCTTCCTCAGCGCCGCCAATCTGCGTTTCCGTCGCGGCGAATGGACCTTCCTCAAGGGCGAGTCCGGCTGCGGCAAGACTTCGCTTATCAAGGCGATCAATGGCTTGTGGCCATATGGCCGCGGCACCATCGTTTTCCCGGAAGGCGTGACGAGCTTCTACGCCGCCCAGGAGGTCAAGCTGCAGCAGGTCTCGCTAAAGCAGCTCGTCTGCCTGCCGGGTTCCGAGAACGACCATAGCGACACGCAGGTCGCCGCAGCCCTGCACAAGGCCGGTCTCGGCGACTTCATCGGGCACCTGGCCGACGAGAGCCGTGAGGGCAAGGTCTGGGACCAGGTGCTTTCGGGCGGCCAGAAGCAGAAGCTGGTGGTCGCCCGCATCATCCTGCGGCAGCCCGGACTTCTGTTCCTCGACGAGGCGACCGGCGCGCTCGATCCCGAAGGCAAGATCGCCTTCCACCAGGCGATCAAGGACAATTGCGCGAACGTCACCGTCATCAGCGTCATGCATGAGGCAGTGCCACCGCGCTCGCTTACGGGCGAGGATTTCTACCACAGCGTGGTCGCGATCGCTGACGGCGTCGCCACCAAGAAGCCGCTCGCTCCCAGCCTGCCGCGCGAGCTCACCACCATCCTCACCCAGCCGCCGCGGCCGGCCGAGGACAAATGGCTGCGGTTCCGCCGGCTGAAGCAGAAATAGCAGTCAGGCCAAGCTTTTACCTGCTTCCATGGCTTGGCTGCTGCGGCTGCCGATCACAGTCTCGCGATCCGACCTCCCCTCACCCGATTTCCGAGCTTTTGCCAATTGACTCGGCAAAAAGCGCTCCTATGTTGCGCCCGCTCGCCAAATTCAAACTCGAACCCGGCGAGCAGAAAGGTCAACCCGCCATGCCTGGCGACAGTCACAGTCGAACGCAACCGCCGTCCGCCCTGACGTGACCTGATGGCTCACGTCCTGCCGGACGGCAAGGAGTGAGCCATGAACGAATTCGCCCCCGTATTGGACGACGAAGCAACCGCCGTCGCCCGTGTTCTTGCCAACGATCACGTCGCCGACGTCGTCGAAGCCCTCAACCACGAACCCCGCGAGACGGCCATCGAGCTGCTTTGCGCCGTGCCGTTCGAGCGGCTGGTCGAGATTTTCGACCAGCCGGAGCTCGAAGCAGCGCCCGAGCTCGCCGAAGCCCTGCCCCGCCCCAAGGCAAGCAAGCTTTTGACCGCCATGTCGGTCGACCGCGCGGCCGACATTCTGCGCGAGTTGGATGAGCCGGCCCGCTCGGAGTTGCTCGGCGCCTTGGCCACGCCGCTGCGCGCGACGCTGCTATCCATCCTTGGCTATCCGGAAGGCAGTGCTGCCTCGATCATGACGACGGAATTCGTCAGCGTGCCTTCGGACTGGACCGTTGGGCGCACGCTCGACTACATCCGCAAGGTCGAGCGCACCCGCGAAACCATCTACGCCATCTACATCGTCGATCCGGAGACGCAGCTCCTGCTGCGTTCGACCGGACTGCGCCGGCTGATCACCGGCAACCCGGAGGATCCGATCCTGTCGGTAGCGCCCGATCGCGTGCCGGTGACGGTGACGCCGCTCACCGATCGCGAGAACCTGGCGCAGACGATCTCGAAATACGACCTGCTCGCCTTGCCGGTGGTCGACCATGGCAGGATCCTCGGCATCGTCACCGTCGACGACATCATCGACACGATGATCGAGGAGACGACCGAGGACGTGCATCGTTTCGGCGGCATGGAGGCGCTCGACGAGCCCTATATGAAGATGAGCTTCCTCGCCATGATCCAGAAGCGGGCCGGCTGGCTCTGCGCGCTGTTCCTCAGCGAGATGCTTACGGCCAACGCCATGCAGAGCTACGAGAGCGAGCTGGAAAAGGCGATCGTGTTGACGCTGTTCATCCCGCTTATCATGAGCTCCGGCGGCAATTCCGGCTCGCAGGCGACGTCGCTCGTCATCCGCGCGCTGGCGCTGCGTGAGATCGGGCTGCGCGACTGGTGGAGGGTGGCGCTGCGCGAGCTGCCGACTGGGGTGGTGCTCGGCTCGATCCTCGGCATTGTCGGCATCTGCCGCATCGCGCTCTGGCAGTATTTCGGCTTCTACGACTACGGCCCGCACTGGATGCTGATCGCGGCGACGGTGGGCGCGGCGCTGGTCGGCATCGTCACCTTCGGCTCGCTGTCGGGATCGATGCTGCCCTTCGCGCTGAAGCGCATCGGCTTCGACCCGGCAAGCGCCTCGGCGCCGTTCGTCGCCACGCTGGTCGATGTCACCGGGCTGGTCATCTACTTCTCGGTGGCGCTGGTGATCCTGCGCGGCACGCTGCTTTAATGCATGTCGCGCAAAAGTGACCTCGGTTTTGCGACAACGACATGCATCAAGCAACGGCCTAAAGCGCGTCGCGTGAATCCGTTTCGACGCGACGCGCTTTAGGCCTGAAAACTTTACCGCCGCCGGTATTTATCGGCGGCGGGTTGTCTCCGTCATCCGGCCTGGCGGCCGTAGATCGCGTCACGCATCGCGTCCGGGAAGGCGCCCATCATGCCGGCGATCGCCGTGTTGGTGAGCGCCACCACCGTCAGCTCGAGCGCCGGGTCGACGAACCAGGAATGGCCGTAGACGCCGCCCCATCGCCAGGTGCCCGGAGTCTGCGGCGTTGCGGCCGCGACCGGGTCGCGCAACACGCCAAATCCCAGACCCCAGCCCCAGCCTGGCATGGTCGTCTCCAGACCTGCGATCGCATCCCTGGTCATTGCCGCCGCCGTCTCGGGGCGGATGACCGTCCCGTCTCCGCGCCGCAGCGCTTCGAGCAGCTTCAGGACATCGCCGGCCGTTCCGTTCATGCCGGTGCCGCCGGATGCGAAGGAGGCAGGATCGAAAATGCGCCCGGGCGTGAACGAGATGGCGCCATCGCCGAAAGGCACGAGATGATGCTCGCCCATGGCGACTGCCCCGCCGGGGCCGTCCGCGTAAGGCGTCACTAGCCGGGCCCGGTCACGGACGGCAAAAGCCGTGTCGCTCATACCGAGAGGCCTGGCGACCAGACGCTCGGCAAGGTCCGGCAAGGTCTCGCCCGTGGCTCTCGCCATCGCCTCGCCCAGGACGTCCATCGCCACCGAATAGCCCCAGCCCGCGCCCGGCGCGAAGGACAGCGGCACCGACGCGATGCGGCGGAGGTTCTCGGTCATGGAAAGGCCCGGCTGGTCGAGGCCATCCGAGATACCGGCCCGTTGATAGGGACCGCCGGCGGGCTGGCGAAAGCCGTAATCGAGGCCGGCCGTGTGGGTGAGCAAATGCCGGATGGTCAAGGCGGGTTCGCTGCCGTCGGCAAGCTTCGGTCGGAACTCGGGTATGAATTTCGTCACCGGATCGGCAAGATCGATCACGCCGGCCTCGACCAAGGCAAGCGCCGCGGTGGCGACGACCGGCTTGGTCACCGAGGCCAGGCGGAAGATCGCGTCCTGTCGCATCGGTTTGTTCGCCTCGCGGTCGGCGACGCCGGCTGCGCGGCCATAAAGGATCTCGCCGCGCCGGGCGACGAGAACGACCGCGCCGACGATACGGCGCTCCTCGATCGCGCCATCCACGACCTGATCGACGCGCCGGGCGAAATTGCGGTCCAGCGGCGCGGCGGTGGCGGACATCGCAGGCTCCCTGAAATCCTGAAATGTCAGACGCGTTCGCCGTTCTTCACGCGATAGGTCGGCTTGTACATCGTCACCAGTTCCTCGGCCGCCGTCGGATGCACGGCCATGGTGCGGTCGAAATCGTCCTTGGTCAGGCCTGCCTTCAGCGGAATGCCGAGAAGCTGCGCCATCTCGCCGGCATCGGGGCCTAGAATATGGGCGCCGATCACCTTCCTTGACGCGCCGTCGACCACCAGCTTCATCAGCATCTTCTCGTCGCGGCCGGACAGCGTGTGCCGCATCGGACGGAACGATGCGCGATAAATCTCGACATCGGGATAGCGCTTGATCGCGTCGTCCTCCGACAGGCCGACGGTGCCGATCTCCGGCTGCGAGAACACCGCGGTCGGTATGGTGTCGTGATCCGGCGCGGTCGGGTTGTCCTTGAAGGCCGTCTCGACGAAGCACATCGCCTCGTGGATGGCGACCGGCGTCAGTTGCACGCGATGAGTGACGTCGCCGATCGCCCAGATGTTGTCGACATTGGTGCGCGAATATTGGTCGACCACGATCGCGCCCGTCTTGCTGAGTTCGATACCGACGCCCTCCAGGCCCATATTCTCGGTATTGGGAATACGCCCGATCGCCAGCATGACCTGATCAACCGTCAGGGTTTGGCCAGAAGACAGCAGCACGTCGAGCCGGCCCTCCGAGGTCTTGCGCACCCATTCCGAAACGGTGGGGCAGAGGATCCTGATGCCTTTTTTCTCCATTGTCTCATGCAGCGAGCGGCGCAAATCCATGTCGAAGCGGCTCAGGATCTCCTGGCCGCGATAGACCAGCGTGGTGTCGACGCCCAGGCCATGGAAGATGTTGGCGAATTCGACGGCGATGTAGCCGCCGCCCTCGATCATGATCGTCTTCGGCAGCTCCTTGAGATCGAAGGCCTCGTTGGAGAAGATGCAGTATTCGTGGCCTGACAGCGCCGGATGCGGTGCAGGCCGGCCGCCGGTCGCGATCAGGATCTGGTCGGCGCTGACCGTGCGGTCCTCGGCAACCAGATAAATGCTGTGCTGGTCGACGAGCACTGCACGCGAATGAAAGGTCTCGCCGCCGGAGCCCTCGACATTCCTCTTGTAGATCGCCTCGAGCCGCGCGATCTCCTTGTCCTTGTTGGCGACCAGCGTCTGCCAGTCGAAGCTTGCCTCGGGCACCGTCCAGCCATAGCCGGCGGCGTCGGCGAAATGCTCGGGAAATTGCGAGGCATAAACATAGAGCTTCTTCGGCACGCAGCCGCGGATGACGCAGGTGCCGCCGAAGCGGTACTCCTCCGCGACGGCGACGCGCTTGCCGACAGCCGCCGCCACCCGGGCCGCCCTCACCCCGCCGGAGCCGCCGCCGATGACGAACAGATCATAGTCATAACCGGCCATCGGGTGGGCTCCTGCGGATGAGAAAGACGGGTCACAGGTAGGCTGCAAAGCGGCAAAAGAAAAGCCCGGGCAAACCCGGGCTTTGTGGTCCAGCCGCGGTCGGCGGATTGACTGGGATCAGTTCTGCGAGTCGTCCGCCGGGGCCGAATTGTCGGCGGGAGCCGAATTGTCCGCCGGAGCGGAACCATCCGCGGGCGCGGTGGCGTCCGGAGCCGGTGCTGCCGGCGCCGCGGCCTTGGCGGCGGCGGCGATCGTTTCGCCGACCTGCTGGGCGAGGTCGCGGGCGACGCCGTTCTGCCAGATGTCGGCGGCCTTCACGAGGTCGCGCGTCACCGCGGGACCGCTGTCCAGCAGCTTCTTGCCGGCTTCCGAGCTGTAGAAGGTGGCGATGTCGTTGAGCTCCTGCTCGGAAAACACCTTGGCATAGGCAAGTGCTGCTTCTTTTTCGAGATCGGCGCGCCGCGAGGCGAGGCTGAGTGCTTTCTCGGCCACGGTCTTGCCGATCAGCTCCTGCATGTCGGGGTTCTTCTGGATGAGCTGCGCCTCGAGCGCGCCGGCCGCCTGCGGCAGGATGTTGTCGAACGTGTCCGTGGCATGGATCGCCGCGACGGCCGCGCGCGCCGCCTTCAGATGCGATTCGCTGACATCCTGCGCAAACACCGGCGAAGACAGCGCAAGGGCGGCCGAGGCCGCCAGAAGCATCGAAAAGCGGCGAACTCGTTTAGGCAACATCATGGTCGATAGAACTCCCTGGTTTCAGGCTGCATGGACGGTTTCGATACCGTCGCCGCCGGCGATGATGGCCGTTGACGCCAGCCCGATGAATAGACCGTGCTCGACAACGCCTGGAATGGCGAAGAGAGCATTCGACAGCGCTCTTGTATCCGGAATGCGGCCAAAAGATGCATCGAGGATAAAGTGGCCGCCGTCTGTAACAAATGGCTGGCCCCCCGTCATCCTCAATGTAACCGGGCCGGAAAGACCGAGCCCTACCGCGGCGGCCCGAACCGCGATCTCGGTGGCGCGCAGGCCGAATTTGTTGACCTCGATCGGCAGCGGGAACCGGCCGAGCGTCCCGACCATCTTGGATTTGTCGGCGATGACGATCATGCGATCGGACGCCGCCGCGACGATTTTCTCGCGCAGCAGTGCGCCGCCGCCGCCCTTGATCAGGGTCAGGTCCGGATCGACCTCGTCGGCGCCGTCGATGGTGAGGTCGAGTTCCGGCGTTTCTTCCAGTGTAGACAGCGGCACGCCGAGTTCGCGGCAGAGCGCCGCGGTGCGCTCGGAAGTCGGCACGCCAATGACCTTGAGGCCGGTCGCAACCTTCTCGGCCAGCAACCGCACGAATTCTTCCGCCGTGGTGCCGGTGCCGATGCCGAGGCGCATGCCGTCGCCGACATGGGCGAGCGCGGCCCGCGCGGCTTCGACCTTCAACTGCCTTGCATCCATGGGGAGCCCCGATTTCGCCAGTTTCGCGCGCCTCCTAGCATTTTTGCCTGTCCCGTCAAAGGGCCGCTCTCAAAGGCTCTGTGGACCGATCGAGGCTTCTTGCTTGAACCCGGCCCAACCTGTATCGGCTGCGGCAATTCAATCGCTACAGGAACGCGCCATGCCGAGCCCGATCATCGTCTTCGACCTGGATGGAACGCTGGTCGATACGGCGCCGGACCTGCTCGACAGCCTCAATCACAGCCTGGCGGCAAGCGACCTCGCCGCTGTCGACGAAGCCGGTTTCCGGCGCTTCGTCGGCCATGGCGGGCGCGTCATGATCGAACGCGCGCATGCCGCGCAGAACAAGGCGCTGGTGGCGGAAGAGCACGACCGGCTGCTGAACCTGTTCCTCGACCATTACACGCTGAACATTCCCGGCAAATCCCGCCCCTATCCTGGCGTCGTTGCCGCGCTCGATCGTTTCCAGGCCGCCGGCTATCTGATGGCGGTCTGCACCAACAAATACGAGGCCAATTCCGTGGCGCTGATCGGCGCGCTGGGCCTGTCGAACTATTTTGCCGCGATCTGCGGCCAGGACACCTTCGCCTTCCGCAAGCCCGACCCGCGCCATCTCACCGAGACGATCCGGCTGGCCGGCGGCGATACGGAGAACGCCTTGATGGTCGGCGATTCGCAGACCGACATCGACACCGCCAAAGCAGCCGGCATTCCGGTGGTCGCGGTCGATTTCGGCTACACCGACCGCCATGTGCGCGAATTCGAGCCGACCCTGGTGATCTCGCATTTCGACACGCTGACGCCGCAACTGGCCGAGCGGTTGATCGCGGCGGCACGCTGAGCGCGCAGACCCGTCTTCCCCAGTGCAATTGTAGAAGATGTAGAAGAATTCGTCGGGCCATTCATCCAACACTATCAAGCTGTTGGATGGTGGGCGATGCAGGGATTGAACCTGCGACCCCACCCGTGTGAAGGGTGTGCTCTCCCGCTGAGCTAATCGCCCGCTCTTTGCCCGAAGGCCGAAGCGAGCCGCGATATAAGGTAGGCAAGCTCTCGAAGTCAAGGCGATGTGCCGACGATCTTCGAACGACTGCCGAGCTGAACCGGTTAAGGCTCTAAATCAACCCCCGCCTCACATTCATGCGCGTCACAGCCGTCACCAGAATGGCGCCGGTCATGAAATAGAGCGTGGCGATGATGTGTCCTTGATGGAAATGCAGCCCGGCAAACAAAAGGGCCGTGACCACGGCAAGGAAGGCGATGACGCGTGAGAATGCATCGGGCATGGGGCGACCTTGTGCAATGTGTCGAGTAGCCGCCCTCATTCAGCCGATCGCTCCATAGAGCGGTTTTCGATTTTTCGCAATCTGCTCGGTGGCGAACTCTCAGGCCAAATCCACCTCGACCCAGAGCCCGCCCGGTCCCCGGGCAGCATCGCGCGGCAGACTGCGCATCGCCTGGATCGAGCCGGACGGCGCGGAAAAACCGGGCTTTCCGTTCTTGTCGGCCAGCCATGGATCGTCGGCGCGGATGACGCGGCCCTTGGTCTTTGTCTCGAGCGCGGTCAGGATACCGTCATAGGGCATCTCCCCCCAGTGCACTTTCAAGGCGTCGACCTTGTTGGTCGGAATGAAAGCCGACAGGTCGCTGCTCGTCAGCAGGTCAAAACCCTGTTTCTCCGGCGTGGCGTTCTGGCTGCCGTGATGCGCGACCTTGAGATAGACGGTGCGCGCCAGAAGATCGGCCGATGTGACGGTCCCCTGCCCCACCGGCCATTTCAGATCCTTCCAGCTCAGCCAGTTGCCGATCTGGGCGTCGCCGGGGAACAGCAGCACCCGGCCGCTGTCGATGAACTCGAAGGCCAGCACCAGGCTGGTGTTGTTGACGCCGCGGTCGAGCTGCAGGGCAAGGTCGGCGGCGATCCCCATCCAGTCGGCGTCGATGCGCCGCCAGGACTGGTCGCGGTCTTCCATGGATGCAGCAGCCGAAACCGGCCCGGAATAATGCTTGCGGACGAAGGTGGCGACATCGACGGCCGGGTCGCTGCCCTTGTCGCCGTTGAGCGCCGTGGAAAGCGGCGCGCCGACATTGCGCTCGAACGGACTGAGCTCGTCGACATAATTAGCGTCTGCCGCCTCGTTCATCTTGAGGCCGCTGGCCAGCGCCCGCGCGAACGGGCCGCCGCTGGCCAGCGGGAACATCTCGCTCGCCTTCTCCTCCAGACGCAGGGCCGCCTTGTCGCGCGGCGGGCCCAACACATAGACGCGAAGGTTGGGCAATGCGTCGATCAATACCGGCGACCCGCCGGGCTCGAAATAGGTCGGCGACGGTTTCTGCGACAGCTTTGCCGCCGCGTCGCGGGCCGAACGCACCCGCTCGCCGGCGACGCCGAACTGGAAGCCAAGCACGGACTGCAGGCCGTCGCGAACGCTGGCCATGTAGGAACTGAGCCCCT
The DNA here is from genome assembly GCF_006439385.1 of Mesorhizobium sp. B3-1-7. Taxonomy (NCBI): domain Bacteria; kingdom Pseudomonadati; phylum Pseudomonadota; class Alphaproteobacteria; order Hyphomicrobiales; family Phyllobacteriaceae; genus Mesorhizobium; species Mesorhizobium sp. B3-1-7. The sequence continues at coordinate 28,817 of NZ_VFTL01000005.1, forward strand.
GCATTCCGTCGAGCTTCTGGCCCACGCCCTGCAGCGCGGCGATTGCCTGGCCCTTGAACTTGTCGAGTTCCGCGGCCTCCGCGTCGGCGGGATTTTCGGTCCACCCCATCCAGACATCGGCGACGACAAAATCCTTGAAAAGATCCTTCGCCGTCAGGAACCCGGAGACATGGTCCCAGTGTTCGTGCGTGACGACGAGGATGTCGATCTTGCCGCCGGTCTCCTTCCTGATGTCGGCGACGATGTCGCCGACCAGCGCCGGACCGCCCGCGATCGAGACATGGATGCCGCAATCGATGAGCATGCGGAATGGCTTTCCATCTGCCTTCTTGAAGGTAAGCAGATGGCAGTCGCCGATGCCCTGGCAGTAATGCCGGACAGTGGCGCCCGATGCCGGCGCAGCAGCCGCTTTTGCCGGCCTTGTCCTCGTCGCCGGCTTTCTAGACATGGTCGTCGTCTCCATCGCTGGCATGCAGCAGGGCAAAGGGCTCCGACACTTCGCCGCCGAAATAGAGCGCTCTGAGCGGCGACAGGTAATTGGCGGCCATAGTCCCGGCCTGACGCTTCTGCCGGTCCGCGCTGCCGGTGTTCTTGATGATCGAGTAGCGGATCTCCTCGAATCCCTCGCGCGGGTCTATGATGATGGTGGCGCCGCCCCGGAACCAGAAGAAGCCGTCGCCCTCGGCCATGCCTTGCGGCATCGCCGTACCGTCGAGCGCGACCGGAATCCGCTGCTGGATGACCGCCACGACCTCGACGCGGAACGAGCCGTCCGGCTCGACGCGGCGCGTCGGGCGCACGCTGTAGATGTCGAAGGTCGTCTCGCCTTTCTTCGGCGCGTGCATGACCGTCCCGTCCTCATTGTAGCGCGGCAGATCCGGCAGCAGGCCGAACTGCTTGTAGAGGTCCGGGTTGGAGGCGAAGGTCTTGTGCATCGCCTTCCACAGCGTGTAGCGGTTCTTGTCGTTGAGCGCGAAGATCTCGGCCCGTTTCAATTTCTGGTTCCAGCCGAGGTCGATCCTGCTGAGCAGGCCTTTCAGCCAGGTCGGAGAAGGATCTTCCGGCGCGCTCCAGGCGAGCGTCTCCTCCGAGACGGTGCGCACGTCGCGCGGCAACAGCTTCCATTTGCGGAACGATTCCAGGAAAGCCAGGCGGTAGTGCAGCGGATCGTCCGGATAGGCGTCGCGGTCGGCGGTGATCAGCGCGCGCAGATATTCGCCGAAGGTGATGTCGACGGAAGGGCAATAGTCGAGCGCGCGGATGCACATGGTCAGCATCTGCCTGGCGGTCTTGGCGACCTCGTCGGTCAGGCGTTCGACCAGGCTCGGATGCAAGGTTCCGGCCGGCAGGATGCCGGAGCCGCCGGTGGCAAGCTGGATCAGGTCGTCGGTCCGCCGGTCGGCGATCGCCAAGAAGGCCTGGTAGACGGCGAAAACCAGGATCGAGCCGCGGTCGTGCGCCTCGAAGGTCTTGTCGTAGTCGAGATCGGCCATGCCGGCGCCGCCATACTCGCGCAACGGCCCGGCCCGGCCGCTGCCCTCGCCGAACTGCTTGGCGATACCGGAAAGCAGCGAGGCGGCCGACAATTCGCCCCTCGCCTTGCCGATCTCGAAGCTGACCAGTTCCTTCAGCGTGAAATGCTGGAACAGCGCGACGATGTCGGCGAAGGCCTCGTGGAAGGCCGGCACGTCCGGGTTGGACGCTTCCTGGAAGCGGCGGTGCAGCCCGTCGAGCAGCGCATGCGACATCTCATGCGCGACGATGTCGCTGGACAGGCACGAAAACACCGTCGTTCCGGGCGTGGTGACGTCGCCCTCGTTGCTGATCGCCGGGAAATAGCCGAACAGCAGCGCCTTCTTTTCCGGGCTGTAATAGGCATTCTCGGCGCGCAACGCATGCGGATAGATGCGCAGGCGCGGCACGTAATGCGCCTTCACAGTCATGTCGCCGGTCCGGCCGGGAGCCTCGGCATAATGCGGCGCCCACAACGCCCGCCGGCCAAGAGCGCGCTCGAAATGGCCGATCGTGGTCATGGCGACGGCGTAGACCATCTGCTGGTGGAATTTCGGATTGCCCTCCGAAGGCGGCAGGCCGTCCTGCGCCAGAAGCACCTTGTCGTTGAGGTCTACCGGATCGTAGACGCGGTCGGACGCGGGGTCGACATCGACCACCTCGAGATATTCGCCGATCGGCCCCGGCAGCAAAGGCCTGTCCGTCGCCGGTTCGTCGTCCCAGGGCACGGAAAGCATCGCCTGATAGACCGAAACCGAATCGAGCCGTTTCGCCACCGAAGGATCGAGCGCGTAGATGCGCAGGCGCCGTTGCGGCGGTGGCAGCGGCCGCGGCTTGCGCTTGATAGCCGGCGCGGGGCCCATGACCGGCGCCGGAACCGCCGCGCTGGCGCCCGGCCGTCCGAGCAAACCTTCCAGAAACGCCTTCAGCGGCTTCGACGGGTTGCCCTGGTCGAGCGCCGCTTCGAGATAGCGGTTGCGGGCCGCGGCCGAAATATTGCCCGGATCGCCGTCCGGGTCGGCGATCGCCTGCTCGATTGTCGCCGCACCTTGCGCCATCTGCGTCAATTCCAGCGCAAACATCATTCGCTGCCGAAGCGTCGCAGGCGGGAGCGCCGCCAACGAGTTCCCGCCGGTCAAAAGGTCGAGCCAACTCCATGTGTAGGTGGCTCGAGCGAGCTTCGTCAGGCTGTTCGCCGCCGGCGGCGGGAAGCCCAGCGCATCGAAGGCCCGCAAGACGCCCTGCCCGATCTTCTCCTTCGTCTCCGCCGCATTCATCTTGGCCGTCGATTTCAAGGCCTTCGCGAACAACGCCTTGCGGACCGCCTCGATCCGCATCCATGGCTGGGGATAATTCTTCACCACGTCCCAATGCTCGGCCAGCCACAGAGCGGCCGCGGCAGCGACCTGGGGGGTGGCGGCCGAGGTGCCGTTGCCGTCCATGTCGACCACCTTGCGGCAATCGATTTCGGCCCAGGGCACGTTCGGTGTGTAGGCTCCCAGCGCCGTGCTCATCTTCGAAGGCGGCCCGTAATTGCCTTGCATGGTGCCGAAGGCGAGCCCGGCATAGGCGCGCCCGTCGCTCATCACGCCGCAGGCCGCAAGCACCCGGTTGTAGCGCGCGGGATAAACGATGCTGCCCGGCGTGATGGTGAAATTGTTGCCGGCCGCCGTGACCATGACCACGCCGTGGTCGTAGGCAAGGTTGACGGCATCCACCAGAGCCTGCGAGGCGAGGCCGCCCATGCTCATCGACAATACTTGCGCGCCCTGCTGGCGCGCATAGTCGATGCCTTGCACCATGGTGCCGGTGGTCAGCCGCACCACCCAGTCTGCGATGCGCACCGGCAGGATCTTCGCCAGTGGCGCGCCGCCGACGAAGTCGGTGAAGCCCGGCCAGTGCGGCGACGTGCCGTCGAGCTTGTTGCCGGCCAGCAGGCTGAGCGTGCCGGTTCCATGGCCGCGATTGCCGGTCAGCGTGCCGGCCGGAGCGTGGTCGGTCGCGTTGTTCGGGCCGGTCCCGTCGTCGACGAAATTGCGCTGCTGCGCTGTAAGAAGTCCTGCTGGAAGGGTTTCGTGAGCGGGATCGAAACCGGTATCGAGATGGGCGATGGTGATGTTGGCCTGCTTGGCGCCGACGCTTTCGCGCGCGGCCTTGAACTGGCTGAAGTCCGGCGCGGCATTCCATGCGACCCGGCCTGACACCGTCGCTTGTCCACCGCTCGGATCCTGGTCGTCGAACGTACATGTCGGAGCCGCGCTTGCCGCCATGCCGCGATCGCCGGCGCTGTTCCTGTAATCCCATTGCTGCATGATATCGGGCTCGACCGCGAGCACCTCGCTCCCTGCGGCGGCCAGCGCCGGAGTCCGGGCGACAAGATCGTGAGCCTGGTCCCAGGGATTGTCTGCTTCGGCGGCATCCGTGGCCAAGCGGAGCCAGGTGGCGCCGCGGTCCGCGGCCGCGGCCGTACCGGCGCTTACAGCGCCAGGCGGGAGAGTAAGGATCGGCTCGGCTTCGATCCCGCCAATCCGCGGCGGCCCGCCTCGCACCGAGAGCCCCGCGCCGTCGCCACGAACCTTTACAAGGAGTCCCTTCGCGGCTGCCACGGCGTCCCTCCCCCAAGATGAACCATGGCGCCGACCGTCCGCTACAGTCAAGCCAAGGTTCCAACCACGCTTCGACTGATCTCTTTGCCGACTAGGCAATCATGCCGGCTGCAAGGCAAAGATTGATCCAAGCGTGAACCATGCATTCCAAAATAACCATCGGTCCGCCCGGCGCGCATATCTGTGAGCATCTTCACATACTTCGGACAGGGCTTGCGCTCGGATGTTGCAACGGCGGCATCGACGGCCCTAGCTGACTGCGGCGTCCGAAGCTGCTGCCGGACTGCGATTGGATGCGGTTATCGAGGAGAAATTTCGATCACCTAGCCATTTTCAGGTTTGCTGTCTGCGCGCATGGGCACCTCCCACCCAAGCGCGCGGACGGCGTTCCAAGGATCGGCCCGCAACCGCCAGTGCGCCCGGTCTCCTTACAGTTTGCCGGCTTATCCGATTTCGGCGCGTCAGACGTGACTTTGGTCTTCCGTCCGTCACCCCGAGAATGCGGCAAGCCACCACAGAAGGAGACGACGCTTTGATCGAGCACGCACTTATCCTACAATTTCCGTCTAACGAGAGGCGGAATCGTATCATGGCTACAAATGGCGCGGACGACAGGAACCTGCCGCGCCTGGCGCGCATCGACCCGCGCCAGTTCGACCTGCTGTTCGGCGGCTGCAAGCTGGAGCGCTATGCGGCCGGCCAGCATTTGTTCGTCCAGGAGGATGCGTCCGACCGCATCTATGGCGTGATGAGCGGCACCGTCGAGATTTCGATCTATTCACCCGGCGGGCAAAAGCTGGTGGCCAATATCGAGCTGTCGCGCAGCCTCGTAGGAGAGATCGGGGCGCTGGACGGGCGCCCGCGCACGGCAACCGCCATCTGCCTCACCCCCTGCGAGCTGGTTTCGCTGAGCCGGACGCAACTCTTTGACCGCATTGAGAAAAACCCGCCCCTTGCCCGCGCGATGATCGAATTGCTGTGCACGCGGCTGCGCTGGGTCAGCGGCGAGCTGGGCGACCAGGCCTTTTTCGGCATCGAGGCCAGGCTGGCAAAGCGGCTGGTGTTCCTGAGCGGCGTCATGGCGGACACTGCCGGCTGGATTCCGATTTCGCAGTCGGAGCTCGGCGAATTCCTCGGCGCGACGCGCGAATCCGTCAACAAGACGCTGAACGACTGGCGCAGCCGGCAGATGATCGCCATCAAGCGCGGTGGCTTGCGCATCACCAACGCCGCCGCGCTGAACCACATCGCCGATTCCCAGGACGACGACTGAGCAATCAGGCTCGGCGGTTTCGCCGTAGCAGGCTCGGCGGTTTCGCCGTAGCTGGCTCGGCCACTTCGCCGTAGCCCGTTCGGCGACTGCGCCACAGCTCCGTCGTTTCGCCGCATCCGGTCAGAGCCGCGAGATCAGATAGCGCATTGCCGAGCGGCTTGGCATGAAGAAATAGCCGCCGCCCTTGGTGGTGACGAACTGCGGCACATCCTTCAAGACGGTGACCTTTTCCCAGGAAGGGATCGAAAACCGGCCGCCGCCGCCCCGTGCGCCGATCGTCGGATCCGTCTCGCCGACAAGGCCCTGGAACGAGTTCGACGAGACCCAGGTCTGCTGGATGAACTCGTATTGGCGTTCGATATCCGCGTTGAGGCACATGAAGAGCAGGCCCTTCTCGGTCTTTCCGCCCCTGTCCTTCTTCTCGTAGGTGCGGCCGACGCGCAGGATGCGGTGGCGCTTGCCGATCCTGATCTGCGTCTCGCGGTCCTCGCCGAGCGAATCGCGCGGGTTGGACCGGCGTATGTGCGAGCCGAGCGGACAGGCATGTCCTTGCGGGTCCTCGGCGCCGAGCGCGAAATCATTGTCGATGCCGCGGCCCGGGCGACCGTTCGGATTGCGCACCAGCGAGCTGCCGTCCTGCCAGCGGCCGAGCATCTTTGCCGCCACCCAGCGCTGATCGATGGCGGGGTCGCCGGTCTCATCGGCAGCCTGCGTCGCGGCTTTCCTGCAATAATCGTCGAACAATTCGACATGCTGCTCGAATTGGCGCACGACGAGGAAGGTGCCGTTGCGGCCGAAATCGCGCGGTGGAGGCGGTTGCCCCGGTATCTGACGGTTGCGCCGCACCTGCGACAGGATGCCGGTGCGATCCAGCGCCGCCTCCACCGACGGCGAAGCCGGATAGAAGCCATGCTCGTCGCGATAGCCGAACAGGAACTCGCCGGGCGCCAGCAGATGCATGGGCGCCGCTCCTTTGGCGGCGCGCTGCGTGCCCCGGACGATCGGTTGCGAGACGCCGTCGACGAAGCCGAAATGCTCGACCGCCCGCTTGCCGTCGCGCCGCACCATCAGCGGCAGTTCGGCGGCCACGGACATCCCTGCGCCTGTCGTCTGTCGCTTCATGGCCGCGATTTCTGCCTTCAACGCCGCCGGCGTCCCGGCATAGCAGACGATGACGACGTCGACGGGCTTGGCGGACGACCCCCACTGCCATTTGTCGGGTGCGTCGGGACCGGTGTCGTTGAGAATGCGGCTGCGCTCGGGCGTTCCCATGCCTTGCCGGAAGGCGACAGGAAACGTGTCCAGCGGCTCGTCGTCGACGCCACCTTCCAGTCCGAGCCGGCGCAGCCCGTTGGGGCCGAACGCCACGGTCATGGCGCGGCCGGCCGGCACGCCGTCGCCGAAACTGGTTCTGTCGATGACGGAATCGAGCCACGCCTTGCGCTTGGTTGCCGGCAACCCTTCCGGCACCTGGATCGCAAGCATATGCGCGTGGCCGAGCGCGCCGAAGGGTCCAAAGAAGATGGATTGGATTTCCCCGGATTCCAGCTCTTCGAGCGGCGCGGACGGCGGTTCAGGCAGGCTGGTCGCGTCCGCCGGCCGTGCTTGCGGGCGCGGCAGCGAACCGAACAGGCTCAGCCAGTCGCGCGCCTCGTTGCCGGTGGCCGATGCGATGCCGCGCCTGATCCTGGAGTTGATGCGGATGCGCGGTGTGTTGAGGTGCGGATAGGCGCTGTACCAGAACAGCGTCGGCACCTGCTGGCGCCGCGCCCAGCGCTTGAAACGATCGCCGTCGCGCGCGCCGTCCAGGAACAGCCAGCGCGTGCGCGGATAGCCTTCGGTGTTGCTCCAAACGCCGGTCAGACCGGCTGAGGCCTTGGCAATGAAATCCTCCAGATAACTTTCCCAGCTGCCACCGTAATTGGAGAAGAACATCAGCCTGTCGGTGCCGGGCAAAAGCACCCAGCGGGCGAAATGAATGGTGTTGATGGTGGCGAGGAAGCCCGGCCTGAACACTTTCTGCGCCGATATCGAGATCAGATAGAAGGAGAGCCGCAGCGCCAGCCGCCGCAGGATGCCCGGCTTCATCGTCGAGATCGCCGTCAGGTTGTTCTGCGCGCAGTGGTCCTCATTGGCGAGGATCTTTTCCAGCGCGCCGATGTCGACGGGCGTGTTCGCCGGCCGGTCCTTGTCCTCCAGCCGCCGCAACGCCAGGAAGCAAAGGACCATGAACAGAGCCAGAATAGCCAGCAGACCGAGCACCGTAAGCAGAAGCGCGGCGCCGGCGATCGCGATGTTGGCAAAGGTGACGCCATGCGGGTTTCCGAACACCAGCACATAGGTCATGCGCCAAAAGGCTAGAACGACGATCGCGACAGTGACGAACATCGCCGGCGTCAGCAGCGTCGTCGTCAGCGCGCGCGCCCAGTGACCCGGCGGTCTTTCCAGCAGGCTTTCGGCGGGCTCGAACGCCCAGCCGAATTGCCCGAGGCAGCGGACATGCCGGCGCGCCTCGGCGAGCACATCCATCGCATTGCCGGCGCCCGCGCGTGGCTTTTCGGCGATCTCGCGCACGCTGTCGGCGAGCCGTGCCTCGGCAAGAATGCGGCGTACGGAATGGCCGGGCGTGCCGGAGAAGACGAGCCCCGCGGCGCTGCCGAAGGACGGCGATATCTCTATGTGGTTCCTCTTCAGGAAATCCTCCAGCGAGCCGCCGTCCGGCAGGCCGCAGACATCCCTGAAGATCGGCCGCAGCCGGTGCCCGATCGATTGCGCGATGGCGGTTATGACATCGTCGGTGCTGCCGTCGCCGGAGATTTCGAACACCAGCGCGCCGGCCTCCATCCCCGTCTTTTCATCCTTGCCGGTGGGAGCGACCGCCAGGCTGGTGAAATGTATGGTGCCGACCTTGTCGAGCGCGTCGCTAAGCTCGCCGATCGCGGGATTGCCGAGGTCGGCGACCTTGTCGCGCACCGCATCGAGCGGCATGGAGCGGGTGATCGGGCAAACAACCGTCACCATCGACTGGTCGGCGGTACGGCAAAGCGGCGAGCGCTCGAAGTCGACCTTGAGGCTTGCCGGATAGGCGCCGACATTGGCCATCTTTCCGGCCCTGCCCCGCGCGCGGGCGAGCTTCGGTTTGCTGAACAGGGCGCGGATGCATTCGCCGATCTGGATGCGGGCGATTTCGGCGCCGATGCACAAATGGATGCCGTAGCCGAAAACCATGTAATCGCGATGCGGGCGCGACGTATCGAACTCGTTCGGCCGCTGCACGATCTCCGGATCGAACATCGCCGAAAGCGTCGCCGGCATGACCACCGTTCCGGCCTTGACCAGCCGCTCGCGGCGCGTGCCCTTGCCGATGATTGCGTCACGTCTGGTATAGCGCCATGGCCCGATCCAGATCGGTTTGAACCGCATGGCTTCCATGATCGCCCGGTCGAGTTTGCCGGTATCGCCGGCCGCGATGGCCTCATCCACGGCCCGCCGCGCATCGGATCGCGACAGGATCACATCCAGGCAATTGCTGCCGGCAAGCACATTGGTCGGCACAAAGCCTGCGACCATGCCGAGCATGATGGAATGGATGTCGGGCAACGACAGGCGCCCTTGGTCCATCAGCGCGACGAGGCGGGCAAGCGGCCGGTCGTCCTTGCCCGCTCTTTCCCTGACCGCGGCAATCGAGCGGTCTATGATTTTGATCAGCCGATCGCCGCCGACCACGGCAAGCTGGCGCGTGGCGGGATTTGCCGTCGGGTCGGAAAAGAACAGCGCGCTGAGCGCGATCGACCAGTCGGCGAACTCGGTTTCGTCGTCGATCTCAAGGCCGAAATAATCGCGGCAGATACGCACCGGCAAGATCTTCATCAATCCGGCGATGGCATCGAAGCCGGGACTGGCGCGGGTCATGATGTCGCGCGAATGGCGCTCGGCGATCGGCCTGACGGCGGCTTCGACCTCCGCCGGCGGGAAAGCGCTCAGCACCGCCGATTTCATCTGCCGGTACGCGGCGCCGTCCTGCATGCCTAGAATGAAATTCGAGCCGCGGGCGAGTTCGGCCATTTCCGGGCCGTAAGGCGTTTCGAACTCGTCGCCCCGCTCCAATATGTCGCGAACATCCGCGCCCTTGGTAACGAGCAGGAAATTGCCGAAGCCGAGATTCGGCCAGAAACGGCGCAGCAGCGCCAGCAGCCAGCGCGGATCGCCGAGAAGAAAACCGGCGATGCGGGAAGCAAAGCCGCTCTTGGAACGCAGCCGATTGATGTCGAACGGTGGCATTTCGGCGAGCGGACGCTGGCTCTTCTGAGCGGCGCGGACGGCGGCGAAGTACTTCAAAGTGATCATCGCGTTCAAGCCCCCCGGCCATCCACGTCAATGCGATGCCGGCATTGTCTGGCCTAGGTTTGCATCGGTCCGGCGTATGTGAATTCGATCACAGTCATTTGTTGTCGGCCCCGGCGATCATGCGGCGGACTTGGCCCGATCGAAATTGCCGATCAGGAAATTGTTCTTGGCCGGATCCACGAACGGTATCCAGCGTATCCTCTGCTCGGAAAAATCGGGATGCCTGGTCATGAAAATCGCAAGCTCATGCGCCGCCTCGTCGCGCCGCCCGCTTCTCATCAGGGCGCCTGTCTTCAGGAACCTCGCGTAGAAGTAACTTGGCGACAGGTTGAGCGAGCGCTCGGCGTTGGCGATCGCGGCCTCCCAGTCCTCGACGAAGCAATAGGCCGCGGCCAGTTCCCCCAGATTGTGGAAGCGATAGAGGTCGAACGGGCTCAACCGCTCGGTATCGAGGAAGAACGGTATCGCGCCGGTCGCATCGCCAAGCAGAAGATACGCGCTGCCCATGGCCGAGCGGGCGAAGGCGAAGCTCGGATTGATGTGGATCGCTTCGGCAAGATGCTCGGCCGCCAACGCCGGAAGGCCGCGCATGATGTCGGCCGCGCCGAGATAGGCATGCGGGCGCGCATCGAGGCTGTCCATCAGAAGCGCCTTGCGCGCAAGCGTCTCGACTTTCTCCAGATCGTCGCTGTCGCCGAAACGCAGCCAGGCCCGCCAGAAATACCACCATGCGAGCTCATTGAGCACGGCGCTCGAGTTCGGATCTTCCTGGTAGGCCTTGTCGAAGAAGTCGAGCGCGATTTCGGTATCGCGACGTGTCCGCCTGTTCATGTGCCAACGGCCGCGCCTGACCAGTTGCCAGGTTTCGAGGCTTTCCCACGGCACCTGGAACGTGCGAGCCTGCTCGGCGCGGTCGACCTCCTTGTCGAGGATGGAAACGATCTCGCTGCCGATCTGGTCGCGCAGGCTGAAGATATCGACGAGGTCGCGGTCGAAGCGTTGCGACCAGACCAGGCGCCCGTTCGAGGTGTCGGTGAGCGACGCGTTGAGACGAATCTGCCTGTCGGAGCGCGCCAGCGTACCGCTGACGATGTAGCGAGCGCCCAGCGCGTTGCCGATGAGCCTCGTGCCGAGGCTGTCGTCGCGAAACTGGAAGCTCGAGCCCTTGGCGATGACAGAGAGCCAGCGCGTGTTGGAGAGACCGTAGATGATGTCCTCGGCGATACCGTCGGCCATATAGCCGACATCGGGTTCGCTTCCGTTGCCCTGCAACGGCAGCACGGCGATTGCCGGGGGCCCCTTGGCGATCGGCCTGGAACGACTGGGCGTGGTGGGAATGGAAGCGAAGGACGCCGTCGCGACAGGGCCGCTGCCGCCGCGACCGGCGATCAGGACCTGCACCGGCAGGGCGATGTTCTTCAGGCTGAACTCGCCGAGATCGGTGAAGACCGCCGCCGTCTTGTCCTTCACGTGATGCCACGTCGTCGCCGAGATGGCGACGCCGTCATGCGGCGCGAATTCCTGAAGGCGGGCTGCGATATTGACGTCGTCGCCGTAAAGACGGCCCTCCCGGACGATGACGTCGCCGGTGTTGATCCCGGCGCGAAACGGCATGCGCATGTCCTCGGCGACTGCCGTATTCAGCGCCACGATCCGGGCCTGGAAATCGAAGGCCGCGCGCAAGGCTTCGATCGGGTTGCCGAATTCGGCCATGATGCTGTCGCCGGCATCGCCGAACGTGCGCCCGCCAAATGCGCCGCAACTGCCAGCGATGATGTCGCGCCTTTCCTCGAAGGCGGCGACAGCCGACTCGTCGTCGATGCCCATAAGCCTCGAGAATCCCACGGCGTCGATCGAAATGATTGTCGCAAGCTGACGGGTATAATTCCGTTCAGCCATGATCGAGCCCCCAGTCCCCGTTTCAGTCCAGAACAGGTGACCTGCGCTCAAAAAAACGCGTCGCCGTCTGCCGACGGAAATCCTCGGCAGGCCCGGCGCACTGTTGCCACCCTGTTATGACCGGAATTCTATCAGGGTCTTGCCGAAAGCTCTACCACGAACGGCTAATATGACGAATTCATCGTCCGGGGCATGGTTAGTCGTTCGTTACGTCAGGAGACACATCCGAACCGCGACTTTACCATTTGAAATTATTATATTTTCTCCGCCGAACAATACTGACCCTGTTTCCGCCGGCAAGGATCGGTCACATCGAGGCATGCGCTGCAAAAACCCGCTATTGCGGCGCTGCGGAACCAACCCGCCTGCGTGCGAGTTTCTGACGGCACTTACGCCGACGAGATTTGAGGGCTCTCATGCGCACTGTTGTTTTAGCAACCTGTATCGCTTTCCTGCTTGTCAGTGGACAAGCCTTCGCAGCAGACGACCAGCCGCTGCCGCCGCAAAATGCAAAGAAATTGTCCGAGATTGTCGCCAAGGTCGAGCACCGCACCGACTTCCGCTATGTGAAGGAGGTCGATTGGGATAGCGACGGCTACACCGTCACCTACTACACCACGGACAAGGCCAAGGTCCAAATCACCTACGATCCCGTGACCGGCGAACCCAAATAGGCCTCGTTCGGTTGCCTGCCTCCGCCATTCCGCAAGGCCTGCGTTCGGCATAGATTTGCTTGTCGAAACAGGCCGGACCAGAGGACAGACATGCGGCTTCACATCTGCGCTCACGTCCTGCTGGTAGCCGCATCGATGCTTGGGACATCGGGCCAGGCGCTCGCGGATGGCCCCTCTTTCGACTGCCGAAAGGCGCAGTTGCCAGCCGAGATAGCGATCTGCGCCGACCCACAAATGTCGGCCATCGATGCTTTGGTCACCAAGGCCTATGCCGGTTTCGAACCCGCCTTCGGCGGCGACAAACGCGGGATCGCCAGGAAACTGGTCGCCGATCGGAATGCCTGCAAGACGGACGCAGCCTGCATCGTCAGCGCGCAGAACAATGCGCTGCAGACTTACGGCAATGCACCGCAATGGGTGCAGGACTACAATATCGCGCTCATCGGCAAGAAGGCGCTCGACCTTGCGGTAAGAACGCGGCAGCCGACCGATCAGCCCCTGGCCGTATCGATCGGAAAATGCGGCTTCACCCATATATCGGTGCTGACGACGAGGCTGGGTGACGACCCGCTGGAAACCGCCAGCCCGGAAGCCGGCAGCGCGGCGAGATTTACCAACGGCGGCACGGCGGTCTCCTATGACCGCGAACCGGGACTGGCGAGTTCCAAGGTCGGCGATCCGGTCGTCATATGCCTGATCGCTATCCCGCGCGACTGTCCGAAAGACGATCTGCGCGGCAGGGTCTACTACGCCGTCGACCTCGCCGCCAAAGGCGCATGGGCCCTGCCCGACTCCCAGCATCTGTGCGGCGGCGCCTGAGAACCCTGACGCCGCGTTGCGGAACCAGCGCTATGGACGCCCTTGCATCGTCACAACTTTGGTGGCTGACTGCCCGCCATGATTGCGGGCACGGGGGTGCATGGCAATGATCGGCTACGTCCTGAAGCGCATCCTGATGGTGCTTGTCGGCTATCTGGTCGCGGTGCTTGTCGGGTTGATCGCAGTGGTGGTGATCTACGCGATACTGAGTTCGCTGCCCAACGCGCCGGGCTACTTCGAGCTTATGGAGTTCACGCCAGTCGCCGTGTTGGTGGTGCCGCCTCTCGGCATGTTCGTCTACTTCCTGGCGATCATCCTGACCGGAATGCAGACGCTGGTCTTCGCCCTGATCGCCGAGTTCCTTTCGTTGCGAAGCCTTTGGCTGCACATGCTGTTCGGCGCTGCCGCAGCGGCGGCCGGTTTCATGTTGATCTGGCCGGACGCCGCCGATGATCCGGAACGCTGGGCCGACATGGGTATCATCGCCGCCGCCGGCGTCGTGGCCGGGCTGGTCTACTGGCTTATCGCGGGGCGCGACGCCGGCTTCCGCCGGCCGCTCATCAAGGCACTTCCAAGAAACGTGTGAAGCAGTCGGGTTCGGCGGCTTCGCCGTGGCCTTCCGTCCGGAATTGCTTGAAAGTAGACAGCGCTCAGCTTGACGGCGTGCGCACCGCTTCGGTCGCGTCGAGCGCCTGCATCAGCTTGGAATCGCGGTCATAGACGTCGTCGAAATACTCGACCTTGCCGGACATGTCTGGCCATGCGGTGAAATAGGCGACATAGACCGGGATGACACGCGTGACATTCTCGGTCGAATGCCCATGCTTCAGCTTCTCGGCGATATCGTCGACGGAGGTGCCGAGCACGGCGGCGGCCATGCCGCGCGGATCCTGCAACCGCACGCAGCCATGGCTGAGCGCGCGCATGTCGCGTGCGAAGAACGACTTCTGCGGCGTGTCGTGCATGTAGATGGCATGCTTGTTGGGGAACAGGATCTTCAATTCGCCCAAGGCATTCGCTTCGCTCGGCTGCTGCCGCACGTTGAAGGGGATGTTGGCGCCATAGGCACCCCAATTGACCGCCGAGGACGGGATGCGCTTGCCGCGCGAATCCGTCACCTCATAACCGGCGCGGTCGAGATAGCCCGGGTCGCTGCGCAGCCTCGGCAGCATCTCGTTGACGATGATCGACTGCGGCACACCCCAATAGGGGTGGAAGTCGACCTGCTTGATCTGGTTGTAAAAGAAGGCGGTCTGGTTGGTGACCCGGCCGATGACCGCGCGGGTCTTCAGCTTCTCCTCGCCATTGTCGATATAGCTGGCGGTAAAGGCCGGCTGGTTGATGAAGACGCGCGGGCTGCCGAGATCCGACGGCATCCAGCGCAGTTCCTCGAGCGCCACCTTGACCTTCTCGATCTTGTCGGCCTTCGAGGCGCCGGCCAGTGAGGCCACGGTGCGCGGGCCGATGACGCCGTCGCCCTTCATGCCGGCGCGCTGCTGCACGGCCTTGATCACCGGCACCAGTTCGGGATCGTAGAGCTCGCTCTTGCCCAGCCTGGCGAGCACCTCGCCATAGTTGCCACCCATCTCATCATCGAGATTGCGGGAAATAAGCGTCAGCAACTTCGGCAGTTCCGGGCTGCTCTCGCCGGGCTTGAGCAACAGCTTCGGATCGACGACGATCTCGTTTTCCTCGCTCGCCTCGAGCGCTTCCAATTCGACGCGCAGCGCCTGGTACTCGGCATTCTGCGGGTGGCGCGATTCGAGATAGGTGCGGACTTCCTGGGTATGCGCCAGCGTCTTCAGCGCGCCTTCGAGATCGAACGGCTTGGCCGGAAAATCGTAGTAACCGGTCATCCGGTTGGGGTAGATGCGGCCACTCTGGGCATCTTGCGCATAGCGCAGCACGCGCGCCGACAGCGCCATCTCGAAGCGGACCAGTTCCTTGGTCCGCTCTTCAGGCGTAGCGGAAGTCGCGGCAGCCGGAACATCGACGGAATAGTCGGCCGGCGTCAGGCCGTAACTTGCCGCCTCGCCCAGGACGCGCACCGCATCCTGCGCTCGGCTGTTGGGGACGTTGTCGCTCACCCAGATGAAATCCGGATTGGCCGAATAATAGGCGATCAGTGCCTTGGCGATATCCGGCTCGGCGAACAGCTCGTACTCGCTCAAGCCAGCCGCGGCGTCGCGGAAGCTGTTGCCCGTCACGGACGGCACATAGGCGGCATCCTGCGCGGTCGCCGGCTGCGGCGTCGGCAGCAGCGACTTGAAATCGACGCGAACGAGCTTGTCGGCCCTGTAGGTGTTATAGGTCGGGCTGCTGATCCTGACACTGCCACCACCGCCTCCGTCGGGCTCTGCCGGCCGTATCTTGCGTGGCTTCGGCGGCGGCGGAAATTCACCTTGCGGGTTATGCCGGATACCGCCGCCGAACAGCATGTCGAACAGCCCTTGCGCGCTTGCCGGCTGTTGTCCGAAGGCCAGCGTTGCCGCGATCGCGATCGGCAGGAGGGTTTTCTTGTTCCCGAGGACTTTCATGCTTCACCCGCACCGGTTGCAACCGGTTCCCGTTCCGCGCCGCTGGACGGTCCCGCCCTCCGCATGGCGGATGTATGACGTGACTATACCGATTCATACCGATTTCGTTAAGCTTTCATAAATTTTCGCAGCCGTGTTGCAGAACAGTTTCACATCATTGTGAGACGGTGTGACCTGCCTCGGTTCGCGCCATGCTTGCGGCGTTGCGCCAGACATCGGCGGAAACTGGCCCGGACGTGATAAGCTCCGGCCGTTATGCTGGAAATCCGGGGAGGATTTGCCGTGAAGAAAGGTTATCGCCAGCTGCTCGACGAGGCGAATGCCGAGATCGAGGTTGTGTCGCCCGAGGAAGCGGCCGGATTGCTGGAGGACGAAGACACCATCTTCGTCGATCTGCGCGATCCGCGCGAGGTCGAGCGCGATGGCAAGATCCCCGGCGCCAAGCACGTGACGCGCGGCATGCTGGAATTCTGGATCGATCCCGAAAGCCCCTATCACAAGCCGTTCTTCGCCAGCGGAAAGACCTTCGTCTTCTTCTGCGCCGGCGGCTGGCGCTCGGCTTTGGCCACCAAGACGGCGCAGGACATGGGCCTGACACCGGTCAAGCACATCCTCGGCGGCTACACCGCCTGGAAAGCGGCCGGCCTGCCGATCGAGCCCGGCCAGAAGAAAAAAGCCGACTGATCACAGTTTTCCGCAACGTCTGGGATCAATCGACCCAATGGTTTTCTGGATAGCAAGCGCGGTTGGATTGGCGGTCGCCTATCTCCTCGGTTCCACGCCCACCGGCTACCTGGCCGGCAAACTTCTCAAGGGCATCGATATACGCGAGCACGGCTCCAGATCCACCGGCGCGACCAACGTGCTCAGAACCTTGGGCAAATGGCCGGCATTGGCGGTTCTGCTTGTCGATGTGCTGAAAGGCGTGGCGGCGATCGTCTTTGTTCGCTGGTTTTATCCCTGGTACTACGCGATATCGTCCGCCACGCCACCGACGGCGCTAGAACTGCAGACCTTGGCTCCCTGGCTCGTTTGCCTGGCCGGACTTGCCGTGCTGCTGGGGCACGGCCGGTCGATCTGGCTGAATTTCGCGGGCGGAAAATCCGCCGCGACGGGACTTGGCGTGCTGCTGGCGATGTCGTGGCCTGTAGGATTGGGTGCCGTCACGGCATTTGCGGTCACCCTCGCTCTTTTCCGGATCGTTTCCCTGAGCTCGATGCTGGCGGCGCTGACGTCGGTCGCGCTTGTCTGCGGCTTGGAGCAACCATTGCCTTATCGGTTGCTGGTGATCGCGGGCAGCCTCTACGTGATCCTGCGCCACCGCGCCAACATTCAGCGGCTGCTGGCGGGAACGGAGCCACGCCTTGGCGGCGGCGGCCCGGGACCGAACGCAGGCCCGCAAATCCCCTAGTGGATGTCGCCCAGAAGTGTGCAGCGGTTCTGGGACAACGACATGCATCAAAACAAAGACCTAAAGCGCGTCGCCTGAATCCGTTTCAGCGCGACGCGCTTTAGTGCAGGGTCGCTTCCCGCTGCCCGGTCACAAAACCCACTGCGCGCGCGACCACATCCTTGTCCGCGAGGATACGGCGGTGGCCAAGCCCGTCGGCCCAATGCAGGTGGACATGCTCGCCGGCGCCCGCGTAACGCTTCGCATGCTCGGCATGGACTTCACGATCGTCCGAAGCGTGGATGATCAATGTCGGCACCGACGCCTCCACGAGCTGGCGGTCGCCGGTGAACTCGCTGAGTGGCCGGCCCGACAGATGCTTTACCCGATCCGCCATGGCGACGCGGGAGCGCGGCCCGACATTCATCATATCGCTGAAGTCGTCGAAGATTGCCGGCAGCGAGCTCGGCGCGGCAATCAGCACCAGCTTTTGCGCCGCAAGCGGCGGCATGTCCTTGACCGATGCGGCAACGGCATTGGCGGCAATCGCGCCGCCGAAGGAATGGCCGACGACGGCGGCAAAGGGGCCGAACCATTCGCCGGCGACCCGCGCCGCGTCCACGGCTGTCACCATGTTGAGATGGCGGCCGAGCGAATGGCCATGCCCTGGCAGGTCGAGCGAGACGACCTTGTAGCCGGCGCCGCAAAACCCTTCGATCAGGGCGCGCATATATTCGGTGCGCGAACGCCAGCCATGGATTACGAGCACCGTTCCGCGCGGCTCCCTGCCCGGCTCCGGGCGGAATTCATGCACCGCCACGCAGTCCGTTCTGGTCTTCAGCCGGTGGTGGCGCGCCTCGGCCATGAAATCCGAGGCGCGTTCGACAGCGCGACGCTCACCGTCGCTCAAGGATTTGACATTGGGTGTGCGGCAAAACAATTCGAATGCGGCGCGGCCGCCGAGACGCGGCATGACATGCTCGGCCGCGCCAAAGACGCCGCGGATGACCTTCAATCCAAATGATGCCATATTGGCGATCCATCCATTCGTTCAAGCATGAACATAATAGTTCAAACATGAACATTAAACAAGAGCTGCCCTGGGACAATCCTCGCTTTCGCAACTGGGTTGCGGTGGCGCGCGCCTGCCATGTGCTGGAGCGCACGCTGGCGGTGAAGCTCGCCCCGCTCGACCTCAAGCCGGCGCAGCTCGACGTGCTGATGAACCTCTATCGCCACCCCGGCATGTCGCAGCACGACCTTGCCCGCAAGTTGCTCGTCGGCCGCTCCAACATCACCATGCTGTTGCCGCAGCTGGAAGCCCGCGGCCTGCTGCGGCGCGAAGGCGACGAGAAGGACAAGCGGGTGCTGAGGCTGAACCTCACCGAGGCGGGCGAAGCCCTGCTGATGAAGGCGCTGAAGGTTCACATGGCGCTGATCGAGAAGGCGATGAGCCAATCGACGCCGGAGCAGTGCGATATGATCGGCGAGCAGATGCGCAAGATCGCCGACGTGCTGAAGGAAGCCTGAGCCGGCTTCCGATTACCACATGGTTTTCTTCGCCCGCTCCGGCCATTCCTTGTCATAGGCCTCGGCATCGATGTTCTTGCGGCTTGTGACCTCGAGGATCTGGCCGGGCGTTGGCAGCGACTTCGGGTCGACATGCCTGGCCGGGTTCCAAAGTTCGGAGCGCACGATGGCGCGGGCGCATTGGAAATAGACCGTGTCGACATCGATGACGGTGACCGAGCGAGCCGGCTTGCCGTCGACCATGAAGGACGCGCAAAGCCCGGCATCGGTTGTGATATGAGCGCGGCCGTTGACGCGCAGCGTGGTGCCCGAGCCCGGCACCAGAAAGAGCAGCCCGACGCGCGGATCGCGAATGATGTTCTTCAGCGAATCGGCGCGGTTGTTGCCGCGCCTGTCCGGCATCATCAGCGTCTTGTCGTCGACGATGCGTACGAAGCCCCCGAGATCGCCGCGTGGCGAGCAGTCCAGCCCTTCCGGCCCGCTGGTCGCCAGCGCCACGAAGGGCGATGCCTCGATGAAGGCGGCATATTCGGGTATCACATGGTCGAGTTCCTTGACCGTCGAAGCTTCGCCGGGCAGCCCATAGAGCGCTTCGAGCTGTTCGACCGTGGTAATCTCAGACATTTTCCCGCCTCCGAACCTTTGCCGGCGTTACCCCAACTCTATGACGTCCTCGCGACGTGCCAAACCTGACAATCAGGAAACGGGTGTCGACACAATGATTTCCGGCGCAAACCCTGTTCACCGTACAAAACGGACACGGAGATCGACATGGACAAAGCAGTTGAGCGGCAAAGCACCGCCATGGAACTTCTCGAAAACATGTTCGACGTTGAAATGCGATTCCTGCAATCGGAGTCGGGCAACATCGAGATGCTGACCAGCGCCTTCCACAGGGATGTCGTCGTGCATGAACCGCGCTCACTGCCCTATGCCGGCGACTGGAACGGCCTTGAAGGCATCGCCACTCTTTTCCAGACGATGCACGAAAGCTGGAGCGGTGTTGCGGTGGAGAACCTTCAGGCGGCGCAAAAAGATGACGTCGTCTTTATGAGCTGCACGCTTTCGCTGACGGCGCGAGCCAACGGCGTGACGATAAAGCAGCCGTTTGCCGAAGTCCTGCGCTTCAGGAATGGTCGGCTGATTGAAGGCACACCCTTCTACTACGACACCAGCGAGATCCTGGCAGCCCTGGCCAAGCCGAAAGACGCGGACAGGATGGCCTAGCGGTCGCGGCTCAGCCCCTTCTCCTGGAGTTCCGCGAGATAGGCATTCCAGCGCTCGTCCTTTTCGTGGCCGAGCGTGTGCAGATAGTTCCAGGTGAAGATGCCTGTGTCGTGGAAATCGTCGAAGGTAATGCGCACCGCATAGTTGCCAACCGGCTCGATCTTGAGGATCGCGACATTGCGCTTGCCGGGCACGGTGACGCGCTGCTCCGGCGAATGGCCCTGCACCTCCGCCGACGGCGAGGCCACGCGCAGGAATTCCGCCGGCAATTCGAACGGTTGGTGGCCGGGGAAGGTCACGGTCAAGAGCTTGCGGTCCTTCGAGACCCTGAGTTCCTTTGGCGCGGTCATGGCTGTCCTGTCTGGGTTGCGCCCTTCCCTACGCCGCTTCGCTCGATCCGAAAAGGATCATTAGGAAGCAGCCGACACGCGATGTCGGTCGGGGAATGTTACCAAAGATCGAGACCTTCTATCTTGAATGCGGCATTGGATCGTATCACATAGCTGTATATAACGAAGCCGCTCAGGCCATGGGAAACGCTTGCAAATGGACATGATCGACCCCTTCGGTCGCACGATCAGCTACCTGCGCGTGTCGGTTACCGACCGCTGCGATTTCCGCTGCACCTATTGCATGGCCGAGGACATGACCTTCCTGCCGAAGAAGGATCTGCTGTCGCTGGAAGAGCTCGACCGGCTCTGCACCGTTTTCATCGAGAAAGGCGTGAAGAAGCTGCGGCTGACCGGCGGCGAGCCGCTGGTGCGCAAGAACATCATGCATCTGGTGCGCCAGCTGTCGCGGCATCTGGAAAGCGGCGCTCTGGAAGAGCTGACGCTGACCACCAACGGCTCGCAGCTTTCGCGCTTCGCCGCCGAGCTCGCCGACTGCGGCGTCAAGCGCATCAACGTCTCGCTCGACACGCTCGATGCCGGCAAATTCCACCAGATCACGCGCTGGGGCAATCTCGGCAAGGTCATGGAAGGCATCGATGCCGCGCAGAAGGCCGGGCTGAAGATCAAGCTCAATGCGGTTGCGCTACGCGACTTCAACGACGCCGAGATTCCCGAGCTGATGCGCTGGGCGCATGGCCGCGGCATGGATCTCACTCTCATCGAGACGATGCCGATGGGCGAGATCGAGGCCGACCGCACCGACCAGTATCTGCCGCTGTCGCTGCTGCGCGCCTCGCTGGAGCGCCAGTTCACGCTCGCCGACATCCCCTACAAGACCGGCGGTCCCGCCCGCTATGTCCATGTCACGGAGACCGGAGGCCGGCTCGGCTTCATCACGCCGATGACGCATAATTTCTGCGAAAGCTGCAACCGCGTGCGCCTGACCTGCACCGGCACGCTCTATATGTGCCTCGGCCAGGAAGACGCGGCCGATCTCCGGGCGCCGCTGCGCGCCTCCGAAGGCAACGAGCTGCTCGACGCGGCAATCGACGAAGCCATCGGCCGCAAGCCCAAGGGCCATGATTTCATCATCGACCGCCGCACCAGCCGTCCTTCGGTATCGCGGCATATGAGCGTCACCGGCGGCTGATTTTTTCTCCGGCTTGATGCATGATCGCTCCCGATCATCGACCAAAGGGGGGATCATGCAACATCTGCATCGTATCGGCTGGTCATCATTGGCGGTTATCTTGTCCCTGTCGGCAATCATGACGACGGCGGCAACCGCCAAGCCCTTCACCTATGTGAATGCGCGGTTCGGCCAGTCCTGCACTTTTCCCGACGACATCTTCGACAAACCGATGCCCGAGCCGGAAAATGGCGACGGGCAGCAATGGCTTAGCGCCGATGGCGCCAGCCTGACCTGTTCCGGCATCTACAATGTCGACAACGACACCCCGAAGGGTTTCGTCGATGAGCAGAAAGCCAGCACCGAACCAGGCTACAAGGTCACCTACAGCAAGACCGGCAAGAATTGGGCGGCGCTTTCCGGTACCAAGGATGGCAACATCTTCTACGAACGACGCCTGTTCGGGAAGGACGACATCATCCGCACCGTCTGGATCGAATATCCCGCCGCGCTCAAGGCAAAATACGACCCGCTGGTCGGCGCCATCGCCAAGAGCCTCCGCGGCCCTTGAAGCCAGCCGGCTGCCCTGAAAATAAAGCGCCCGCACGACCTTCCCGCCGATTTACCGCCGGCCTTTTCCAGCCTAGCCTTCCCGCGCGATTTTCGCTCTAGGGGGGGGTGCACATGCGCACATTCATGCTTTCACTTGCAATGCTTGGGGTTGCTTCCGTATCGGCCGCGGCTCAGTCGATCGGCGGCACCTACACCGTCGCCGGCACCAATTTCGACGGCTCGAAATATGGCGGCGAGGCAACCATCACGCTGACCAGCGACACGACCTGCACGATCCACTGGGAAACCGGCGGCTCGACCTCGAACGGCATCTGCATGCGCAACGACAATGCATTTTCCGCCGGCTACGCGATGGGCAAGGAAATCGGTCTCGTCGTCTACAAGATCGAGAAGGACGGCTCCTTGCACGGGCTGTGGACCATCGCCGGCCAGAACGGCAACGGCACCGAGGTGCTGACGCCGAAGTAAGTCTTCGGAGCCTCCGCAAATCGATCTCATGGGCCACGCAGAAATTCGTGGCCCATTTCTTTGCCGTTGCTGTCTTCCGGCTGCCTGCTAGACGGCTGAATTAAAATAGAATCCGGAAACGCCCTTGCCCCTCTCGCCAAATCTGCGCGGCGCGCTGTTCATGATCGTGGCCATGGTCGGCTTCACCTTGAACGACGCGATCACCAAATTCTCTTCCGAATCGATGAACATGGCGCAGGTCATGCTGGTGCGCGGCGCCTTTGCATCCGTGTTCGTCGGCCTGCTCGCCTGGCGGCGCGGCGCGCTTGCCAACCCAGCGGCCATGCTGCAGCCGATGGTGGCGACGCGCGTGGCGGCCGAAGCCGGCGCCACGGTATCGTTCCTGATCGCGCTTGCGCATTTGCCGATCGCTAACGTCTCGGCCGTGCTGCAGGCGCTGCCGTTGGCGGTAACCATGGGCGCGGCGCTGTTCTTTGGCGAAGGCGTCGGCTGGCGGCGCTGGCTTGCCATTGCGGTCGGCTTCGCCGGCGTGATGATCATCGTGCGGCCGGGCTTCGATGGGTTCAGCGTCTATTCGCTGGTGGCATTGGCCAGCGTCGCCTGCTGCGCTGTGCGCGATCTCGCCACCAAGCGCATTCCCGAGGCGATCCCGACCATGCTGGTGTCGACGGCGACCGCGCTTGCCATGACGGTTCTCGGTGCGCTGCTTTTGTCGCCAATGGGCGGCTGGACGCCGATGAGCGGCCGAGCGACCGCGCTTCTGGCGCTTGCGGCGGTGCTGGTGCTCATCGGCTATCAGTTCATCATCATGGCGATGCGCTCGGGCGACATCTCCTTCATCGCGCCCTTCCGCTACACTGCCTTGCTCTGGTCCATCCTGCTCGGCCTCGTCATTTTCGGCGACGTCCCAGACCTGCCCATGATCGTCGGCGCAGTCATCATCATCGGCTCCGGCCTCTACGCGCTCTACCGCGAGCGCATCGTCGGCAGGCGGCAACCTGCCGCCGAAAGCGCTGGACCCGACATGGCGCCGGACGGCATATAGGCCGATGGACCGACATGTTGCGGGGATCATTCTGGCGGGAGGCCAGTCGCGCCGGATGGGCGGCGGCGACAAGCCGTTGCTCTCGCTGGGTAATGGCAGGCTGATCGATCATGTCGCCCGCCGATTGAAGTCGCAGGTCGCGACCCTGGGGCTCAACGCGAATGGCGATCCGGCGCGGTTTGCCGCCCTGGACCTGCCGGTGCTGGAGGATACGGTGCCGGGCCATGCCGGGCCGCTGGCTGGCATTCTCACCGGCCTCGAATGGGCGACGACGCAAACGAGCTGCCGGTGGCTGATGAGCGCCGCCGGCGACACGCCGTTCTTCCCCGACGACCTTGTCGAGCGCCTGGTCTCGGCAGTTCACGACCGGCTTGGCGCGATCGCCGTCGCCAGTTCGGGCGGCAGATGGCACCCGACCTTCGCGCTTTGGCCGCTCGGCCTGCGCGACGCTTTGCGTCATTACATGGTCGACGAGGACAACCGGCGGGTTTCGGCCTTCATGGAGCGCCAAGGCTATGTCGAGGTCGAATTCCCCATGATCGAGGCCGGCAACCTGAAGATCGATCCGTTCTTCAACGTCAATACGCCGGACGACCTTGCGGCGGCGGAGCGTCTGTTGCAAAGCCTCGGGCCATGAGACGCGTATTCGGCATCACCGGCTGGAAGAACTCCGGCAAGACGACCCTGACGGAAAAGCTGGTCACCGAACTGGTGGCGCGCGGCTGGACGGTTTCGACGGTGAAGCACGCCCACCATGATTTTGACATCGACAAGCCGGGCGCCGACAGCTTCCGCCATCGGCAGGCGGGCGCCACCGAGGTCGCGATCGTCTCCGGCCGGCGCTGGGCGCTGATGCACGAATTGCGCGGAGAGAACGAACCGACGCTGGACGACATCCTGGCGCGCCTGGCGCCCTCGGATATCGTGCTGGTCGAAGGCTATAAGCGCCAAGCGCATAAGAAGATCGAGGCAAGGCGGCTCGAGGCCAAGGACCGGACGCCGCTTTCGGCCAACGATCCCAACATTGTCGCCATTGCCGCCGACTTTACAGTCGAAGGCGAAACGTTGCCGGTTTTCGATCTCAATGACACGAAATCGATAGCCGACTTTGTCGAGCGCAGCACAGGTCTCGTGGCTCAAACCAAGTAACGCAGCGGCACATCCTGATTGTCGTTTGGCGTTGATTTGCAGTTGCTTTTTTCTTGGAAAGAGTGGGAGTATCCGCCTCAGCGGGCGGTAAAGAAGCTCCGCCCACAAGAGCCGCACGGGACAGCGGCCATGACAATATGAGAGGATTATCATGCGTATTGCACTGCGTATCGCGCTTGCCGCTTCGGCCGCGCTGCTGACACTTGGCGTCGCCCAGGCTCAGGAAAAGACCCTGAGGATCGGCACCGAAGGCGCGTATCCGCCCTTCAACAACCTGACCTCGGACGGCCAGTTGGTCGGCTTCGACATCGATATCGCCAAGGCGCTCTGCGACGAGATGAAGGTGAAGTGCACCTTCGTCGCGCAGGATTGGGACGGCATCATCCCGGCGCTCCAGGCCGGCAAGTTCGACGCCATCGTCGCCTCGATGTCGATCACGCCCGAGCGCGCCGAGAAGGTCGACTTCACCCACAAATACTACAACACCCCGTCGGCCATCGCCGTGCCGAAGGATTCGCCGCTCAAGGGCGTGACCAAGGAAGACCTCGCCGGCAAGAACATCGGCGTCGCCACCACGACCACGCATTACAACTATGCTTCGAAGACCTACACCGACAGCACCATCAAGGGCTATCCGAGCAGCCCCGAGGAACAGGCCGACCTCGCCAATGGCCGTCTCGACGCCATCGAGGACGACATCGTCGTGTTGCAGCAGTGGCTGGATTCGCCGGACGGCGCCTGCTGCAAGATCCTCGGTCAGCCTTCGCCGCAGCCGGTCGATATCTTCGGACCGGGCGCCGGCATCGCCGTGCGCAAGGGCGAGACCGATCTGGTCAACAAGCTGAATGCCGCGATCGACGCCATCCGCAAGAACGGAAAGTACAAGGAAATCAACGACAAGTACTTCAAGTTCGACGTTTACGGCGCCGAATCCTGATCGACAAGCCAAGGGCGGTGAGGCATCCCTTGCCGCCCTTAAATCCTTCCGGGATCGCCACGGAGACACGACCCGTCAATGCCGGCCCAAAGCATTTGGACACTTCTCAGCTGGGGACCGGATGGCTGGAGTGACGACATTGCGTCTGGCGTTCTGGTCACCATTGCGCTGGCGCTTGCCACACTGCCGATTGGCCTGGTGATCGGCTTTTTCGTCGCCTTCGCCAAGCAGCATGAAGAGCCGTCGCTGCGCCTGGCCGGCAATATCTACACCACCGTCTTTCGCGGTCTGCCCGAACTGGTGACGCTGTTCCTGTTCTTCTTTGGCATGCCGCTTCTCCTGCAACATGTCGTGCGGCTGTTCAATCCCGACGCGACGATCGACGTCAACAGCTTCATCGCCGGCATGATCGTGCTGTCGCTGATCTTCTCCTCCTACGCCAGCGAGGTCTTTCTCTCCGCGTTTCGTGCCATTCCGAAAGGCCAGTATGAGGGTGGTTACGCCATTGGCCTGTCGAAATGGCAGACGATGCGGCTCATCGTCCTGCCGCAGCTGATACGCATCGCTTTTCCGGGCCTGGAGAATTGCTGGCTGAGCCTGCTCAAGGACACCTCGCTGGTCTCGGTGGTCAATCTGGCCGAAACCTTGCGCCAATCCGGCGTCGCGGCGCGCGTCACCAAGCATTCCTTCCTGTTCTACAGCGTTGCGGCGCTGATCTTCCTGGCGCTGGCCGTCCTGTCGTCGATCGCCACGAGCTACATCCTGCGCCACCTCGGACGGAGGGAGGCGCGATGAGCGTCAGCCAGGCTATCGCCATCGACAAGCCGCCGCCGCAAGCGCGCGGCTGGCCGCGAGCCCGCATCCTTGGCTCCGCGCTGGTCGGCATCTGGATTCTGTTCGGCGTCGGCATCGTTGCCTATCTGGTCTACGCATGGAACGCCGCGTTCTTCGCCAGGTACGCGCCAGCCTATCTTCAAGGCTTGGGCACCACGCTGTCGCTGGTCGCCATCTCGATGGTCCTTGGCGCAATCCTGTCGCTTCCCGTCGCCTACGGCCGCATGTCGAAGAACAGGATCCTGTCCGGGCTTGCCTATTGCTATGTCTACTTCTTCCGCGGCACGCCGCTGCTCGTGCAGACCTACCTGGTCTATTACGGCGTCGGCTCGTTCCGGCCGGAGCTTGAGACGGTCGGGCTGTGGTGGTTCTTCCGCGAAGCTTTCTATTGCGGTGTCTTTGCCTTCTCGCTCAACACCGCCGCCTACCAGGCCGAAATCCTGCGTGGCGCCATCGAAAGCGTGCCGCGCGGCCAATGGGAAGGTGCAGCCTCGCTCGGCCTGCACAAATTGCAGACGCTGCGCAAAGTCGTCCTGCCCCAGGCGATCATCGTCGCGCTGAGACCCTACGGCAACGAACTCATCCTGATGATCAAGGCTTCGGCAATCGTCGCCATCATCACGGTCTACGACCTGATGGGCAACGCCAAGCTTGCCTACGCAAAATCCTTCGACATCCAAGCCTATATCTGGGTGGCGATCGTCTATCTGGTGATGGTCGAGATCCTGCGCCACGGCGTCGAATGGATCGAGCGCCGCATCACTGTCCACCTGCACCGCTAGGCCGAAATCGCGTGGGCCTGGGCCAGTCGATGCGGCTCCCCGCGCCTTGACGAATCCGCTGCAGGGCATAGAGCTTCCGCAACTGAAATTCGTTTGCGAAAGGTAGCTCATGGCATCGGTGGCATTTCTCGGTCTTGGCGTCATGGGCTATCCGATGGCCGGGCACCTCAGGAACAAGGGCGGCCATGACGTCACCGTCTACAACCGCACCAAGGCAAAGGCCGAGCAGTGGGTGGCCCAGCATGGCGGCAAACTGGCGCTGACGCCGGCCGAAGCGGCCGAAGGCAAGGACTTCGTCTTCTCCTGCGTCGGCAATGACGATGATCTGCGTTCGGTCACCACAGGTGCGAACGGCGCCTTCGCCGCGATGAAGAAAGGCGCCATCTTCATCGACAACACCACTGCCTCGGCCGAGGTCGCGCGTGAGCTTGACGAAGCCGCGCGCAAGGCGGGCTTCTTCTTCCTCGACGCGCCGGTGTCCGGCGGCCAGGCCGGCGCCGAGAACGGCGTGCTGACCGTCATGGTCGGCGGCGATGAGGCCGCCTTCGACAAGGCGAGGCCCGTCATCGACGCCTACGCTCGCATGGTCGGCCTGATGGGATCGGCGGGTGCCGGCCAGCTGACGAAAATGATCAACCAGATCGCCATTGCCGGCCTCGTTCAGGGGCTGGCCGAAGGCATCCATTTCGGTAAGAAGGCGGGGCTCGACATCGAGAAGGTGATCGAGGTGATCTCCAAAGGCGCGGCCGGCTCCTGGCAGATGGAAAACCGCCACAAGACGATGAATGCCGGCAAATATGATTTCGGCTTCGCCGTCGACTGGATGCGCAAGGATCTCGGCATCTGCCTGGCGGAGGCCAACCGCAACGGCGCCAAGCTGCCGGTGACGGCGCTTGTCGACCAGTTCTACAAGGATGTGCAGGACATGGGCGGCAGGCGCTGGGACACGTCCTCGCTGCTCGCGCGCCTCGAAAAATAGGCGACGCAATGCCCCTGCCCGATCCGAGCTGGAGCGCCGACGACATCGTCGCTCATTTGCGCGCGATCGGCACCGAGGCGAACCGGGCAGGCATGGCGCGCTTCGGCATCAACACCACGAGCGCGCTCGGCGTCGGCAATTCCGAATTGCGGCCGCTGGCGCGCAAACTGAAGAAGAACCACGAGCGATCGCTTCTGCTGTGGGACAGCGGTGTCCGCGAAGCGCGGCTGATGGCGGCCTTCACCGGCGAGCCGAACAAGGTCGGCATCGATCAATGCCGGCGCTGGGCGGCGGATTTCGACAGCTGGGAGATCGTCGACACCGTCGCGGACCTGTTCGCCGAAACGCCGTTCTGGCGCGAACTGATCGACGAGTTTGCCGAAGACGAACGCGAATTCGTCCGCCGCACCGCCTTCGCCATGCTGGCCTGGAGCGCGGTGCATCTCAAGAAAGAGCCGGACGCGACCTTCCTTGCCTATCTGCCGCTGATCGAGAGACATGCCGGCGACCCGCGCAATTTCGTCCGCAAGGCGGTCAATTGGGCGTTGCGGCAGATCGGCAAGCGGTCGATGAGCCTGCACGCCCCTGCCCTTGCGCTCGCAGAAAAACTGGCGGCATCGTCCGACAAGACGGCACGCTGGATCGGCAAGGATGCGGTGAAGGAACTGACCGATGCCAGACAGCTCGAAAGGCTCGCAGCCGCAAAAGCCTGACCTTGCCGGGATTCGCTTCGTCGAGGTGACGCCGGAGACGCGGGCCGGCTTCGAGAACCTGTTCGAGCAGCCGGGCGCGCCGAAATATTGCTGGTGCATGGCCTGGCGCCATTCCAGCCGCGAACACAGTGAGAACGATGAGAAGAAGCGCATGATGATGGCGCTCATCGATGCCGGCACCCCGGTCGGCATCGTCGCCGAGTTGGACGGCGGACCAGTCGGCTGGTGCTCGGTCGCGCCGCGCGAGACCTACCGGAAACTTTCGAAGCAGCAGGACGACACCGAAACCGGCATATGGTCGATCGTCTGCTTCTATGTGCCGAGGGCTTTGCGCGGCGGCGGGCTGGCTTCCGCCCTGCTCGATGCGGCGATCGACCATGCCTTCCGCAAAGGCGCACGCATCATCGAGGCCTATCCCGTCGACGAGGCGGCGCCCAGCTATCGCTTCATGGGTTTTCGCGACATGTTCGTCGCGCGGGGCTTCCATGAAATCGGCACCGCCGGCACGCGCCGGCATGTGATGCGGTTGAGCCGTTGAGCCTGGACCGCTCACGACGCTTTTACTCGATTCCGCAAATCGACTGGCGGAGGATGGAGCGGCCATGAACAAGCGTTTCAGATCGTGCGCGATGTTGGCGGCCGTGCTGCTGTTCGCTGCCTCGGGAGCCGATGCCGCGGCCGATGTCGCGCATATCCTGTGGAAGGATCTGCGCCCAGCCATGCAAGCCGTTGCCGAGGACGCGAACCTGCCGATGATCGCGGCAAAACTGCCAGACCACGGTGAGACCTTGTCGCTCAATCTGCAGGACAAGACGATACAATTAGCCGGCTATGCATTGCCAGTCGATCGCGATGGCGACCTTGTCTACCAGTTCCTGCTGGTGCCGTGGACGGGCGCCTGCAGCCACATGCCGACGCCGCCGCCGAACCAGATCGTGCTGGTGACGCCGGCGCATCCCTACAAGATGAAAGAGACCTACGAGCCGGTCGCCGTCACCGGTGTGCTGAAGCCCGGCATGGAGAAGAGCCAGCTCTTCATCCTCGACGGCGTCTCGATCGTCCAGTCGGGCTACACGGTGCGCAGGGCCGAGGTGGCAAGCGTCGACAGCGTGCCGGACACGGTCACGCTGCCGGTCAACTCGCCGTGGAATTTCCTCAACAAAAGGAAGAACTAAGCTCGCCGCCCCACTCGAGTGCGGGAATCGGCGAGCACCCTTTGATCACGCCGCGTTCGCGCCCGATTCCTTGTCCAGCACCATGTAGTCGAGCGGGATCTCGGTCGTGTATTTGATCTGCTCCATGGCGAAGGACGAGGAGACGTCGCGGATCTCGATCTTGGCAATCAACCGCTTATAGAAAGCGTCATAGGCGGCGATATCCGGAACCACCACGCGCAGCAGGTAATCGACATCGCCGCTCATGCGGTAGAACTCGACCACTTCCGGGAATTCCTGGATGACCTCGGAGAAGCGCCGCAGCCATTCATGGCTGTGCGAATTGGTGCGGATCGACACGAAGACGGTGACGCGCACATTGACCTTCACATGGTCGAGAATGGCAACGCGCCGCTGGATGACGCCCTCCTCCTCGAGTTTCTGGATGCGCCGCCAGCACGGCGTGGTCGACAGGCCGACTTTCTTGGCGACATCGGCGACCGCGAGCGTCGCGTCCTCCTGCAGGAGGCGGAGAATTTTTCTGTCGAGACGATCCATGGGAAGCTCCAGGGGAATAGTTTGGCTATAATCCCTTTTATCCAAGCCTTTCACAAGAAAGAAATTCTGCCGATGGCGGCAAAAGCGAGTGATTTCTTGCAAGATGCCTAATCGATGCGATAGCGGATTTCCGACCTCAGGAAGGGCAGCAAATCCATTTCAAACCAGGGATTCTTCTTCAGCCAGCCGATGTTTCGCCAGGATGGATGCGGCAGCGGCAGCACTTTCGGGACGGCCGGTCCATCCCATATGGCACGCCAGTTCCTGACTGTCTCGGTCAGCGACGGCAGGCGTGTCGTGCCCATATGCCAGGCCTGCGCATAGCCGCCGATGGTCAGAACCAGGTCGATCTGCGGCATCAGCGCCATCAATTGAGCGCGCCAGACTGGCGCGCATTCGCGGCGCGGCGGCAAGTCGCCACCCTTGGCGTCCTGTCCGGGAAAGCAAAAGCCCATCGGAACGATGGCGAATTTTTCGGTGTCGTAGAACTCATCGCTGCTCACACCGAGCCAGCTTCTCAGCCGGTCTCCGGAGGCGTCGGTGAACGGCACGCCCGACAAATGCACTTTTGTGCCCGGCGCCTGGCCGGCAAGCAGGACCCGCGCGGTGGAGGACGGCTGCAGCACCGGCCGCGGCTCATGCGGTAAAGGCCGCCCAAGCGGCTCCTCGACGCAGATGCGGCAGGTCCGCACCCTGGCGGTGAGGCGCTCCAGCGCTTCTCTCCTATCAGGCTGACTATCCAATTGTTGTCGCTCAGGCGCCTGCACTCGGCCGGCTTGTAAGCGCTGCATACCAGCGCAGCACATTCGTACACTCCTCCGGCACCCTGATGCGTGCCGGCTTCATGAAATCGATGGCGATCATCCCGGTGATGTCGGCGACCGAGTAGCTATCGCCGGCGGCGAATTCGCGCTCCGCCAGTTCGTGGTCGAGGAGGTGCAGGAATTCGATCGCTTTCGGTTTGTTGGCCTCGCCCCATTCCGGGATTTGCGGCACTTCCCACTCCTTCATCGCAGGATGGATGTGCCGGAACGCGGCGGCGACACTGGCCATCAGGTTCAGTTCCATGCGCCTTTGCCACATCTCCACCATGGCCTTGCCGAGCGCGCCCGTGCCGAACAGCGCGGGCTTGGGATGCAACTCCTCGAAATAGCGGCAAATGGCGATCGATTCGGTGATGATGGTGCCATCGTCGAGCTCGAGCACAGGCAGGCGCCGCAGCGGATTGCGCTGCGCCACCTGCTCGCCGCGATGCTCCATCGCGCCCATGTCGACGGGCACCAGCGGCACCGTCAGTCCCTTCTCGGCAAGGAAGACGCGCACGCGCCGGGGGTTGGGCGCGCGGCCGCCATCGAACAACTTCATTCCATCCTCCAGCTTCTCCATCGGATCATAGGCGGCTCCGCCCATCACCAGAAGCGAACAAATTCGCGCAGCACGTCGCCGAACGAGGCCAGCATGCCGTGCGTTCTCTCGACCGGCGCATTGTGATGGCTGTCACGCCATTGCTGCGGCTCCTCGAAGGTGCCTGCCCAGATGCCGGCCTTGGCCGCTCTCGCCACCACTTCCTCGGTCTCGAAGTCGCCGAAGGCAACCGCCCATCCGGCCTGCACCTGGGCCCGGTTCAGGTCGGCGTCTCCTGCCCTGCAATCGCCGAGCAGGCGGCCGTAGCGGTCGCGCTGCCAGCCGCTGCAGGAAACAGGCCTGCCGGCGATAAGGCGTACCAGCGCCTGCCGCGCCAGCTTGCCGCAGGGATAGTCGGCGCCGGCCTTCTGGCAGGTCTGCTGATATTCCGGAGCGTCGATGCCGCGCATGCGAATGCGCTCGGTCCCGAGCGTGATCGAATCGCCGTCATTGACGATCGCCGTGCCTTGCTCCTTGCGTGTTTCGAAGCGGTCGAGGCGCGCCGCCACCAGGATAAGCAATCCGAGCAACAGGAAGGCCAGCCCATAGTCCAACAGCTTGCGCCAGAGGCTTCGCGGCGAACTTGCCGCGTAGCGTCGGCGCGGTCCTCGCGGCCCGAAACGGCTCATATGGCAAACAGTCTCTTAATCATTCGAACGTAGCTTAACGAACTGACAGTCGCTGCGCGCAGAAATTGAAGTCTGTATGCCTTTGCAACGCTCGAACACAGCGGATAAATTTATTGTGGACCGCCGTAAACCGCACCGCAACAGCGATGTGGCGCGCGCGGTGCGCAAGACGCGCGACCGCCTCTCGCAGCAGGCTGGCAGCCTCGACTTCGATCGTGAACTGCTGAAACTGCATGCGCGCGCCATGGTGGTCGGCGCGGTCGCGATCCCGCTGCTCGTGCTCGCCGTGGCGGCCGTTGGTCGGCTGGCGGGAATGGACAGCCAAGTCACCATCTGGGCCTTGTCGATGCTGCTTTGCTACGCGATCGTCGCTTTCATGGCGCGTCGCGTGGAGCGAACCGACGCAGCCGAACTCGACCCGGCGCAGACGCACCGCGACTTCTTGATCGGCCACTTCCTGTGCGGCCTTGGCTGGGCGTGGTTCGCCTGGATCGGCTGCGACACCTGCCAGATCGACCAGTTCCATGTCGCCAAGGCCATGGTGCTGCTGGTCGCCATGGCGACGACCGCCGTGATGGCCTCCTCGCTTGGCGGTGCGCTGTTGGCCACCTTTACAATTCCCGTTGCCGTTTACGTCTACACCATCCTGCGCCTGTGGACGCCGATCGAAGCCACGATGGCGGCGTTGCTTATCGCCGCGCTTCCCTTCTTCGGCTACGTCGCGCGTCATCTCAACCGGGCTTCGTTGATGCTGCTCTCCTTCCGCTCGGAGAAGGACGCGCTGATCGCCGAGGTGGAGACGGCCAAATCGATGTCGGACGAGGCAAGGCGGCGCGCCGAGGACGCCAATCTGGCGAAATCGCGTTTTCTCGCTTCCATGAGCCACGAACTCAGGACGCCGCTCAACGCCATCCTTGGCTTCTCCGAAGTGATGGCCAATGAAGTGCTGGGGCCGATGAACAATCCGACCTACCGCGACTATGCCCATGACGTGCACGAGTCCGGACAGCACCTGCTCGACCTGATCAACGAGATCCTCGATTTGTCGCGCATCGAGGCCGGCCGCTACCAGCTCAACGAGGAGCCGGTCGTGCTGGTGACCATAGTCGAGGATTGCTGCCACATGATGGAGCTGCGTGCCCGCAACAAGGACATCCGCGTCATCCAGGAATTCGAGGAGACCTTGCCGCGGCTCTTCGCCGATGAGCGCGCAGTCAGGCAGATCACGCTCAACCTCCTGTCCAATTCGATCAAGTTCACTCCGTCCGGCGGCGAAGTGCGCGTACGCGTCGGCTGGACCGCCGGCGGCGGTCAGTACATCTCGGTCAAGGACAACGGACCGGGCATACCAGAGGAGGAAATCCCGGTGGTGCTTTCCGCTTTCGGCCAGGGCTCCATCGCCATCAAGAGCGCCGAACAGGGAACCGGCCTCGGCCTGCCGATCGTGCAGGGCCTGCTCGCCATGCATGGCGGCGAGTTCGAGCTGCATTCCAAGCTGCGTGAGGGCACCGAGGCGATCGCCATTTTCCCGTTGAGCCGGGTGATGGAAGAATTGCCGGCTTTGCCGACCAAGACCGTTGCGGCGCGGGGGCGCCGCTGAGGCAATCCCTGTCGGCTCTAAAGCCGGATAGCCATCGCCATGCCGGAACTGGTCAACGCCGCGGCCTTGACGATTCCGGCGGCGAGAGCGGCCCCTACCCCTTCGCCATGGCTGATGCTGAAATCGAGCAGTGGCCGCAGTCCGAGCCGTTCGGCCGCCTTGGCGTGGCCGGGCTCCGGCGATAGGCTGGCAAGCAGGCAGTGATCGAGCGCGCCAGGATTGGCCGCGTAAAGGGCAGCGGCCGCCGCGGTCGCCGCGAACCCGTCGAACAGAACAGGAATCTTCTCCATGCGCGCCGCCACAATGGCGCCGCAGATCGCCGCGAACTCGCGTCCGCCGACCCTGCGCAAGGCCTCGAGCGGATCGTCCAGGCCGGAACCGTGGAATGCCAGCGCCCGATCGACGACCTCGGCCTTGCACGCGGTCATCGCAGCGTCGGCGCCCGACCCTGGCCCGACCCAATCGGCCCCGTTGCCGCCGAACAGCGCGGCGCAAAGCGCGGCGGCGATCGTCGAATTGCCGACTCCGAGATCGCCAAGGCACAGAAGATCGGCGCCGCCCGCCACCGCCTCCATGCCGAAGGCCATGGTCGCGGCGCAGCCGCGTTCGTCGAGCGCGGCTTCCTCGGTGAAGTCGCCCGTAGGAATGTCCAAGGCGAGGTCGAAGACTTTCAGGCCGAGATCGTTGGCGACGCAGACCTGGTTGATCGCGGCGCCGCCTGCGGCGCAGAGTTCGACCTCGTTGGCGGTCGCCGCCACCGGACGCGGCGAAATGCCGTGCCTGACGGCGCCGTGATTGCCGGCGAAGATCGCCATCAGCGGCCGGTTGATCGCCGGTGGCGCGCGTCCGCTCCAGGCGGCAATCCAGGTCGCGATGTCCTCGATGCGGCCGAGCGATTCCTTCGGTTTGTCCGCTTTGGCGAACAGCGCGCGGACACGGGCCGCCGCCGCGTCATCGGCAGGCGGCAACGCCGCCAGGAGGCTTCGGAAATCGTCGAAAGGCGTTGCGGTCATTTATGTCGGTCGCGGTCCGTTGCGGAAATCGCAAGCGGCATAGCCGCCTTCTCCAGCCGGCACAACCGCCTGACGATGCCGCGAACGCGTTGCCCTGTGGCGCATTGCGAAGGGCTTGCATTGCTCCGGCGGTTGCACCATGTGGAATAAAGGCAAGAGAACAGCATGTCCGCCATCGAATCCCCCTGCATCCTGGTCTGTTCGATCGATATGAAAACCGGCTTCTGCTTCGGTTGCGGCCGCACGCGCGACGAGATTTCCGGCTGGCTGACGATGACCCCCGAAACGCGCCGGGCGGTGATGTCCGAATTGCCAGCGCGGCTCGAAACAGTCGAGCGGCGGCCGCGTCGTGAAACCCGGCGCAGCCGCATGGCGCGCGAGCGCGGCGTCTTGTGAGAAGAAACCGATGAACCGGCTGTTCTGGATCGTCATAGCGGTGATCGGCGTCGGGCTGGTGATGCTGATGCTCAACAATTCAGCCGGCCACACCTTCGGCATGGCCAACAACGATTTCGGCCGGCTGATCTGGGTCGGCGTGCTGGTCATGGTGATCGGCGCGAGCCTGCTCCGCTCCGGCCGGCCGATGGGCGACATGGCGCGCAATCTCGGCGTCTGGGCCGCGTTCGTGCTCGTGCTGATCGCCGGCTACCAGTATCGCTACGAACTGCAGGACGTCGCGAGCCGCGTGACCGCCGGCCTCGTCCCGGGCAGCCCGCTGGCGCTCGGCGTGGAGAATGGCCGCCCGACCGTCACGCTCGACAAGGCCGACAACGGCCATTTCGAGGCCCGCATCCTGGTCAACGGCACGCCGGTGCGCGCCGTGGTCGACACGGGTGCGACGAGCACGGTGCTGACGTCCGAAGATGCGCAAGCCGCGGGGTTCAACCCGGCGGCGCTCAGCTACAGCGTGGACGTCTCCACCGCCAACGGCATGGCGCGCGCGGCGACGGTCAAGACCGACGAGGTGGCGATCGGCGGCATCGTGCGCAAGGACATATCGGTGATGGTCGCTGCGCCCGGCATGTTGGACCAAAGCCTGCTCGGCATGAACTTCATCGGTTCATTGTCGGGCTTCGACGTGCGCGGCGACCGCATGATCCTGCGGGACTAATGCATGTCGCCCAGAAGTGCGTAGCGGTTCTGGGACCACGACATGCATAGGAAAATGACTTAAAACGCAACGCGTTTTAACCGAAGGTCAGGCTGCCTCGGCTTCCGCCGCCGCGAAATCGATTGCGGAAAACGCGGTCTTCAACACCTCCGCCCCGGCGCCAGGCCTGTTCGCATCCGTCGACAGGATTTGCCGGAAGCGGCGCGCCCCAGGCAAGCCGTGGAACAGTCCGACCATGTGTCGCGTAATGTGGCCGAGCCGCCCGCCCCGCTCGATATGGCGCGCCGCGTAGCCGGCCATGGCGTCGATCAGCGCCGCGTGGTCGAAGGTGGTTGCCGCCTCGCCGTAGAAGGCGGCATCGACGCCGGCAAGGATGCCGGGCGTGTGATAGGCCGCGCGGCCGAGCATCGCGCCGTCGACATGCCCGAGATGAGCCGACGCCTCGGCGAGCGATTGAATGCCGCCATTGATGCCGATGAATTCGTTCGGCTTTCTGGCCTTCAGCCGGTAGACGCGCGGATAGTCGAGCGGTGGAATTTCCCGGTTCTCCTTGGGGCTCAGCCCCTCCAGCCAGGCCTTGCGGGCATGCACCCAGAGCGCGTCGGCGCCCGCGGCGAGAACGCTGTCGGCAAGCATATCGAGAGCAGGCTCCGGGTCCTGATCGTCGACGCCGATGCGGCATTTGACCGTGACGGGGACTTTCACCGCGGCCTTCATCGCCGCGACGCATTCGGCGACCAGAACCGGCGTCTTCATCAGGCAGGCGCCGAACGTGCCCGACTGGACGCGGTCGGACGGGCAGCCGACATTGAGGTTGACCTCGTCATAGCCGAAGGCCTCGCCGATCCGCGCCGCCTCGGCGAGTTTTGCCGGATCCGATCCGCCAAGCTGCAGGGCAACCGGATGCTCAGCGTCATCGAAGCCGAGCAGCCGCTCGCGAGCGCCATGGATGACGGCATCGGCCACAACCATCTCGGTGTAGAGCAGAGCCCGGCACGTCAACTGGCGGTGGAAGAACCGGCAATGCCGATCCGTCCAGTCCATCATTGGAGCTATGGCAAGCCGCACCTTTTTGTAATCGCTGCTCTTTTCCATCACGTCCGGCGGATTCTCTGATCCTCGATCAACGAGGCATCGCGCTCACATAAGCGATTTCGCGACGATTTCCTACCGGGTGCCCCAGAACTGCGCGGAACGGACAAAGGGGAAGACATCTCGGCCGTGTCGGGACCGATGCAAAACGACAAACTCCCCGCGCCGAGTAGGCGCGGCGTTCTCTATTTGCCAAATACCGGCTTAGCCTACCGCCTCAGGGCGTAGACATTGTCCATCGACGCGCCACCCAGCGGCAGCGCCATGTCGTCGTCTAGCAGCCGGGTGATGCGGGCAAAGCCGACAAAGGCTTTGCGCGCTTCCTCGGCCGACATCTTGCCCGACACAGCCGCCGCGCAGCAATTCAGGGCGCATTGATAAACCGGGCCGCGTCTGCCCGTTGGCCACTTCCGCAGGAACACCATCGCCTCGGAGACGCTATCGACTTCCTCCACAGGGTATCCCTGCCCACGCGCAATTCGCACTGGGGTAAAGAAATGCAAGCGATCCATAGTTTTCCTCCCGGTCGGCCGCAGAGCAGCCGAACTTCTTTAAACGCACGTCTTATGGATCGGTTCCAAACAAATTTGGTTGCTGTCGGAAAAAATTCGGAACCGGCTAGCCTGCGCGAACCGCTTGGCGACTCAGCTCGGTTCAAGTCCGAAGCCGTCGGATAACGGCGATTCTCATTGAATATCTTTAAGGCGAAAGCCGGCAAATGGGTTGCTTGCCGGTTCCCCAGCGTCAGGCTTAACCTCTACAGCCAAACGCGTGACGGCGCGTTTTGCAACAAGGGGAACACTTGCAATGACCATTCAAGGCGCATCGCCTGACCTCTACAACGAGGATCTGGCTCCGGCAACGGTCAGGAACTGGGGACCGTTTTCGATCTTCAACGTCTGGACCTCGGACGTCCACAGCCTCTGGGGCTACTACCTGGCGGCCAGCCTGTTTCTGTTCTGCGGCGGCTTCGTCAACTTCATCATCGCCATCGGCATCGGCTCGCTGATCATCTACGCGCTGATGAACATGGTCGGCTATGCCGGCGTGAAGACCGGCGTGCCCTACCCCGTGCTTGCCCGCGCCTCCTTCGGCATCTGGGGCGCCAACGTCCCGGCTCTGGTGCGCGCGATCGTCGCCTGCTTCTGGTACGGCGCCCAGACAGCCGCGGCTTCGGGCGCCATTGTGGCGCTGCTGACGCGCCTGCAATGGTTCGACGAGTTCAACAAGAGCTCGCACTTTCTGGGACATTCGACCCTGGAGGTGATCTGCTTCGTCATCATCTGGGCGCTGCAGTTGCTGATCATCCAGAAGGGCATGGAAACCGTCCGCCGCTTCCAGGACTGGGCCGGCCCGGCCGTGTGGATCATGATGCTGATCCTGGCTATCTATCTTTGCGTCAAGTCGGGCACTTTCGCCTTCACCAGCGACATCCCGACGGATGTGCTGCTGGACAAGACCAAGGACGCCGGCGTTCCGGGCGAGCCCGGTTCCTGGACCGCGCTGTTCGCGGTGGCGGCGATCTGGGTGACCTATTTCTCGGCGCTCTACCTCAACTTCTGCGATTTCGCCCGCTATGCGCCGGACAAGGCGGCGCTGCGCAAGGGCAACATCTGGGGCCTGCCGGTCAATCTCATCCTGTTCTCGCTGGTGGCCGGCGTCACGACGATCGCCGCTTATGACGTCTACCATGAGGTGCTGCTCCATCCCGACCAGATCTCGGCCAAGTTCGACAGCTGGTTCCTGGCCGCCCTCGCCGCGTTGACCTTCGCGGTGGCGACGCTGGGCATCAACGTCGTGGCGAATTTCGTCTCGCCGGCGTTCGACTTCTCCAACGTCTTCCCGCGCCAGATCGACTTCAAGAAGGGCGGCTACATCGCGGCGCTGATCGCCCTGGTGCTCTATCCCTTCGCGCCATGGGAAGGCAGCGCCGCTTCCTTCGTCAACATCATCGGCGCGACGATGGGACCGATCTTCGGCGTGATGATGGTCGACTACTACCTGATCCGCAAAAGCGAGGTCGACGTCGAGGCGCTCTATCGCGAGGACGGCGAGTTCCGTTTCCAGAGCGGCTGGCATGTCAACGCCTTCATCGCCGCCGGCATCGGCGCCATCTTCTCCTCGATCCTGCCCAACTTCACCAACTGGCTGCCGTCCTGGTGGGGCGTCTATGGCTGGTTCTTCGGCGTGGCGATCGCGGGCGCCGTCTATTACGTGCTGCGCACCATGGCGCTCGGAGCAGGTGCGAAGGTGGCGAAGGCTTGAAAATGAGGCAATAGGCAGTAGGGCCTAGGCAACAGAGAACACTCTGCCTACTGCCTACTGCCTACTGCCTACCGCCTACCATCTCCGCCAAGCGCCGCACCGTGTTCCAGTTGCGCGACGTGCCGATGCCCATGCGCTTGTGGCTTGCTGCCGCGAGCAGGCGCGAGCTCGGTCTTTCGCGGGAAAAGACCACCCAGATATCGCCGTCGACCAAAAGCACCTTCTCGTCCTCGGCAGCGTAGGCCTGGAGCGCTGCGGCGGCCTCGACGGGCGCCGGCCTGCGCATGACGCGCACCGCCACCTGGTCGGCGGCGTCCGCGGAATCGTCCGGGAATGGATTGCCGGCCGCGAGCTTCAACCAATCCTCCGCGCCGCGCACGATAATATTGACATGGCGGCCGAAAGTCTCTTCGAAGGCCTTTTCCAGCCGATGCTCGAGATCGGAAATTCTGGCCGTCCGCGCCTCGAAGACCAGATTGCCCGTCGCCACCAGCGTTCGGACGTTCTTCAGGCCGATCCTTTCGGCCATCGCCTTGAGGTCCGACATGACGACCCGCCGTCCCTCGCCGAGGATGATGCTGTAAAGCAGCGCGACGTAAGTCTGCATGGCACGGTTCGCCAGCCGATCGCTCAGACCAGCCGCGACTGATCCACCGCGGCCGAGATGAAGCTCGCGAACAGCGGATGCGGGTCGAGCGGGCGGCTCTTCAGCTCGGGGTGATACTGCACGCCGATGAACCAGGGATGGTCAGGATATTCGACCGTCTCCGGCAGCACGCCGTCGGGCGACATGCCCGCAAACACCAAGCCGCAATCCTCGAGCCGCTGCTTGTAGTCGATGTTGACTTCGTAGCGGTGCCGGTGGCGCTCGGAAATCTGCGTGTCGCCGTAGATATCCGCTATTTTCGAGCCCTTGGCGAGTTCGGCCTGATAAGCGCCAAGCCGCATCGTGCCGCCGAGATCGCCTGTGACCCTGCGCTTCTCAAGCATATTGCCCTTCAGCCACTCGGTCATGAGGCCGACGACGGGCTCGTCGGTCGGGCCGAACTCGGTCGACGATGCATGGTCGACACCCGCCAGCGAGCGGGCCGCCTCGATGCAAGCCATCTGCATGCCGAAGCAGATGCCGAAGTAAGGCACCTTGCGTTCGCGCGCGAACTTTGCCGCCAGGATCTTGCCTTCCGAACCGCGCTCGCCGAAGCCGCCGGGAACAAGGATGCCATGCACCTTCTCCAGCCACGGCGCCGGATCTTCCTTCTCGAAGATCTCGCTTTCGATCCAGTCGAGCTTGACCTTGACGCGATTGGCGAGGCCGCCATGCGACAGCGCCTCGATCAGCGATTTGTAGGCGTCCTTGAGGCCGGTATATTTGCCGACGATGGCGATCGTCACCTCGCCTTCCGGATTGTGGATGTGGTTGGAAAGCTTTTGCCACGGCTCCATGCGCGGCTTCGGCGCCGGGTCGATGCCGAACGCCGCCAGCACTTCCGAATCGAGGCCTTCCTGGTGATAGGCCAGAGGCACGTCGTAGATATGCGGCACGTCCAGCGCCTGGATGACGGCGCTTTCGCGCACGTTGCAGAACAGCGAAAGTTTCCGGCGCTCTTCCTTCGGGATCGGCCGGTCGGCGCGCACCAGAAGGATGTCCGGCGCGATACCGATGCCGCGCAGTTCCTTGACCGAATGCTGCGTCGGCTTGGTCTTCAATTCGCCGGCGGTCGGGATGTAGGGCATCAGCGTCAGATGCACGTAGACCGCATTGTTGCGCGGCAGGTCGTTGCCGAGCTGGCGAATCGCTTCCAGGAACGGCATCGCCTCGATATCGCCGACCGTGCCGCCGATCTCGCACA
This sequence comes from Mesorhizobium sp. B3-1-7, assembly GCF_006439385.1. Taxonomy (NCBI): domain Bacteria; kingdom Pseudomonadati; phylum Pseudomonadota; class Alphaproteobacteria; order Hyphomicrobiales; family Phyllobacteriaceae; genus Mesorhizobium; species Mesorhizobium sp. B3-1-7. The sequence goes on from NZ_VFTL01000005.1 coordinate 70,308, forward strand.
GCACGAAGTCGTAGTCGTCATTGCCGTCCAGCACGAAATGCTTGATCTCGTCGGTGACGTGCGGGATCACCTGCACGGTGGCACCGAGATAATCGCCGCGCCGCTCGCGCTCGATGATGTTCTTGTAGATGCGGCCGGTGGTGATGTTGTCCTGCTGGTTCGCCGAGCGCCCGGTGAAGCGCTCGTAATGGCCGAGATCGAGGTCGGTCTCGGCGCCGTCGTCGGTCACGAACACTTCGCCGTGCTGGTACGGCGACATCGTCCCGGGGTCGACATTGAGGTAGGGATCGAGCTTTTTGATCCGCGCGCGATAGCCTCGCGCCTGCAGAAGAGCCCCAAGAGCTGCTGCGGCGATGCCTTTTCCGAGTGAGGAAACCACGCCGCCTGTGATGAATACATATCGCGCCATGGGAGTCATCGCTTAACGCGGCCTGATTGATTCCGCCAGAGAAAAAACCGCCGCGAAGGCTTTTTCCCTAATGGCGCGGGTGCTCGCAAAGAGCCTTTCCCGAAGCATGTCGCCCAAAAGCATGGAACGGTTTGGGGGAACGACATGCTTCAAGGCAAAGATTCAAAACAAAAGGGCCGGCGTCGCCGGCCCTTTGGGCAGTTTGATGGAAATCGTTAGATGATAACGACCTTGGTGCCGATCCTGACGCGGCTGTAGAGGTCCATGACGTGCTCGTTGATCATGCGGAAGCAGCCGTTCGAGGCGCTGGTTCCGATCGACTGGGGAGCAATCGTGCCATGGATGCGCAGATGCGTGTCCTTCTTGCCGTCATAGAGGTAGATGGCGCGCGCGCCGAGCGGATTCTGGCCGCCGCCGTTCATGCCGTCCTTGTACTGGCCGTAATGCTTCGGCTCGCGCTTCTGCATGTCGAGCGTTGGGATCCAGCGCGGCCATTCCTGCTTGTCGCCGACAGCCACGGTGCCCTTGAACTGCAGGCCTTCGCGACCGACCGCGATGGCATAGCGCCGCGCCGTCGAAAAGCTCTCGACGAGGTAAAGGCGACGAGCAGTGGTATCGATGACGATGGTGCCCGGCTCATAACCCGAGAACGCAACGTCCTGCGGCACGAATTCCGGCTTCACCTTGAAAGGTCGCTTGGCGTCCTTCTTGGCCAGCGCCGAATCGAGCGCGCGGGTCTCGGGCAGGTAGCTGATCGAAGTCGATTGTACGCCGCCGCCGAAGAGGCCGTCGAACAGACCGCCGCTGCTCGCCTGTTTCTGGCCGGGCTGCTCACTGCGCAGTTCACCGTTGTTGCCGGTGGCGGCGATGTTCATGGCCTCAGCCGGGATAGGCTCCTCGGCCTTGGCCGGGATGATCGGCGCGACCGGCTCCAGCAGCGAGATGATCTTGGTGGTCTTCTTGGCCGGCTTGGCGTCGGCGACTTCAGCCGGCGCGGCCGTACCCTTCTTGGCAAGCCATTCCTGGCGCGCCGCGTCAGCCTTGGCCTTGGCGGCCTCGCGCATTGCCATCTTGCGAGCCTCGAGCGCCTTATCCTTTGCCGCCTGCTTGTCGGCGGCGATCTTGGCCTCGAGCTTGCCGATCTGCGCGAGATCGTCAGAGGTCGGATTTTTCTTCTTCTTGAGAAGCTTCAACTGCGATGCGTCGCTCTTGGCGGCGACAGGAATTGCGTCGGTCTTCTCTACCGACGGTGAAGAGACCATGTTTGCCGGTCCGGCGATGGCCGCGGAACCCATGCCGAGGACGGCACAGACTCCCAAAATGATGAAGCTGCGAAGCTGCATGGCGAAGATCCGATCGTTCAAATGCAAGTTGCCCACGGCGTCGCCCGGCGCCCCCCAAGGACGCCGAAAAGTGCCGCGCGCAATCTATAATCGATTAGCCGTCATCGCCTCAAGCTGAGGCAGGCGCTACGCCCGATTGAATCTTCGTGATCGGGCGCGCATTTGCCGCGACTGTGTTCAAAGAACAACAGATCGCGGCCGAGCCTGTCCGGCTACTGGTTCGGAACCTGAGGGGTGACCGGCAAGGTGACGCCGTTGGCCGCCGGCGCGGTGGTCGGATTCGCGGGCGCCGGAGCAGGCGTTGCGGCCGGGGCCGGCGCGGTGGTGCCATTGGCAAGCGGCGTGGTGGTCGTCGCACCGCCGGCCGGGGCCGCGGGTTGCGAGCTGCCCACCGGTCCATTCGATCCCGGCAGCTGGTTGAGCACGCCGTTGCCCGAGGTCGACGTTGCCGGACGGTCGAGGATGTCGATCGGCTTTTCGCCGTAGCGGGCAATGATCGACAGCGCCAGCGACGTCACGAAGAAGGCCGCCGCCAGGATGGCGGTGGCGCGGGTCAGCGCGTTGGCAGCGCCCCGCGCGGTCATGAAACCGGAACCGCCGCCGATGCCCAGGCCGCCGCCTTCGGAGCGCTGCAGCAGCACCACGCCGACAAGGGCAAGCACGACCATGAGGTGGACGACGATCAGTACGGTTTCCATAATTTATCCTGGCGAGGCCTTGCGCGCGACCGCGCATACGACCGATGATTTGGAGGCGGCTCCTTACAATGCTTTGGCGGCATTTCCAAGCCCGTGGCCGGGAATATGGGAAGCAATGCGGCCATTACAACGATTTATGCTGCATGAGCCTAAGCCATGTTCATGTATGCTTCCGCGATAGCCAGGAAGTCGGCCGCCTTCAGGCTGGCGCCGCCGACCAGCGCGCCATCGACATTCTCGACGCCAAGCAGTTCCACCGCGTTGGAAGGCTTGACCGAGCCGCCATAAAGAATGCGCATCCTGGCCGCGGCATCGCCGAGCAGCGCCGTCAGCTTGCCCCGGATATGCGCGTGCGCGTCGGCGACGTCGGCGGCGGTCGGCGTCAGGCCGGTGCCGATGGCCCAGACCGGCTCGTAGGCGATGATGGTGTTGGCGGCGGTGGCGCTCGCCGGTACGGAACCGTCAAGCTGGCGCGACAGGACATCGAGCGTGGCGCCCGCCTCCCGCTCGGCGCGCGTCTCGCCGATGCAGATGATGGCCACCAGTCCTGCCCGCCAGGCCGCCGATGCCTTGGCATGGACCATTGCATCGTCGTCGCCGAACAGTTCGCGGCGCTCGGAATGGCCGACGATGACGTGGCTCGCGCCGGCATCCTTGAGCATCTCGGCCGAAATCTCGCCCGTAAAGGCGCCGCTCTCCTTGGGATGGCAATCCTCTCCACCGGCCCGCACCGGCGTGCGCGACAGGATCTCGGCGGCGCGCTGGAGCAACGTCGCCGGCACGCACACCAGCGCTTCGGTCTCCGCGTCGAGCCCGCTCATGAACCCGTTGCCGATCGACCGCAGCTCGTTGAGCGAGGCGCTGGTGCCGTTCATTTTCCAGTTGCCGGCGACAAGCGGGCGGATTCCAGGGGTCATGGGGCGCGTTCTCCGAGCGACATTAAGCAGCGCCCTCACTACCAAAATCAGGTCACAAAGCAATCGACAGTGGACTGGAAGGGCGCTATTGCGCTTGTTTCAGACTCGGCGCACGCGAAAATGCGCAAAAATCGGAAGTATGCATGCTTGGTATATTGAGAAGCGCGGCAGGCACCTGGGTCGCGAAGGCGTTGCTGTCCTTGCTGGTGGTGAGTTTCCTCGCCTGGGGCGCGACCACACGCATGGTGGGTGGCGTGCTGGGCGGCCATCACGCGGTGATCACGGCCGGCGGCACGGAGGTCTCGATCAACGAATACCGCCTCGCTTACGACCGCCAGCTCAGCCTTCTGTCGCAGCAATATGGCCAGCGCGTCACCCACGAACAGGCCAAGCTGCTCGGTGTCGACAACCAGGTGCTGGCGCAGCTCGTTTCGGGCGCCGTGCTCGACGAACAGGCGCGCAAGCTCGGGCTCGGCCTCTCCAAGGATCGGCTGGCCGAACTGACGCGCGAGGATCCGGCTTTCAAAGGCCCCGGCGGCCAGTTCGATCGTCGGACCTTCGAGTATCTGCTGCGCGAGCTTGGCATGCGGCCTGAGGACTACCTCAGGAACCGCTCGCAGGTGGCCGTGCGCCAGCAGATCGTCGAGGCGATCTCCGACGGCCTCAAGGTTCCGCAGACCTTCCTGAAGGCGGTCTCTCTCTATCGCGGCGAGGATCGCACGATCGACTATCTCGTGCTGCCGAAGACGCTGGTGCAGCCGATCGAGGCGCCGTCGGACAGCGCCCTCAACGCCTATTTCGACGCCAACAAGAAGAACTATGCCGCGCCGGAATATCGCAAATTCTCCTATGTCAGGTTGGAGCCGCAGGACATAGCCGATCCGTCCGCGGTGACCGACCAGCAGGTCAGCGAGGACTACAACAAGAATATCGCGCGCTACACGACGCCCGAGATGCGCACCATCGAGCAGCTGGTGTTCAAGACGCCGGATGCGGCCAAGGCCGCTTTGGATTCGCTGAAGGCTGGCGCTACCTTCGACAAGCTCGTCACCGCCGAAGGCAAGACGCAGGCCGACACGCTGCTCGGCACGCTGGCCAAGGACAAGATCGCCGACAAGGCGGTGGCCGATGCGGCTTTCTCGCTCAATGCCAACGAGGTCAGCCAGGTCATCCAGGGCGCCTTCGGTCCCGTGCTCTTGCGCGTGACCGAGATCAAGCCGCAGGTGGTGAAGCCGCTTTCGGAAGTGTCCGACCAGATCCGCAAGGACCTGGCGCTCGGCGAAGCGAACCGCATCCTGCTCGACGTGCATGACAGCTATGAGGACACCCGTGCCTCGGGCGCCTCGCTTGCCCAGGCCGCCGACAAGCTGAAGCTCAAGGTCGTCGCCATCGACGCCATCGACCGTACCGGCCAGCGGCCGGACGGCACGATCGTCAACGACCTGCCGCAATCGGCCGAGTTGATCAAATCGGTGTTCACGGCGGAGCCCAATACCGAGAACGAGGGCCTGACGACTGCCGACAACGGTTTCGTCTTCTACGAAGTGCAGTCGATCACGCCGGCGCGCGACCGCACGCTGGATGAAGTCCGCAAGAAGGTCGTCGCCGACTGGACGGAGGCCGAGACCGACAAGCGGCTCGACGCTAGGGCTCAGGAGCTGGAAAAACGCCTCAAGGCAGGCACCACGCTCGACGTCATCGCCGGCGAGCTTAAGCTCGACAAGCAGACCAAGCGCGGCCTGAAGCGCGAAGCCGACGATGCCGATTTCGGCAAGGAAGGCGCGGCGGCCATGTTCGGCGTCGGCGAAGGCGGTACCGGTTTGATCGCCTCGCCCACCGGCGACGGCCAGATCCTGTTCAAGGTCGCCGAGGTCTTCGAGCCGGCAGGCGCCGATGGCAGCGCGGTGCCGGACGACGCGCAGAAATCCTTCGGCGCCGGCATGTCCGACGATCTGCTCGACCAGTTGGTGGCGCAGTTGCAGTCGCAATATGACGTTCGCATCGATCCGAACGCCGTTTCGCAAGCACAGACACGATGAGCGCTCTGAAGACACACATAGCCAAGGTCGCCACGGGCACCGCGCTTTCCTTCGAGGAAGCGCGCGAGGCGTTCGACATCATCATGTCGGGCGACGCGACGCCCGGCCAGATCGGCGGCTTCCTGATGGCGCTGCGCGTGCGCGGCGAGACGGTAGGCGAGATTTCCGGCGCGGTCGCCACGATGCGCGCTAAGATGCTGCGCGTCGAGGCGCCGCAAGGCGCCATCGACATCGTCGGCACCGGCGGCGACAATTCGCATTCGGTCAACATCTCGACCGCTTCGGCCTTCGTTATTGCCGCCGCCGGGGTGCCGGTCGCCAAGCATGGCAATCGCGGCCTGTCCTCGCTGACCGGCTCCGCCGACGTGCTGACGGCGCTGGGCGTCCGAATAGACATCCCGCCGGAGATGATCGGCCGCTGCATCCATGAGACCGGCGTCGGCTTCATGTTCGCGCCGGCGCATCATCCGGCGATGAAGCATGTCGGGCCGACCCGCGTCGAGCTCGGCACGCGCACCATCTTCAACCTGCTCGGGCCTTTGTCGAATCCCGCCGGCGTCAGCCGCCAGATGGTCGGCGTCTTCCTGCCGGAGTGGATCATGCCGGTGGCCGAGACGTTGAAAGCGCTGGGCGCCGACCACGCCTGGGTCGTCCATGGCGACGGCTATGACGAGATCACCACGACGGGTGAAACCCAGGTGGCGGAGCTTGTCGGCGGCGAGATCCGCAGCTTCACCCTGACGCCGGAAGCCGTCGGACTGAAGCGGCACACCAAGGAAGAGCTGCGCGGCGGCGACGCCGCCTACAACGCCAAGGAACTGCGCGATATGCTGGGCGGCGCCGCCGGCGCCTATCGCGACACGGTGCTGATGAATGCCGGCGCCGGGCTGGTCGTGGCCGGCAAGGCGACGACGCTTGCCGACGGCATCGCGGCGGCGGCGCAAGCGATCGACAGCGGTCGCGCGCTTGGCGTGCTGGACAAGCTCGTCGAGATTTCGAACGGATAAGGCCTTGTCGGACATCCTGCGCAAGATCGAAGCCTACAAGCGCGACGAGATCGCGGCAGCCAAGCTCGCCATGCCGCTCGCCGAGATCAAGGCGAAGGCCAGGGACGCCGAGCCGCCGCGCGGCTTCCTTGCTGCGCTCGAGGCCAAGCGCCGGGGCGGCGGCTTCGCGTTGATTGCCGAAATCAAGAAGGCCAGCCCCTCCAAGGGGCTGATCCGCGCCGATTTCGACCCGCCAGCCTTGGCCAAGGCCTATCAGAAAGGTGGCGCGACCTGCCTTTCGGTGCTGACCGACGCGCCATCCTTCCAAGGCGCGCCGGAATTTCTCACCAAGGCGCGCAAGGCGGTGTCCCTGCCCGCATTGCGTAAGGATTTCCTATTCGACCCTTACCAGGTCTACGAAGCACGAGCCTGGGGCGCAGACGCCATCCTGATCATCATGGCAAGCGTCGACGATGCTCTGGCGAGCGAATTGGAAGCTATCGCCTTCGAACTCGGGATGGACGCGCTGATCGAGGTGCATGACGAGGCCGAAACGGAGCGCGCGCTAAAATTGTCGTCGCAACTGATCGGTATCAACAACCGCAATCTGCGGACCTTCGAGACCAGCCTTGAGACTTCCGAGCGGCTGGCGCGAATGGTGCCGGGCGGCTACCTGCTGGTCAGCGAGAGCGGCATCTTCACCCACGGCGACTGCCTCAGGATGCAGAAGACCGGCATCAGCACCTTCCTGGTCGGCGAGAGCCTGATGCGGCAAGCGAACGTGGCCGCGGCGACCGAGCTTCTGCTGACAGGCAAGGCAGCGGCCGAGGCCATCTGAGATGGCCCTCACCCATCTTGGCGCCAAGGGCGAAGCCAATATGGTCGATGTCGGCGACAAGGCCGAGACGATCCGCACGGCGATCGCCGAAGGTTTTGTCTCGATGCGGCCGGAAACGCTGGAGATGATTCTCGCAGGCGATGCCAAGAAGGGCGATGTGCTGGGCACAGCCCGCATCGCCGGTATCATGGCCGCGAAGAAAACGCATGAGCTGATCCCGCTCTGCCATCCGCTGCTTCTGACAAAAGTTGCCGTCGAGATCGAGCCGGACCGCACGCTGCCTGGCCTCAGGGTCACCGCGCTTGCCCGCGTCACCGGCAAGACCGGCGTCGAGATGGAGGCGCTGACCGCGGCGTCGGTCGCCTGCCTCACCATCTACGACATGGCCAAGGCGGCGGACCGCGGCATGGTGGTTTCCGGCATCCGGCTGGTCGAGAAGACAGGCGGCAAGTCCGGCGACTACAAGGTGGATGCCTGATGGCCTTGGTCCCGGTCGCCGAAGCGCTCGAACGCCTGCTGGACGGTGCTGCGCCATTACCCGGCGAAAGCATTCCGCTGGCTGACGCGGCCGGCCGGGTCCTGGCGGAGCCGGTCGTGGCGCTACGCACGCAGCCGCCGTTCAACGCCTCGGCCATGGACGGCTATGCCGCAAGATCCGCCGATGTCGCTTCAGCGCCGGCTGAACTCGAGGTCATAGGCATGGCGCCCGCCGGGCGCGGTTTCTCCGGAACCGTCGGCAAAGGCCAGGCCGTGCGCATCTTTACCGGCGCGCCGCTGCCTGAAGGCGCCGACACCATCGTCATCCAGGAAAACGTCCGCGACCTTGGCAACCGCCAGATCGAAGTGACGGAGCCGACCGCCGAAGGACGCAATGTCCGTCGCCGCGGGCTCGACTTCGGCCAGGGCGACCTGCTGCTCGAAAAAGGCCGCGCGCTCGACGCGGCGGCCCTTTCGCTGGCGGCGTCAGCCAACCACCCCGCCTTGAACGTCGTGCGGCGGCCGCTGGTTGCGATCATCGCCACCGGCGACGAATTGCTGCCGCCAGGCAGCGCGCTCGGCCCCGACCAGATCATTTCGTCCAACGCCTATGGCGTCGTCGCCGCCGCCCAGTCGGTCGGCGCGCGCGCGCTCGATCTCGGCATCGCCGCCGACCGCCAGGAGGCGATCGCCGCGCTGGTCAGGAAAGCGGTCGAGGCGAACGCCGACGTCATCGTCACGCTCGGCGGCGCCTCGGTCGGCGACCACGACCTGATCCATGACGTGCTGACCGGCGAAGGCATGAAGCTCGACTTCTGGAAGATCGCCATGCGCCCCGGCAAACCGCTGATGTTTGGCCGGCTTGGCAATGTCCGTTGCATCGGCCTGCCCGGCAATCCGGTGGCAAGCATCGTCTGCTCGCAACTCTTCCTGAAGCCGCTGCTTGCCAGGCTCGGCGGCCGCGATCACCGGCAGGACGTGCGAACGGCCCGGCTGGGCGCTGCGATGCAGGCCAACGATCTAAGGCAGGACTACGTGCGCGCCGTTGTGCGCGAGGACGCCGGCACCCTGGTCGCGATGCCTTTCGGCATCCAGGACTCCTCGATGCTGCGCATGCTTGCCGACGCCAACGGCCTGATCGTGCGCCAGCCCTTCGCGCCCGCCGCGCAGGCCGGCGCCGAATGCAACGTTCTGATGCTGCGCTGAGCCGGTCTATCCCGCCGTTTTAACGCAATTCTCGACCGAAACCATTCACACCGCCGAATTGCTCTATTCGGCGATCAGTGCCCGAGTGAGGGGATGATCCGGATCTCCGAGCCCATCGACAACGTTGAAATGATGCCGGTCCGGCTCGACCACTGAACCGGTGGTGGCGCCGAGCCCGGTCCAGATGTTGGCAAGCAATGTACTCTGGCGCAGGAATTCCGAACGCTCGCCGCCGCCGACCCAACAGGTGATGCGGGCTCCCCGCCGAGGCCGCAGCAAAGCCGGGCTTTCGCTCAACGCTTCCTTCTCGTCGATGTTCAGGGTCTCGTTCAGTGCGGTGAACATCAGCGGCCGAAGGTCGTGCAGGCCTGAGATCGAAACAACCTGGCGTATGCGCCGCGACACATCGGACGACAGCGGCGAGGCCGCGGTCACCATCCGGCTGACGAGATGTCCGCCGGCCGAGTGCCCGGTCAGCACCAGCGGACCATCGATCATCGCTGCCGCCTTCTCGATCGCTGCCGCAACCTCGTTGACGATGCCGCTGATCCTGGTCTGCGGGCAAAGCGTGTAAGAGGGCATGGCGACGGCAAAACCGTGGCCGACCGCACCTCCAGCCAGATGCGACCAGGAGGTCTTGTCTGATTCCATCCAGTAACCGCCATGGATGAACACGACGAGCCCCTTTGGCGCAGCAGGTGGGAGAAACAGATCGAACCGGTTGCGCGGCGCTTCGCCGTACACGATATCGAACCGCGCCCTGCCTTGCGCCAGCAGCTTTTCCCGAAAGGCCCGCGCCGGTTGATCCCAAGCCGCGGGCCAGCGGTCGCCGCCGGCGATGTTCGCGCCGTTGGCATAGGCGTTGTCCCAGTCGGCAATACGGTGTCCGAGCAACGGCCCCTCCACGATCAGCTCAATGTCGAGTGGTTTTGATTGGCATCGCCGCGGTCAGGTAACGGTTGTCTTGACCGCGAAGCGGGCTTCTCGCCAGACGCCGGTCCGCAAGATGTCCTCGAGCACTTCGACGGCATTCCAGACATCCCTGTAGCCGACATAGAGCGGGGTAAAACCGAAGCGCATGGTCGACGGCGCCCGAAAATCACCGATCACGCCGCGTTCGATCAGGGCCCGCATGATCTGGTAGCCATGCTGGTGAATGAAGGAAATCTGGCTGCCGCGTTTGGCGCCGTCGCGGGTGCTTTCCAGCGTAAGATCGTAACCGCCGCACCGTGCCTCGACGAGTTCGATGAACAGATCGGCCAGCGCAATGCTCTTCCTCCGCACCGTCGCCAGGTCAACGCCGTTCCAGATGTCGAGCGCGCCTTTCAGCGTCCGCATCGACAGGACCGGCTGCGTGCCGCACAGAAATCGGCGGATGCCGGTGCCTGGCGCATAGGCTTGCTCGAAGGCGAACGGCCGTGCATGGCTCCACCACCCGCTGAGCGGCTGCCGCACATCGGCAAGATGCCGCTCGGCCGCATAGATGAAGGCAGGAGAACCTGGCCCGCCATTGAGATATTTATAGGTGCAGCCGACGGCGAAATCGGCGCTTGCCCTGTCAAGTTCTACCGGCATGGCGCCCGCGCTGTGGCAGAGATCCCATACGATCAGCGCACCGGCGTCATGCGCCATGCGCGTAAGCGCCGCCATGTCGCGCAACTCGCCGGATTTGTAATTGACGTGGTTGACCAACACCACCGCCACGCGTTCGTCGATCAGTTCCTCGATGCTCGGCGCGTCCACGCCAGCCAGGCGCAGGACAGTGTTCTTTCCGGTCGAGGTCACCCCTTCGGCCATATAGATATCGGTCGGAAAACTGTCGCCCTCGGCAACGATCACGGTTCGGTCCGGCCGCATCGCCATCGCCGCGTGCAGCACTTTGTAGATGTTGATCGACGTGGTGTCGCAGACCACGGTCTGGCCCGGCGCCGCGCCGATCAGGCGTCCGAGCCGGTCGCCCAGCTCGACCGGCATGTCGAACCATCCATCCTTGTTCCAGGCACGAATGAGGTCATGCGCCCACTCCTCGGCAGCTGCCTTGCGCAACTCGTCGAATGCGGCGTGCGAGGCCGCTCCCAACGAATTCCCGTCGAGGTAGATCACCCCCTCCGGCAGGACAAAGCGATCGCGCAGGGCGCGCAGCGGATCCGCTGCATCCATCGCCTCGGTCTCGGCGAGATCAGGAATTCCCCCCATCATGCTGCCGCCTCCATTTCGGCATGGCGCCTCTCACGGCTGGCCAAGGACGGTTGTCTCACCACCGTCCGTGCCACGGCAAGAACCTTCTGCGCTATGTTAGCTGGTCCATAGACGGCGAAGACCATGGATCGGAATCATTGCCGAAGTTGGCATTTTGGGTCCGTTTCGTTCACGGTGAAGCACGTTCGCGCAAGAGCCGAAGCAATCCCGCCCGCGCCTTTGTGATGGTGTTGGACCGCGCTTCAGCTTAAGGAGGGCCGCATAATCGAGCGGAATCAATGACACCGCTGACCTGACTCGGCCAGGTATCCCTTGGATGCAACATTGTTTCCGAAGCCTCAACAAATTCACTAAACTTTAAACGGTTGCGGAACACAACTGGAACAGATAGTGTTTGTTCTGGGTTTGTTTTTCTGATTCCGGTTTCAGAACCCAAGGGGGCCGCCATGCTGACGCGCAAACAACATGAACTGCTGATGTTCATCCATGAACGCCTCAAGGAGAGCGGGATTCCGCCGTCTTTCGACGAGATGAAGGAAGCGCTCGATCTGGCCTCCAAATCGGGCATCCATCGGCTGATCACGGCGCTGGAAGAACGCGGCTTCATTCGCCGGCTGCCGAACCGGGCGCGCGCGCTTGAAGTGCTGCGGCTGCCCGACTCGATCGCGCCTGGCCTGAATGCCGCGAGAAAGTTTTCGCCGAGCGTCATCCAGGGCGGCCAGGGCAATCTTGGCCGCCAGGTCAAGCCGGCGGCGCCCTCTCGCACGCCGACACCCAGCAATGACGACGACGCTGTTTCGGCCGTGTCCATTCCGGTGATGGGCCGCATCGCCGCCGGCGTGCCGATAGACGCTATCCAGCACCAGACGCATTCGATCTCGGTGCCGCCGGACATGATCATGGGCGGCGAGCATTACGCGTTGGAGGTCAAGGGCGACTCGATGATCGAGGCCGGCATCTTCGACGGCGATACCGTCATCATCCGCAATGCCAACACGGCAAGCCCGGGTGAGATCGTGGTGGCGCTGGTCGACGATGAGGAGGCGACCCTGAAGCGTTTCCGCCGCAAGGGTGCCTCGATCGCGCTCGAAGCCGCCAACCCGGCGTATGAGACCCGTATCTTCGGACCGGACCGGGTCAAGGTTCAGGGTAAGCTCGTCGGACTCATCCGCCGTTACTGAGCAGAACCGCGCGGCGGTCTTCGCCGGAACTGCGTGCCACCTATTCTGTAGGCTGCGGCGCGACCGCCGGCTTTTCCGGTCGTTGATAGGGCGGCAGCCCCCTCGCCTCACGCGCGTATTTCCGCTGCTCGTGCCAGGGTCGGTACGGTTCTTCGACCGCGTAGCGAACGATTGGCCGCGCGGTTGCCGATTGCGGATCGAAGAAGATGGCGGCGCTGCCGTCGCGTGCCAGTTGCCGCTTGGTGACGACAAGCACGCGCGGATCGCGGCATGGGTTGTAGGCCGTGGCGTCGTCGATGACGATGAGGTCGGCGAAACCGCAAGCAGGCCGGGCGCTGGCGCGATTCTCGGTGAGCGCGACGATGGCGCCGGAAGGATGCCGGCCGATGCAGAGGTCGCCGATGCAGTAGAAGGGCGAGCCGGGCGGCAGGTCGACGGGATCGGCGATGTCGAGGGCGTCTTTAGCGAACGTCTCCGGCGGTACGATTTCCTCGGCTTTCAGCGCCCGTTTCCAGTTGTCCGTGGTGAACTCGTTGGAGCGCGTGCGGTTGATGGCAAGCTCGCCGCCGCCGATCGGCATCGCCACCAGATGCGCGTCCTCCGAGACAAGCACATCCGGGGCGCGGACATGCGGAATGGCCAGCAGCGCGGCGAGCGCGAAGGGTACGGCGGCAAGCCTCAGCCAGGTGGTGGCCATCGTCGCGATGACCAGCGCGACCGTCGCCAGCAGCACCGACTGGATCGAGATCAGCCCGACGGCGTCGACCGGTGAGCGCTCGGAGATCCACGCCGAAATGGCGATCATCGCCGTCAGGCCCTTGCCCATCACATAAAGGAATGGGCCGTCGAAGCCGAAGGGCATGGCCAGCGCGCTCAACACGGCAAACGGCATGACGATCAGTGAGACGATCGGCATGACCGCCAGATTGGCCAGCAGGCTGAGCGGCGACACCCGCTGGAAGTGCCAGATCGCAAACAACAATGTCGCGCTGCCCGCGATGAGCGATGTCACGGCGGCACCACCCACTCCGATCGCCAGTTTTCGCGATAGGAAGCCGAGGAACGAACGCTTTGCCGGCGGCGCGGTCGTTTTGCCGGCGCGATAGTCGGCAAAACCGGCATAGGCGCCGACCAGCGCGGCGGTGGCGGCGAAGGACATCTGGAAGCTTGGGCCGACCACTTCGTGCGGCGAGACAAGGATAACGGCGATGGCCGAGATCGCCAGGTTGCGCATGGTGAGCGCCGCGCGGTCGAAGAGCACGGCGGCAAGCATCACGGCCAGCATGATGAAACTCCGCTCGGCCGCCACCACGATGCCGGAGATCACGAGGTAGGCGGCGATCGAGAGCAGCGCGATTCCAGCGGCATATTTCTTCACCGGTCGGCGCGACGAGAAATCCGGAAACAGCGCGAAGGCGCCGCGCAAAAGGACCATGATCGTGCCGGCGACCAGCGCCATATGCAGGCCGGAGATCGAAATGATGTGGTAGATGCCGGTCCGTCGCATCGACTCGTTGATCGCCTCCGGAATGCCGGCACGAACGCCGACGATCAGTGCCGCTGCGATCTCGCCTTCGGATCCGCCGATGGCGCTCCTGATGTGATCGGCGATCCCTTCGCGCGCGTTTTCCACCGCCGATGCGATGCGGGCGCCAAAGGGCGCCTCCACCGGCGCAATCAGCTTTGGATCACCCAGGAAAAAGCCGCTGCCGCCAATGCCGGCAAAATAGCTGTCGAAGGAAAAGTCGTAGCTGTCCGGCCGAACCGGACCTGTCGGCGGCAGCAGCTTGGCATAGCCGGTCAGCATCGACCCGGCTGTCATGCCGGACGGGATCCTGCGGGCCGACAACCTGACGCGGTCCGGCGCGTAGCGCAGCTTCGGATGTTCCGTGGAAATCAGGTCGATGGTCAGCCGGACACGGCCATTGGCCATCGCCTCGGCGGTGACGAGGCGGCCCGTCAGCCGTGTCTGGATTTCCGAACCCAGCATCGGGGTTGCCATCCGCCAGGTCTCGACCTTGGCCGCGAGAAAGCCCAAGGCGCAGAAAAACGCCGCCATGAAGACAAGGTGCGTTCTGTGCCGGGAATGTGAGACCGCCGCGCAGACTGCCATCAGGGCCACTGCCGCAAGCGGCCTGTAGAGATCCGGCTCGACGCTCAGCGAGAAGTAATAGATGACGCCGGCGGCCAAAAACACCGGCACCAGCAGGAAGCCGATGCCGCGGTCGAGCTCGGTGGCGGCAGCGGTGCCGATGCTTCGGCGCAGTGCGGGAAGCGAGGCGCGGCCAAGCTGTTTGCGGATTCGGCCGACGCTCGCCGTTGGCGAGACCGGCTGTATTGCACCGTCACCGGGTGGCATAAACTCGGTAGGTGCCCGCGGCTCCGGAAGCGAAACCGGCGCTCCCTCTTCGGGCGCGGCATGGGCAAACATCAGGCGTTCGCTGACGCCAGCTGTCGTTCCCCCGCCCTCCTCCGCGCCCCGGCCATGTCCAGCCATCGGGTCTGCCCCTTGCGCCCCAGACCGCCTATGCTACATGAACGCCGGTCGCGTGGAAGTCCGCGCGAAACATGCATTTTTTCAGTGCTTCCTCGAGAGTTCCATGTCCGACAAGGTCGTCACCCGTTTTGCCCCCTCGCCCACAGGCTACCTGCATATTGGCGGGGCGCGTACGGCGCTGTTCAACTGGCTCTATGCCAGGCACACCGGCGGCACGATGCTGCTGCGCATCGAGGATACCGATCGCGAGCGCTCCACCGAAGCTGCCACCGCCGCCATTCTCGACGGGCTGACCTGGCTTGGCCTCTCCTGGGACGGCGAGGCCGTCTCGCAGTTCGAGCGCGCGCCGCGTCATCGCGAGGTGGCCGAGGAGCTCGTGCGCATGGGCAAGGCCTATTACGCCTATGAGACGCCGGCCGAGCTGGAGGCGATGCGCGAGGCGGCCCGCGCCAAGGGTCTGCCGCCGCGCTACAACGGCCAGTGGCGCGACCGCGGCCCCTCCGAGGCGCCGGCAGGCGTCAAGGGTGCGATCCGCATCAAGGCGCCGACCGAAGGCGTGACGATCGTCAACGACCGCGTGCAGGGCGAGGTGCGCTTCCCGAACAAGGATCTCGACGACTTCATCATCCTGCGTTCCGACGGCGTCCCGACCTACATGCATGCCGTCGTCGTCGACGATCACGACATGGGCGTCACCCACATCATCCGCGGCGACGATCACCTGACCAACGCCGCGCGCCAGACGGTGATCTACGACGCCATGGGCTGGGATGTGCCGTCGATGTCGCACATCCCGCTGATCCACGGCGCTGACGGCGCCAAGCTGTCGAAGCGGCACGGCGCGCTCGGCGTCGAAGCCTATCGCGCCATGGGTTATCTGCCCGAGGCTCTGCTGAACTATCTGGCCAGGCTCGGCTGGAGCCATGGCGACGACGAGGTGATGTCGGTCAAGGACATGGTCGCGTGGTTCGACATCGGCGACGTCAACAAGGGCGCGGCGCGCTTCGACTTCGCCAAGCTCGAGGCGCTGAACGGCGTCCATATGCGCAAGATGGATGACCAGGCGCTGTTCGACATCTTCGTCGCCACCTTGCCCTATCTCGAAGGCGGCCCGACGTTCGCGGCAAAGCTCGACGACAGGCGCAAGGCGCAACTGCTTGCCGCCATGCCCGGTCTCAAGGAGCGGGCCAAGACCCTGGTCGAGCTGGTCGACGGAGCGGCGTTTCTGTTCGCCGAGCGGCCGTTGCCGCTGGATGAGAAGGCGGCCGGCTTGCTCAACGCGGATGCGCGCGCGATTCTGCGCGGCGCGCATGGCGCATTGTCTGCCGTCGAGGGCGACTGGAGCGCCGCCTCGGCCGAGGCTTCGATCCGCGACTTTGCGCAGGCCGGTGGGCACAAGCTCGGCGCCGTGGCACAGCCGCTTCGGGCCGCGCTGACCGGCCGCAGCACCTCGCCCGGCGTGTTCGACGTGCTTGCCGTGTTGGGTCGCCAGGAAAGCCTGGCGAGGATTGGAGATCAAATCGATTAGCAGCGAACTGGCCCAAGAAGATTGGCATTGAAAGGTGTGTTTCGCAGTGCAACATTAGGCTTGGCCCAATCTGGCACGCACCTCCTAAAATGCGATGGCAAGTTCGCGCATTCCGGTGATTTCGACGTGTCGTTTGCAGGAATTGCCTTGCCGGCATGAGGAACATAAAGGAGTTTGCAATGAGCGAAGCTGCGACAAAACTGGAACCGAGCGGCAAGGCGCATGAGTCGACCGCCAGGCTCGAACTCGCCGGCAAGACCCATGAATTCAAGGTGCGAAGCGGGTCGACCGGGCCTGACGTGATCGATATCGGCGCGCTCTACAGCACGACCGGCGTCTTCACCTACGACCCCGGCTTCACCTCCACGGCAAGCTGCGAGTCGGCAATCACCTTCATCGACGGCGATGCCGGCATCCTGCTGCATCGCGGCTATCCGATCGACCAGCTTGCCGAACATGGCGACTTCCTCGAGGTCTGCTACCTCCTGCTCTACGGTGAACTCCCGACCAAGGCGCAGAAGGAGGATTTCGACTATCGCGTGACGCGCCACACGATGGTGCACGAGCAGATGTCGCGCTTTTTCACCGGCTTCCGCCGCGATGCGCATCCGATGGCCGTCATGTGCGGCGTGGTCGGCGCGCTATCGGCCTTCTATCACGACTCCACCGACATCTCGGATCCCTACCAGCGCATGGTCGCCTCGATGCGCCTGATCGCCAAGATGCCGACGATCGCGGCGATGGCCTACAAATACCACATCGGCCAGCCGTTCATTTACCCGAAGAACGAGCTGAACTTCGCCGCCAACTTCCTGCACATGTGCTTTGCCGTGCCGTGCGAGGAATACAAGATCAATCCGGTGCTGGCGCGCGCCATGGAGCGCATCTTCATCCTGCACGCCGACCACGAGCAGAACGCCTCGACCTCGACCGTCCGCCTCGCCGGCTCCTCGGGCGCCAACCCGTTCGCCTGCATCGCCGCCGGCATTGCCTGCCTGTGGGGTCCGGCGCATGGCGGGGCCAACGAAGCAGCGCTCAACATGCTGGGCGAGATCGGCCATGTCGACCACATCCCGGAATTCATCGCCCGCGCCAAGGACAAGAACGATCCGTTCCGGCTGATGGGCTTTGGCCACCGCGTCTACAAGAACTACGATCCGCGCGCCAAGATCATGCAGAAGACGGCGCATGAGGTGCTGGGCGAACTCGGCATCAAGGACGATCCGTTGCTCGACATCGCCATGGAGCTGGAAAAGATTGCGCTGACCGACGCCTACTTCATCGAAAAGAAGCTCTACCCGAATGTCGACTTCTACTCCGGCATCACGCTAAAGGCGTTGGGATTCCCCACCACCATGTTCACCGTGCTGTTCGCCGTTGCCCGCACCGTCGGCTGGATCGCGCAGTGGAAGGAAATGATCGAGGATCCGCACCAGAAGATCGGCCGCCCGCGCCAGCTCTACACCGGCGCCACGGAACGCGATTACGTGCCGATTGCCAAGAGATAGGGAATAGGCAGTAGGCAGTAGGCAGTAGAAAGAGAGCCCCTACTGCCTACTGCCTACTGCCTACTGCCTACTGCCTTCCTGATGCACCCCATCACCACCTCGGCGGCGATCTCGCCCGAGGGCCGCTCGGTCGCCATGCGGCGGGCGATCTCGGCAAAGCCCGCCTTTTGCCAGGCGCGCATGCCGGTGTCGGCAAACAGGGCTTCCAGCTGCCGGGCTAGGTTTTCCGGCCGGACATACTGATCGTAGAATTCCGGCACCAGCGCGCGGTCGGATATCAAATTGGGCAGCAGTGCCGACCACGTCGTCACCATATGCTGCAGAATCTGGCGCGCGATCGGGTCGAGCTTGTAGCAGGAAACCATCGGAACGCCTGCGAGCGCCAGTTCCAGCGAAACCGTTCCAGACGCGATCAACGCCGCATCGGCCTTGCCGAAAGCCTGCCATTTGCGCTCCGGCTCGGTGATGATTTCCGGCTTGTCGTCCCAGCTGGCGACCGAGGCCTTCACCGGCTCAGCGACATGCGGCACCGTCGGCAACAGCAAGCGCAGACGATGGCCGCGCTGGCGCAGGACCGACATCGTCTTGCCGAACGGCTCGATCAGCCGCCTCACCTCGCCGCGGCGCGAACCGGGCAGCACCAGCAGCGTCTTGACGCGATCGCCGGACAGGTCGCGCGGCATCGCCTGCGCCTTGGCGGCGCCAAGCACGCCCGAATCCTGCGTCAGCCGGTGTCCGACATAGGTGCCGGGCGGCCCGCCAAGGCGGGCGAGCGCCTTCACCTCGAAGGGCAGGATGCAGAGGATGTGATCGACATAGGGCTTCATCGCCACCGCCCTGCCCGGCCGCCAGGCCCATACGCTCGGGCAGACATAGTGGACGATCGGGATGGCCGGCGCCGTTGCGCGGACCTTCTTCGCGACGCGCAGCGAAAAGTCCGGACTGTCAATGGTGACCAGGCAATCGGGCCGCTCGGCCGCGATTGTCGCCGCCGTCTGGCCGATACGGCGCATCAGCCGCGGCAGGTCGCGCAGCACCGCGCTAAAACCCATCAGCGCGATCTCGCCGCCGTCGAAGAGCGGGTTCAGTCCCAGCTGCTGCAAGTGCCTGCCGCCAATGCCCACGAGCTGAACCTTGCGGCCGGTCGTGCGTTCGAGCGCCCGCACGATGTCGGCGCCGAGCAGATCGCCGGATTCCTCGCCGGCGACGATCGCGATCTTGAGCGGCTTGTCAGCGACCATTAGCCGGCTCCCCATTGGCCATTTTCGTCGCGGGCAGGCCGACAATGAACAGGCCAAGCGCATTGGCGCGAGCAAGCGTGGTCGGACCTTCAAGGATAAGCGAACGGCCGGCTTCGACGGCTATGCCGGCAAGGCCTGCCGCATGCGCGGCCTCGATGGTCTGCGGGCCGATAGTGGGCAAGTCGGCGCGCAATTCCTGGCCCGGCTTGGCGCATTTGACCAGCACGCCGCGCGCCTTGCCGGCCAGCCTGCCGTGGCCGCGCAATTCCCGCGTTCTGTCGAGCAGGCCGGCGGTGCCTTCAATGCCTTCGAGGGCGACGGCTCGACCTCCAATCGCAATCGCAGCCTGTCCGATATCGAGTGCGCCGATGGCCTTGGCCGCCTTACGGGCGGCTTCGATGTCACGCCAGTCGGACTGGTTTGGCCCGGTCACCGTCAATGGACCTTCGCCAGCCGTCAGTTCCGGAACGACTTCGTGCGCGCCGACGACCTTGACGCCTCGCTTTTCCAGGCCTCGGGTCAACACCTTCAGCAGGCCGTCGTCGCCGCGTCGCAACGCTCTGACCACGGAGGGAATTATCGCCAGCAGGCCAAATGTCGGCTTTATCCTGCTCAGCCGCGGCCTGCGCTTGATCTCGCCGGCCAGGACAAGGTGCGTGATGCCCCGGCGCTTCAGCAACGGAAACAGCAGTCCGATGTCTTCCAGCGCGAGTTTTTCCTGATCGTAGGCCGCGAAGTCCGCCTCGCGGTCGACCTCACCGGCGGCGATGATGATGAAGGGCACAAAACCGTGCTTGACTAGGCCATCGGCGACTTCGACGGGCAGGCTGCCACCGCCGGCAATAATGCCGACCTTCGAGCCCGGCGCGAGTTGGAACGCTGATGCGGCGCGCTCAGACCTCGTCATCGCCGCTGTCATCGTCGCCGCCACCTTTGAGCGATGGGACGGCAAAGTGTCGCTTGTCGCGACTGGTGATGAAATCGATGATCTTCATGGCCGTTGGCGACCCGGCGAACCCGGCCTTGGCGAGTTCCACATTCTCACCGACGGTGCGGGAACGATCGAAAATCGTCCTATAAGCCTTGCGCAGCAGGTAGATCTCGGAACGCGGCAGACCGGAGCGTTTGAGACCAATGATGTTCAAGCCGCGCAGGCTGGCGCGGTTGCCGACGGCAATGGCGTAGGGAATGACATCGCCGACAAAAGCCGAGCAGCCGCCGAGAAAGGCGTTGTCGCCGACACGCACGAATTGGTGAACCGCGCTTAGGCCGCCGATATAGACGTTGTCGCCAATCTCGCAATGTCCGCCGAGCGTCGCGCCATTGGCGAAGGTAGCGTTCTTGCCGACGACGCAATCATGGGCGATGTGGGCGTAGGCGAGGAAGTTGCCGTTGTCGCCGACAGTTGTCTCGCCACGGCTGGTGTCGGTGCCGACATGCATTGTGACGCCTTCACGAATGGTGCAGTTCGCTCCGATGACCAGGGTGGTGCGACCGCCCTTGTGCTTGGTGTTCTGCGGCGGCGCGCCGAGCGTCGCCATTGGATAGACCTTTGTCCCGGCCCCAATGGTCGTGGCGCCCATCACCGACACATGGCTGACCAGTTCCACACGATCGCCAATGATTGCATCGGCGCTGATATGGCAGAAGGGTCCGATGCGGACGCCTTCGCCGAGCCGGGCTCCTTCTTCGACGACCGAGGAAGGATGAATGGATGTCGAGACTTTCATGAGCATTTCGAACCGTCAGCCGGTAACCATCATGGCCGAAACCTCGGCTTCAGCGGCTTTCGCGCCGTCAACCATCGCCTCGCAGGCGAATTTCAGCAGGTTGCCGCGTTTCTTGATCTTTTTGACGTGGATCCTGAGCTGATCGCCCGGAACGACCGGCTTGCGGAATTTCGCGTTGTCGATGGTCATGAAATAAACCAGCGACGGCTTCTCGGTGTTGAGGCTGCGAATGCAGATCGCGCCCGCGGTCTGGGCCATGGCCTCGATGATGAGCACACCGGGCATGACCGGCTGCTGGGGGAAATGACCCTGGAAATGCGGCTCGTTGATGGTCACGTTCTTGATGCCGACAGCGGACTCGTCACCGTCTATGTCGACGATGCGATCGATCAGCAGGAATGGATAGCGATGCGGCAGGAGCTTCATAAGCCCCATGATATCGACCGCGTCGAGTGTCGTTGCCACCATATCAGCCATTTCCGTCGCCTTGCTTGCGCGTCCTGGCCATCCTGCGCAGCATCGCTATCTCGCGCATGGCTTCCGCCATGGGCTGCGCCGGGTAACCTCCCCAGACCTCGCCTGCCGGCACGTTGTTCATGAATCCACTTCTCGCAGCAAGCTTGGCCCCTGGTCCGATGGTCAGATGATCGGCAAGGCCGACACCGCCGCCCATGGTAACGTTGTCGCCGACGACGACGGAACCGGAAATACCCGAAAGCCCGGCTATAATGCAATTGCGGCCGATGCGAACATTGTGGGCGATCTGCACCAGATTGTCGATCTTGGTGCCTTGGCCGATGATGGTGTCGGACATGGCGCCGCGGTCGACGGTCGAATTGGAGCCGATCTCGACATCGTCCTGGATGATGACGCGGCCGATCTGCGGCACGCGTTCAGGTCCTTTGGCGCCGCCGACGAAGCCGAAACCATCCTGGCCGATCCTGGCGCCGCCATGGATGATGACGCGGTTGCCGACAAGCGCATATTGAATGCTGGCACCGGGGCCGATGAAGCCGTCGCGGCCGATCTGGCAGGAACGGCCGATAACGGCGTGGGGCGCGACGACCGTGCCGCTGCCGATGGATACGCCGGGACCGATCACGGCACCAGCCTCCACGATCGCCCCGCCCTCGACATGCGCGGATGGATCGATAAACGCATGCGCCGAGATGCCGGTTTCTCCGGTCATTGGCCCCGGAGTCGCGGCCTGCGGAAACAACAGGCGCCCGACCATCGCGAAAGCCTGCTGCGGACGCGGATGCATGAGCACCGCGATGCCCGGCGGCGCCTTGCTGGCAAAATCGGCAGGACACAGCACTGCGGCCGCCCTGAGCGACTGCATCAGGGCGAAATTGCGCTTGCCGTCGACAAAGACGAGCGCGCCATTGCCACCCTCGTTGGCGGGAGCCAGCGCCTCGATGGCAATTTCGGCCTGCGCGGAATCGAGCAGGCTGGCGCCGGTCAGATTCGCGACCTCGCCAGCCGTATACCGGCGTGAAGGCGCGAAGAACACCGGATCGGTCATTCCAGAAGCTATATCCAGCTGGGTCGGATCGGTCCACTCCGGGCCGTCAGCCGGCCCGGAACCATCGCAACCACGAAATTAGAAGCGGGTGGCGATACCGAAGTTGAATTCCTGCACGTTGTCGGTCGACTCTTTCTTGACCGGGATCGCATAGTCGATGCGGATCGGGCCGAACGGCGAGGCCCACATCAGGCCGACACCGACCGAGGCACGCAGCTTCATGCCAGCCGAGTCTGTGCTAACGCCGACAAGGTTGTTGCCATAAAGCGTGGCCGCATCCGCAAAGACGGCGCCACGCAGACCGAAGCTCTCCGGAATGACTGGAAGCGGGAACTGGGCTTCTGCGGAGGCATTGAAATACGTCGTGCCGCCAAGGTGATCACCGCTGCCGTCACCGGCAACCGGACCGATGCCGCCATACTCGAAGCCGCGGATCATGCGATCGTTGCTCTGGAAGAGATCGAAGATGCGAAGATCGCCACTGCCGTAGCCCGCGATGTAGCCTGCTCCGCCCGAAACAAGGCCGACGATATCAAGCTGCTCGGACAAGGTCTGGTAGACGCTTGCGCGTCCCGTAAGCTTGACCCACTTGGCGTCGCCGCCCAAACCGGCAAACTCGGTTGTACCGGTGATATAAAGGCCCTCATGCGGGTTCTTCATATCGTCGATTGTGTTGTAGACCAGACCGAGACTGACCGAGGACTTGAGCCAAGGGCTTTCCGCAACACCATCCCGAATCGCCTGAGAGATGGTGCACTTGGTTGAATCGTAGATCCCGTTGGTCGTGCAATCGTCTGCAAGCGAGTACTTCTCTTGCGAGATATTGTACGCGAGCTGCGTCGAGATATTGTCGGTGATCGGCAGGCCGAACCGAACGGTCGCGCCGGTGGTGTCGGTATCGTAGTGATCGTATTCGCGGGTCGACTTGTAGATGTCGAAGCCCGCCGCGATGCGCCGGCCGAGGAAGTAGGGCTCGGTGAAGGAAAGGGCGAAGTCGCGCGAATTCTTGCCGCCGCCGGCCGACAGCTTGATGTACTGGCCACGGCCGAGGAAGTTGCGTTCGGTGATCGAGCCTTCGATGGACGGGCCGGGCGTGTCGCCGCCGGTCGAATAGCCGGCGCCGACCGAGAACTCGCCGGTCGACTTCTCGACCACGGTGACCACGAGCACGACCTGGTCAGGGGCAGAGCCCGGAACCGTCGAAATGTCCACGGACTGGAAGTAATCAAGGTTTTCCAAGCGCTTCTTCGCGCGCTGGATGAGAACCTGGTTGAAGGCGTCGCCTTCGCTGACATCGAATTCGCGACGGATGACATAGTCGCGCGTGCGGTCGTTGCCGCGGATTTCGATGCGCTCGACATAGGCCTTGGTGCCCTGGTCGATGGTGTATACGACCGAAATGGTGTGGTTCTCGAAATTACGGTCGCCGCGCGGCGTCACCTGGGCGAAGGCATAGCCCGAGCCCGCGACCTTCTCGGTCAAGGCGACGATCGAATCCTCGACGTCCTTGGCGTTGTAGACGTCGCCCTTGTGGGTCTCGACCGCGGATTCCAGCGACTTCGAGTCAACCTCGGGAATGGTGCTTTCCACGCTGACGTCGCCGAACGTATAGCGATCGCCTTCCTGCACGGTGATGGTGACCGTGTATTTGTTGGTGGTATCGTCGAGCTCGCCGACGGCCGAGACGACCTGAAAGTCGGCATAGCCGTGATTGTAGTAGAAGCGGCGCAGCAGCTCCTGGTCGGCGCGCAGCTTGTCCTCGTCATAGACGTCGTCGCGCAGCACGAAGGAGAGCCACGACGAGCGCTTGGTGTTGATGACGTCCGACAGGCGGCGGCTGGAATAAGCGTGATTGCCGACGAAATTGATCGCCGCGATCTGGGTGCGGCCGCCTTCGTTGATGTTGAAGACCACGTTCACGCGGTTGTCGCCGAGATCCATGATCTGCGTGGTCACCGCGGCGTCGTCGCGGCCGATGCGCTTGTAGGCGGCTTTGACCGACTCGACATCGGCATCGAGCGCCTGCTGCGAGAAGGTCGCGCGCGGCTTCAGCTGGATGGCGGCCTGGAGCGCGTTGTCCTTCAGCTTCTTGTTGCCCTGGAACAGGACCTGGTTGACGACCTTGTATTCCGAAACCTTGACGACCAGGCTCGAACCGACCTGGTTGATCTGAACGTCCGAGAACAGACCGGTGCCGAACAGCGCCTTGACGGCGTCGTCGATATCGGAGCTGGAGAAAGGCTTGCCCGGCTTGATCGAAATGTAATTGCGGATGGTTTCCGCATCGACCCGCTGGTTGCCGCTGACCTCGACACGCGAAATGACCGCGGCCTCGGCCACCGACGTGGCGGCGAACTGCACTGCGAGCGCGCCTGGCACGACCAGAGCGGCGGACAAAGCCGCCGCGGAAGCGGCGCTCAGAAACTTGGATGCTGCCTTCATCGGGCTTTTGTACCTTTTTCTCGTAGTCCCCACGGCGAGAAAACCGGACGTGCGGTATTTTCCCTTACCGTATTAACCGGATTTTCCCTACACGCAAGGCTCCCGGTTAATTTGTATTTACTTAACCGTACCGCGTGGCTTTCGCGTCACGCATATCCCCACGCATGGTAAACGGCATCTCAATATGACCGGGTCTGAAGCCAAATTTCTTCATGATTTCAGCACCCAAACAGATCGTTCCAAAACACGAAGCCCATGAAGCCGAGCACCAGGAACAACCCGGCCCGGTAGGCCATCTCCATCATTCGTTCCGAAACGGGCCGCCGTATGATGGCCTCCACGCCGTAGAACAAGAGGTGGCCGCCGTCGAGAGGGGGAATCGGCAGGAGATTGAGAAATCCTATCCCGACTGACAGAAATGCAACAAGCTGCACCAGCCACTCGAAGCCGAGCTTGGCTGCCTGACCCGACATCTTCGCGATCTTGATCGGACCGCCCAGCTGGCATTTGTCCTCGCGTCCAAGCGCAAAACGTTGCAGGAACTGGCCGGTGCGCTCGATCACATACCCGGTTTCCTCCACCGCCGCCACCACGGCGCCGGCCGGCGTATAGGAGATCAGGCGCGGCTGGCCGAGCTCGGCGTTGTTGACGACGCCGATAACTGCGACCTTGATCTTGTTGCCCAGCGCATCCTGCTGCTCCATGGGCTCCGGCGTGGCCGTAACGTCGATTTCCTTGCCGTCGCGCAGCATGGTGAAGGTGATGGCGTCGCCCGCCCGGCCCGAAACCAGCCGCTGCACGTCGGCGAAGGTCTCCACCTTGCTGCCGTCGACTTTGACGAATCGGTCGCCTGGCTGGATTCCAGCCTTTTCCGCTGGGCTGCCCTTGGTGACTTCGGCGACTGTCGGCTCCAGGACCGGACGGCCATAAAGCGAAAACAGCACCGCGAACACGACGATCGTCAGCAGGAAATTGAACAGCGGCCCCGCAACGACGGTTGCGGCGCGCTTCCAGATGGGTTGCGTGTGGAAGGCGACCTCGCGCTCGGCTTCCGTCAGCGATTCGAGCTCTTCCGTGCTCGGCTGGCTCGATGTCGCGTTCATGTCGCCGACAAATTTGACGTAGCCGCCAAGCGGAATGGCGCAGAGCTTCCAGCGCGTGCCGCGGCGGTCGTAGAAACCGAAGATCTCAGGGCCGAAGCCGATGGAAAAAGCCTTCACGCCGATGCCGCACCAGCGGCCGATCAGATAGTGGCCCATCTCATGGACGAACACGACCACGGTCAGCACGAACAGGAACGGCACCAGCGTGCCAAGGACGAAGCCTTGTGCGCTGAAGACCGCGTGAAAGATGTCGTTCAAGTCATGCCCTCAAATTCGCCCGCACGCGACACTCCGCCGCGACTGTGGCATCAATCCGGGCGAATCCGTGGCGCGCGCCATTTTTCGCCTGACTGCTGCGTCGTTCAGTTCGGAAACAGCCCCAGTGCCGGATGCTCGGCGCCCGCCGCGATCCAGCCCAAGACGTACAGCGCGAACGCGGCCGCGACAAGCCCGTCCACCCTGTCCATGACGCCGCCATGGCCGGGAATGAGATTGCTGGAATCCTTGGCGCCGTGCCGGCGCTTGACCCATGATTCGAACAGATCGCCGATCTGCGAAACGATCGAAAGCGTCAGGGCGACGAGGCCAAGCTGGACGAGATTGCCGGCCCCGGCCGCAACCGCCAGCAGCAAGCCGGCGACAACGCCGCCGGCCGCGCCGCCCAGCGCGCCGCTCTGCGTCTTGCCGGGCGAGATCGAAGGCGCGAGCTTCGGGCCGCCGACCGCGCGGCCGACGAAATAGGCCGCAATGTCGGTCGCCCAGACCACGGCGAACAGGAAGAGAATCGCAATCAGTCCGGAATGATTGTCGTCACGGACATAGGCGAGCGAAAAGCCGGAAAGAGCCGCATAGGCCAGTCCAGGGGCTTCCCACGGCGCAGGCCCTCCCACGCGGGCGGCAATGGCCGCGACCGCCACAAGGATCGCCACAAGCAAGAGCAGCCACAAAGCCGGCACGCCGGCGATCAGCGCGCCGATGAAAACCAGAATCAGCGCTTCCGGCAGGAAACCGAGAGCCGCACCGCTCGCGGGGCGCGCCATGCGCGTCCATTCATAGAAGATAAGCGCCGCTATTCCCGCGCAGAACAGCCGAAACGGCAATCCGCCGAGCCAGGTGAGCGCAAGCGTCAGCGCCGCCATCACGATTGCCGAGATGACGCGCTGCTTGAGATTGCTCATGCGTGGCGGCGCCTAAAGCGCGACGTCGCGGGCGGCAAGCCCGCCGAAGCGTCGTTCTCGGCCGGCAAAGTCGCGCAAGGCGTCGGCCAGGTGCTCGCGGCTGAAGTCCGGCCAATAGCAAGGCAGGAAGATGAGCTCGCTATAGGCAGCCTGCCAGAGAAGGAAGTTCGACAGCCTGAGCTCGCCGCTGGTTCGGATCACCAGCTCGGGATCGGGAATGCCCTTTGTGTCGAGCGACGCGGCAAAACTTTCCGCCGTGATCGCGTCGCTCGCCATGTCGCCGCGCGCGACGGCATCCGCCAGCCTGCGCGCCGTGCGGACGATCTCGTCGCGGCCGCCATAGTTGAAGGCGATCACCAGCGTCAGCGATTCGTTGTCGGCGGTCAGCGATTCGGCCTCCTGCAACAGCCCTCTGATATCGGGCTGCAGCCCCTCTTTGTCGCCGATCACCCTCACCCGCACGCCGTTCTGGTGCAGTTCCGCGAGATCGCGGCGGATGAACAGCTTCAAAAGCCCCATGAGGTCGCTGACCTCGGATTTCGGCCGCGACCAGTTCTCCGAGGAAAAGGCGTAGACGGTCAGGTAGGATATGCCGAGCCCAGGCGCGGCGCGAACCGTCTTGCGCAGCGCCTCGACGCCGGCGCGGTGCCCGGCAAGGCGCGGCAGGCCGCGCGCCTTGGCCCAGCGTCCGTTTCCGTCCATGATGATGGCGACATGCGCGGGCGTTGCCATGGTCTCGCTTTCGGGCCGGAAAACCCGACCCTAAACCTGCATGATTTCAGCTTCCTTATCGGAAAGCAGGTGATCGATGGTGCTGATCGTCTCGTCGGTCAGCTTCTGCACCTGGTCGGAGCGCTTGCGCTGATCGTCCTCGCTGATGGTGCCGTCCTTCTCCGCCTTCTTGAGGAAATCCATGCCGTCGCGCCGCACATGGCGCGCCGCGACGCGGGCGTTCTCGGCGTAGCCATGCGAAATCTTGACCAGTTCCTTGCGGCGCTGCTCGTTGAGCTCCGGCAGCGGAATCCTGAGATTGGTGCCGTCGACGATCGGGTTGAAGCCGAGATTGGCTTCGCGGATGGCGCGGTCGACGGCGCTGACCATCGATTTGTCCCAGACCGAGACCGAAATCATGCGCGGCTCCGGCACCGTCACATTGGCCACCTGGTTGATCGGCATCGTCGTGCCGTAGGCCTGGACCTGGACGGCATCGAGCAGGTTGCTGGACGCGCGGCCGGTGCGCAGCGAGGCCAGGTCGTGCTTGAAGGCGGCGATCGCCCCGTCCATGCGTCGCTTCAGGTCTTCGAACTCGCCACTCATGATCATCTCCTCGACCCGTTCGCCGGGTTCACTGCTTGTGCCGTCGTCCCGTCCGCGGTTCCGTCTGACGGATCCCGGCCTCGGTTATTTGTCCGCGACGACCGTGCAATGGCCGCCGCCCCTCAGAATATCGCCGAAACCACCTTTTTCGTGGATCGAATAGACGATTATCGGAATGTTGTTTTCACGCGCAAGTGCAATCGCGGCGGTATCCATGATCGCAAGCCCGCGTTTGATGACCTCCGCGTGGCTGATGCGGTCGAAACGGACCGCGTTCGGGTCCTTCTTGGGGTCAGCCGAATAGACCCCGTCGACCTGCGTGCCCTTGAACAGCGCATCGGCGCCGATCTCGGCGGCGCGAAGAGCCGCGGCCGAATCGGTGGTGAAGAACGGATTGCCGGTGCCGCCGGCAAAGATGACCACCTTGCCCTGGTTCATGTAGGCGGTCGCCTGGCGCTGCGAAAAGCTCTCGCAGAGTTCCGGCATGGCGATCGCCGAAAGCACGACGGCGTCGACGCCGATCTTGTTGAGCGAGGTGCGCAGCGCCAGCGAATTGATGACGGTGGCGAGCATGCCCATGTGATCGCCGGTGACGCGGTCGCCGCCCTTCGAGGCCACGGCGACGCCGCGGAAGATGTTGCCGCCGCCGATGACGACGCCCACTTCGACGCCCAGCGCGCGCGCCTCGGCGATGTCGGCGGCGATGCGGTCGACCACGGAGACGTCGATGCCGAAATGCTGCTCGCCCATCAACGCTTCGCCGGAAGCTTTCAGCACGACACGTCGATAGAGGGGCTTCACCGTCATCTGGATCCTCGAATATCTCGGCGCGGCAATTTTGGAGGCAAAACCGCCCCCGCTTCATCCGGCGATGCTGTCATGACGGGTTGACCCGATACACGAAGGGCGCGGCGATGTCACGCCGCGCCCTCGTGCAAAATCCCAGGCTTTTTCGGTCAGTTGCCGCCTTTTGATCAGTTGCCGCCTCTTCAGTTGCTTGAGATGCTGACCGCCTCGCCTTCGATCATGACCGCAGGCGAATAACCGGCCGGCTTGTCGCCAGTCACGGCCCCGCCGGTCACTCGGACCTGGATTTCCGAGCCGAAATAGGAATGCGGGAACGGCGCGGGCGTAGCGCTGACCTTTTCCAGCCGCGCGCGAAGTTCTGCAGGAATCGAAAAGTCGAGCGCGCCGAGATTATCCTCGAGCTGCGCAAGCTTCGTCGCTCCGAGGATGACGGAAGCGATGCCCGGCTGCGTCGCCGCCCAGTTGAGCGCGACTTGAGCCATGCTGCGGCCGAGCTCGGCGGCCACTTTCTCGAGCTCCGCCACGATCGCCCAGTTGCGGTCGCTGAATTTCTGGAAGCCGGGATGCGTGGTGTTGCGGAAACCGTCGAGCCGGCCGGCATTGCCGTCCTGTGTCGGCTTGTATTTTCCGCTCAGCAGGCCGCTGGCCAGAGGGCTCCATACCATGATGCCGGCGCCGTGACGGGTGGCAAAGGGCACATATTCATGTTCGATCGTGCGTTCTGCCAGCGAATATTCGAGCTGCAGTGCCGAGACCGGTTCGTAGCCGCGCAGTTCCGCGATCGCCTGGGCGCGGCCGGCATACCAAGCCGGCACGTCGGAGAGGCCGATATGGCGCACCTTACCGGCGCGAACGAGGTCGTCAAGCGTGCGCAGCACCTCCTCGGCCGGGGTGATCCTGTCCCAGACATGCAGAAGGTAAAGGTCGATATAGTCGGTGCCGAGCCGTTTCAGCGAGGCTTCGACGGCCCGCATGATGTTCTTGCGGCCATTGCCGCCGGCATTCGGATTGCCCGGTTCCGAGTTGAAGGTGAATTTGGTGGCAATCACTGCCCTGTCGCGCAGGCCGCGCTCGGCGACGAACTCGCCGAGCCAGGTCTCGGCGGTGCCGCCGGTGTAGAGATCAGCCGTGTCGAAGAAGTTGCCGCCCGCTTCGACATAGGCGTCGAACATCGCGCGGGCAGTGTCCCTGTCAGCACCCCAGCCCCATTCGGTGCCGAAGGTCATGGTGCCGAGAGCCAGCCGGCTGACGCGCAACCCGCTGTTGCCAAGCGTGTAATAGGTCATGCTCATGTTCTCCGATCGTGTCTGCTTATTGGCCGGGAGTCGCCTTGACCCAGGGATTGCCGCGCTCATGCGTCATCCGGAACGTGAAGCCGTCGACCTTCCAGCCGGTACCGGAACGCGTCAGGTGGTGCTCGTAGGTGCCCCAGACTTCCCAGAGCGGGTCGCCATTGCCTTCCATCCGGTTCCAGGCATAACCGTTGGAGCGGACCGTCGCCGCACCGGCGTCGAAGGACACCTGATGGTTGGTGCGCAGATGCAGGCTGGTCTTGCTGCCTTTGAGGTTGCCCGCCCAGGCGCCGATCAGGTCGTCCGAGGCGATGTTGGCCGCAGGCTTTCCAGACAGAGTGCTGAAGTCTGCGGTCACTCGATCCGCAAAGTAGCTGCGGGCAAGCGTCCAGTCCTGCGCGTCGACGGCACGGTCGATGGCATCGGCAATGCGGATGACGGCGCGCTCATCGGCGAGCGCCCGCCAGTCGGACGGTTCTGCCCCGCCGGCGTCGATCGGGGCCAGCGCCATGCCTGCCGCGAAAGTGATGTGCCTCAACGCATTCATCTTTTTTCTCCCTTGTGCATCAGCCCGCCGCCGACATCTGGCGACAATGTGGACCGGCGCGCCAGCAACGATAAGATTGCATTGTTCGCATGGACCATGCGATATCGTTCATGAATGGATCGCGACCTGCTTAGCCATCTTCCGGTCATCGTCGCTGTCGCGCGACGCGGCGGCTTTGCGCTTGCCGCGGCCGAGCTCGGCATGAGCGCTTCGGCGGTGAGCCACGCGGTGCGGCTGGTGGAAGAGCGCATCGGCCAACCGCTGTTTGCGCGCACGACACGCAGCGTCTCGCTGACCGAGGCAGGCAAGGCGCTGGTGGAGACGGCGGCCCCCGCCCTGCAGGACATCGCCGAGCGGATGGACCGCATCCGCGGCGTGAAGGGAAGGCCGGCCGGCCTGCTCAGGATCAACGCCTCCAACATAGCGATCCCCCTGGCGGTGACGCCGGTGGTCGCGGCCATGGCCGAACGCTATCCCGACGTGACGGTCGAGATCGTTGCCGACCAGGGACTTATCGATATCGTCGGCGAAGGTTTCGACGCCGGCATCCGGTTGGGCGAGATGATCGCGCAGGACATGGTCACCGTCAGGATGACGCCGCCGTTCAAGGCCGTGATCGTCGCCTCTCCCGCCTATGTCGGCAAGCACGGCCGTCCGCGCGACGTAGCCGATCTCGCCAATCACAACTGCGTCGGCTACCGGCTGGTCCGATCGGGCGCGCTTTACCGCTGGGATTTGAACGACAGCGGCAAGGATGTCGTCGTCGAAACGCGCGGCACGGCCATCGTCACGGATTCGCTTGGCGCCATCGATCTGGCGCTGGCCGGCCTCGGGCTCGCCTACGTCTTCGAGCCGCTGGTGCGCGCCGACTTGGCAGCCGGCCGTCTCGTCCAGATCCTGCCGCGGACGGCGATCGAGGAGCCCGGTCTTTTCCTTTACTTTCCGCGTCGCGCATCGATGGCGCCGAAGCTCAGGGCCTTTATCGACACCGCACAAGAAATCGGCCGAGCATCCATGCGGACACCCGGCCGAGTTGCCTGAGCTCGTGAGCTCTTCACCTTAAGGAAACGCTGCGCGCTCCCCCTCGGATCGGAGCTATTTCTTGACCGCGGCCGCGACTTCCGCCGCGAAATCGGTCGTTTCCTTCTCGATGCCTTCGCCCAGCGCGAAGCGCAGATAGGAGGTGATCTTCGCCGGAGCGCCGATCTCCTTCTCGGCATCCTTCAGCGCCTTCTCGACGGTGATGTCGGGATTGAGCACGAAGGCCTGCTTCAAAAGCACCACCTCTTCGTAGAACTTGCGCAGGCGGCCCTCGACCATCTTCTCGATGATGGCTTCCGGCTTGCCCGACTGGCGCGCCTGGTCGGAGAAGATCGCCTTCTCGCGCTCGACCAGCGCCGGGTCGACTTCCTCGGCGCTCAGCGCGACCGGGTTGCTGGCGGCGACATGCATCGCCACCTGGCGGGCAAAGGCGTTGGCCGCATGCTCGTTGCCGGTGGTCTCGATCGCGACCAGCACGCCGAGCTTGCCCAGCCCATCGGCAACCGCGTTGTGCACATAGGTCGCCACCGCGCCATGCGGCACGGCGAGCTTCGCCGAGCGGCGGAAATTGATGTTCTCGCCGATGGTGCCGACCGCGTCCTTGACGGTCTCGGTGACAGTCTTGTCGGAGCCCGGATACTTGGCCGCGGCAACCGCCTCGGTCGCACCATAGGCGAGCGCGACCTTCGCGACATTGCGGACCAGTTCCTGGAACTGCTCGTTGCGGGCGACGAAATCGGTCTCGGAATTGACTTCGACAACCGCGGCCTCACGCACGCCGGCATCGACGCCGATCAGGCCCTCAGCGGCGGTGCGCCCGGCCTTCTTGTCGGCCTTCGAGATACCCTTCTTGCGCAGCCAGTCGACGGCCGCTTCCATGTCGCCGTTGGTTTCGTTCAACGCCGCCTTGCAGTCCATCATGCCCGCGCCGGTCAAGTCGCGGAGTTCTTTGACCTGTGCAGCCGAAATCGTCATTGTCGCCTCTTTGTTTCAAATGCGCCGACGCACCATCGGGACTCGATGATGCGCTCGGCAAAAGCGCTTTAGCGCGCCAATTTATTGGAAAGATGAAGGCCGGGACCCGGCCTTCCTTATCAAGCTTCCGGAGCTTCGGCAGCCGGAGTGTCGAGCGCGGGCTCGACCGGAGCCTCGGCCGAAGCGCCGATGTCGACGCCGAGCGCGCCCTGCTGGCGGGCAATGCCGTCGATGGCGGCCTTGGCGATCAGGTCGCAATAGAACTGGATGGCGCGGGCCGCGTCATCATTGCCGGGGATCGGGAAGTCGATCTTGTCCGGGTCGCAGTTCGAATCGATGATGGCCACGACCGGGATGCCCAGGCGCTTGGCCTCGAGGATCGCGATCGCTTCCTTGTTGGTGTCGATGACGAACATCAGGTCCGGCGTCGAGCCCATGTCCTTGATGCCGCCGAGAGCCTTGTTGAGCTTCTCGCGCTCGCGATCGAGGTTCAGGCGCTCCTTCTTGGTGAGGCCCTGGGCCTCGCCGGCGAGCGTCTCGTCGAGCTTGCGCAGGCGCTGGATCGAATTCGAGATCGTCTTCCAGTTGGTGAGCATGCCGCCCAGCCAACGCGAGTTGACATAGTACTGGGCCGAACGCTGCGCGGCGTCGGCAACGATGTCGGACGCCTGGCGCTTGGTACCGACGAACAGCACGCGGCCGCCCTTGGCGACAGTGTCGGACACCTGCTTCAGAGCCTGGTGCAGCAGCGGCACCGTCTGCGACAGGTCGATGATGTGAATGTTGTTGCGGGCGCCATAGATGTAAGGCGCCATCTTCGGGTTCCAGCGGTGGGTCTGGTGGCCGAAGTGAACGCCAGCTTCCAAAAGCTGGCGCATGCTGAAATCTGGCAGAGCCATTCTTTAGTTCCTTTCCGGTTGGCCTCCACGGACACAGGCATTTCGGACATATGTCCTGATGCCACCGGAGGTTTCAGCCGGATTTCTCCCGGGCAGACACCAAAGTCCGTGTGTGGAATGAGCGCGCATATAGAGGGGAAGTCTCATAAACGCAAGCCGGGTCCCGGAAAACGCCCTTACCTGCGGCGATCCGCCCAAATCTCAGCGTTTTACCTTGCCGTTCGGCACCCTGACGCGGCGAAAGATCGCGACGATTTCCTCGCGGCTGCATTCGATGGCGCCAAGCCGAACCGCGCGATCGCGCTCGAAGCCGGTGATGTCGTAATGCGGCGCCGACGTCTTGGGCGGCCCTTGATAGGAGGAAAGCTTGAGGCCGAGTTCGGTGGCGAAGCGATGCAGCTCGTCCGTCTCGTCGGCAAGGAGATGACACCAGCGGTGGCCGGCCCATTTCCAGATCGCCGCATCGACATAGACCGCCATCAGGCTCGCCGCATTTGGTGAGCCTCACACATGGCGTTCACAAGCCAGGCCTGCAAGCTGGACGGCTACCGTCGAAGCGCTGCTATTTCGACGCCGGGCAAGGCTTGGTCTGGTCGAACAACGACAGGTTCACCAGCTTGCCGGTCATCGAGAAGTCGCCATAGTCCATGACGAGGTCGCGAGTGATGCCGTTCTCGTGCAGCTTGAAGCTGATCCGGTACTCCGGCACCTCCTCGCCGCTTTTGTCGGTATCGTCGAAATAGGCAATGTCGACCGGCCAGTATTTGTCGGAGGCGAGCTTGGCCAGCGCCGGCGCTTCCGGATCCGTCTTTTCTGCGTCCGTCTTCTTGCCGACGATGACGGTGGTGGTCATCACCTTGTTGGCATCCTCTGAACCGTCGAACAGATTGGTCTGGTAGAAATTCTCGCCCTTCTCGGCCTTGCCGATCAGCTCGACCAGATGCTGGGTCGGAAACTGCGTCGCCGCGAGATCGAGGCTGCTCTTCTCCGGCTTGTCGATATCGACCTTCAGGCCCTTCGCTTCCCTGGTCGCCGTGCCCTTGACTTCCTTGTCGAGGTTCTGGTCGACAAAGGATTTCGTCACGAAGGAAAAGGTCTTGCCTTCGGCGTCCTCGAAAGTCGTCGTCTGCTGGTCGGTCAGCCTGGTGTTGTCGTTGGTGACGATCTGCGTGACGAAGCGGAACTTGACCGTATAACCTTCGCAGGCCGAGCCGTTGAACTCGTAGACCATGCGGCCGGTGATGCCGGTAATGCCTGAACGGTCGGAGGCCTTGCTGAGCGTGAGATCGTAGACGGCGCGATGCGCCTGCAGCGCGGGCACCGCAAAGGCCGGCGCCATCGGAAGCGCCGCCGAAAAACAGGCGGCGGCGAGGAAAAGGCGCGTTGCGCGCATGCGTTACTCCGATCGTCGCAGCCGGGGGGCAGGCCGCAGGGAAAGATGGTCCAGCTTAAAAAAAGTCGTGGCGGAAGCGAGGCAAAAATAGCAATTTCGGCCCCCGCCAACGCGGCGTCTTCCAGCAATAGGGAAAACCAATGAGCGAAACAATCGAAAAGCGGCTAAGCGATCTTGGCGTCACCCTTCCGGCCGCCGCCGCGCCCGCCGCCAACTACGTGCCCTATTGCCGCACCGGCAACACGCTGTTCACCGCCGGCCAGCTGCCGCTGAAGGACGGCAAGTTGCAGGCAAGCGGGTTGCTCGGCCGCGACATCGACACGGCCGCCGGCAAGGAAGGCGCGAAATTCTGCGCCATCAACATCCTGGCGCAGGCCAAGGCAGCACTCGGCGACCTCGAAAAAATTAGCCGCCTGGTCAAGATCACCGTCTTCGTCGCCTCCGCGCCGGATTTCGTCGAACAGCATCTTGTCGCCAACGGCGCCTCCGACTTCCTGGTCGCGGTACTCGGCGAGCGCGGCAAGCACGCCCGTTCCGCCGTCGGCACCGCCTCGCTGCCGCTCAACGCCGCGGTCGAGATCGAAGCGATCTTCGAAGTCGAGTGAGGTTCAAGATGACCGATCTTTCCTGGCTGATCGCGCAGCCTGTCGCGCATCGCGGCTTCCACGACATGAACAAGACGCGCTGGGAAAACACGCTGTCGGCCTTCGCCGCGGCGGCCGAGCGCGGCTATGCCATCGAATGCGACGTGCATATCTCGTCGGACGGCGTCCCGGTCATCATCCACGACGGCGATCTGAAACGCCTGACCGGCCAGGACGGCTTCGTCTGGCAGCGCACCGCGGCCGAACTGGCGACGCTCAAGATCGGCGGCACCAAGGACCACGTGCCGACGCTCAAGGAAGCGCTCGACCTGATCGACGGCCGCGTGCCGCTGGTGGTCGAGCTGAAAGGCGTTCCTGGCCACGATGCCGGGCTGGTGGCGAGCGTCGGTCGGCTGCTCAAGCGCTACAAGGGCAAGGTGGCGATCATGTCGTTCGATCACTGGCTGATCCGCGACTTCGCCAAGGACGCGCCGGGTATCCCCGGCGGGCTGACCGCCTATGGCAGGGACAACCAGTTGATCGAGGCGCATTTCGCCATGCTCGCGCACGGCCTCGCCTTCACCTCTTACGCCGCTGGCGACCTGCCCAACCCCTTCGTCAGCTTCGTGCGCGAAAAGCTGAAAATGCCGGTCATCACCTGGACCGTGCACGACCAGCCGGCGGTCGACCTCACCTTCAAATATGCCGATCAGATGACCTTCGAGGGTTTCGAACCCGATCTGGTCAAGGTCGCCTAGAGCCGGATGATTTCAGGTCAAACGACCTGAAATCCGATCCGAATCAATCTAAAGAGAAAGCATGATGTCGTCCGAAAACCGCTTGACACTTTTCGGCATCATGCTCTCGGGAATGCCCGAAAACGTGACTTGTAGCAGCCCTGAGGACGCTTAAATAAGCCCCATGGATCAGGGCGACGACGACGATGGACGGGCAGCGAACGCGGATTATGCGATCCGCGTCGCGGCGGGCATCGGCGCCTTCACCTGCGAGGAGTGGGACGGCTTTGCCGGAACCACGCGCGGCGACAAAGAAAACGGCTACAACCCGCTGGTTTCATTCGCTTTTCTAAGCGCATTGGAAGATTCCGGCTGCGCCATCCGGCGCACCGGCTGGCAGGGCCATCACCTGCGGTTGGAAACCGCGCAAGGCAGGCTTCTCGGCGCCGTCCCCTGTTATCTCAAATCACACAGCCAGGGCGAATATGTCTTCGACCATGGCTGGTCGGACGCCTTCGAGCGCGCCGGTGGCCGCTACTATCCCAAACTGCAATGCTCGGTGCCGTTCACGCCGGTCACCGGCCCTCGCCTTCTGGTCGGCAAAGGCGAGAATGTAGGTGCCGTGAGAGCCGGACTGGCGGAAGGCCTGAAACTCGTGACCGACAAGCTCGGCGTCTCTTCCGCGCATGTCACCTTCGCCAACGAGCCTGATGTCGCGACGCTGGAAGCGGCGGGCTTCCTGCATCGCACCGACCAGCAGTTCCATTTCTTCAACGAAGGCTTTTCGAACTATGATGACTTCCTCGCCACACTTGCCTCGCGCAAACGCAAGGCGATGAAGAAGGAGCGTCGCGAGGCGCTTGCCGATGGCATCTCGATCGACTGGTTGACCGGCAAGGACATCACCGAAAGCGCCTGGGACGATTTCTTCGCCTTCTACACGGATACCGGCGGCAGGAAATGGGGCCGGCCCTATCTCAACCGGCAGTTTTTCTCCCTGATCGGCGAGCGCATGGCCGATGACATTCTTCTGGTGATGGCCAAGCGCAACGGCCGCTACATTGCCGGCGCCATCAACTTCATCGGTTCCGACGCGCTTTATGGGCGCAACTGGGGCTGCATCGAGGACCACCCCTTCCTGCATTTCGAGGTCTGCTATCATCAGGCAATCGACTTCGCCATCGAGCGCAAGCTGACGGTGGTGGAGGCCGGCGCACAGGGCGAGCACAAGCTGGCGCGCGGCTACCGGCCCGTGACCATGCATTCGGCGCACTACATTTCGCATCCCGGTCTGCGCAATGCCGTCGCCGACTATCTTAGGCGGGAGCGGCGCGAGGTTGAACGCATGGGCGAATATCTCGAAGAGCACACGCCCTTCCGCAAGGACCTCGCAGAATAAGGTCTCGCGGTCAGTGCGGCTTTCGGGCGGCGATCGGAACCAGGAACGAAAAGCAGGCGACCAGGAACAGCACCGCGCCGGCAAGCGCCAGCAAATCGCCCGCGCGCCATGCCGCGGCGATGAAAAACAGCGCCGACACGATGAACAGCAGCCAACCGGCGACGACCCACTTCATGATTGCTCCGTCCTAATGCAATTCCAGGAAAAGTGTGAGCGGTTAAGTTCGGCGCCTTCGCCGTAACCTCCCGCCCGGAATTGCGTAAAAACAAAGAGATGGGACGTTTCGCCGTTTTCGTGAAACGGCGAAACGCTCTAGATTGCCGCATCAGACGACAAATGTCGGCTCTCAAGCAATAGCAGAGCCTGCCGTCGAGAGCTGCCTATAATATTGGCTAAGCAACGAAGCCGGCTCAACGCCTGCTGTTTACCGGATTGGTGGAATCCGCTAAGTCATCGCCAGGGGCATTGGTGCGCGAGCACCTTGGGGTTGGCATGCTGTTTTGGGCATCTTGGGGCGTCGGGCAATGGCTCGGTGTGGCGGGGCTTGCGGCCGCGCTGCTGTTGACCGTCCGGCTCGAAGGCAAGCCGGGAACCTGGCCTCTCGGCTTTTCCACCTTCTTCCTTCTCTTTGCTTTCCTGCACCTGTTTTTTCCAGGCGCGATCGTCGCGCTCTGGATGACGCTCATGCTGACGGCCATCATCGGTATCGCCTCGAAGCTGAAATACCGCTATCTCGGCTTCAATCTTCTGGCCGGAGATCTCTATCATCTGGCCGCGAGCAGTTGGCGCAGCGTCTTTGTCGACAATGCCCGAATGGCGATCCCGGCCCTCTTCGCCGGAGCGGCGATCGTTGCGGTCGCCATGCTTGTCGACATAACTCTGGTGGAACAGGCGACATCGCTCTCGCTGCGCCTCGCGATTTTCGCCGTAGCCGTGCTGATCTACGTGGCAGTCTATCGGTTGAGCGGCGGAGCGCCTCGTTTCCGCTTCGACCTGCTCACCAGGGATCGCGCGCATCTCTCCGCCTTCGTGGCGTCGTGGCTCGGCGCGGGACCTTCGCAACGGCCGGGCTTCGTTGACATCGCTCACGATCCGCTGCCGTTTCTGCCGCCTGTGCCGGCTAAGCGGGATAACGGCGAGGCTCGACCGCACATCTTCATGGTCCTGCACGAATCGACATTTGATCCGAGGCACCATGGCGTGCCGATCAACCGTGCTTTCGAGTAATTCTTCTCGCCCGCAAACGGTCTGTCTGGGGCTTTGCATGTCGATGTTTTCGGCGGCAGCACGCTGCAGACCGAATTCTCGGTGCTGACCGGCCTGTCCTCGCTTTCCTTCGGCAACGACAGCCGCTTCGTCTTTCATCTGCTGGCTGGGCGGGTGCGCCACTCATTGCCCTCGGTGCTTTCAGGCATGGGGTACCATGTGTCGCATGTGAGCTGCGATCGTCCCAACTTCGTCAATTGCGATCGCTTCTATAAATCGATCGGGTTCGAGGAGGTCGCCTATGCCGCGACCTTGCCGCCGCCCTTCGATCTGGAGCGCTGGCGTCGCGAGCGCCATGACGAACAGCTTTACAGCCATGCTCTGAACCGGATTGCGGACCGCTTGGGAAGCGAGAGGCCCTGTTTCCTCTCGATAATGACGCTGATGAACCACGGCGATCACCGTCGCCGCATCTTCCCGCCCGAGCTTCAGGCCGATATCCGCCGTGAAGCCGTCGCGCTGACCGGCAATGAGAATTACGGCGAATATGCCGTGCGGCTGGCAGAAAGCGTCGAGGCCTATGCCGCGTTTCGCGGACAACTCGAAACCGCGCTGAATGGCCGGCCAGCCATCGTCGTGCGTTATGGCGATCACCAGCCGTCATTCACAGCCGTCCTCACCGGCCTGCCGCCTTCCGACAGAGCTTTGCACAAGACCTTCTACGCGATCGAGGCGATCAACAGCGCTCTGCCCGCCGACCTGGCCGCTCCCGCCATGCTCGACGCGGCATTCCTGTCGACATTGACCATGTCCGCCGCGCGTCTGCCGCTCGATCCGGTATTCGCGACCAGGACGGCCCTTCTGGCTGACTGTGCCGCTCGCTATTTCGCAAGCGAGTCCGTGCGCAAGAAGCGCTTCCACCGGGCTCTTGTCGAAGCGGGCATGGTCGATCTCGCCTGAGCGCCTTGCCGCCCATCGGCGGCTTCGCTACACCGGACGGCGAATGCAATTGGGAGTGTCACCCCATGGCCGAAGCCTATGATCCCGGCAACATCTTCGCGAAAATCCTGCGCGGCGAGATTCCCTCGCACCGCGTCTACGAGGACGACGCGGTCGTCGCCTTCATGGATGTGATGCCGCAAGGCATGGGCCACACGCTGGTGGTGCCCAAGGCGCCGTCGCGCAACATGCTCGACGCCGATCCGGCA
Organism: Mesorhizobium sp. B3-1-7; assembly: GCF_006439385.1. Classification (NCBI taxonomy): domain Bacteria; kingdom Pseudomonadati; phylum Pseudomonadota; class Alphaproteobacteria; order Hyphomicrobiales; family Phyllobacteriaceae; genus Mesorhizobium; species Mesorhizobium sp. B3-1-7. The sequence goes on from NZ_VFTL01000005.1 coordinate 110,758, forward strand.
ACGCTCGGCCCATTGTTCGGCGTGGCGCAGAAAGTTGCGGTCGCGGTGAAAAAGGCCTTCAACGCCGACGGCGTCACTCTGATGCAGTTCAACGAGCCGGCCTCCGGGCAGACCGTCTATCATCTCCATGTCCATGTCGTCCCGCGCTTCGAGGGCATACCGTTGAAGCCGCATTCGGGCCAGATGGAGAAGCCGGAGGTGTTGGCCGAGAACGCCGGCAAGATCCGGGCAGCGCTGGGAAGCTGAACGGACCGGCGCTCAGGCGGTCGGCAAATTCGCCAATGTGTGGAAAGCCATTGGCGCCGGTCCCGCGATGAGCCTCTCGCGGATCGACCCCGCGCATGCCCGCGGGCTGAGCAGCGACGTATCGACTTCCAGGTCGTAGAGGCCGGGCTTGTGCACCTCTTCCTGCCAGCGGCGGACGGGCAACGGTATGGGATCGTCGTCCCTTCCAATGACATATGGCGTACCTTCCCCACCTGCTGCGCGCCTTCGCAACACCTCGTCGATCGGGCAGCGGACGCCGACGACCAGCACCGGCAGGCCGGCCAGGCGTCGCGCACAATGGGGAAGGATGTTCAGCGATCTGGAATAGGCGTCGTGATGACCGATATCGACGACGACATTGAGTCCCAGCCGGCTGTGAGCGGCGATCGAATCGTAAAGCGCGGCGTAAAGCAGCGGCACGAAAGCCTCGATGTCGGGGCGTTCGCCACCGGGACGCAGGCCGATACCCGGGCGCAGCCGCGGCGGCGTGGCTTGGGCGCAGGCGTCGACGCCGAGATTGATCCACACACCCTCGAATGTCTCCTGGATCGCCGCGGCGATGCTCGATTTTCCCGAGCGCGGCGCGCCGTTGAGGATGATGATCTGTCCGGCTTCCAAGCGGTGCTCCTGTTCAACGAAAAAAGGCCCCGTTTCCGGGGCCTTCTGTATTTCAAGCGAGTGCTTGTCAGCCCTTGCGCGGCAGTTGCGGCACAAGGCTGCGCTTGTTGCCGTCCTTGCCCTTCGGCTCCGGCTTCTGCGCCACCGCCTTCTTGGGCGCAGGCTTCTTGGCGACCGCCTTTTTCGGCTTCGGCGCGTCTTCCGGTTCTTCCTTCTTCGGCTGCACGGGCGACTCGTCGGCGAGCGATTCGAGCTTCAGGCCGGACTCGCCGGTTTCCTTCTTCTCGACGGTGACGCGCACCGTGCCGCCCTTCTTGAGCTTGCCGAACAGCACCTCGTCGGCCAGGGGCTTCTTGATGTGCTCCTGGATGACGCGGCCGAGCGGACGCGCGCCCATGCGCTCGTCGTAACCCTTGTCGGCCAGCCAGGCGATCGCGTCCGGCGACAGGTCGAAGGTAACGCCACGCTCGGACAGCTGCGCCTCGAGCTGCATGACGAACTTCTGCACCACCTGATGGATGACCGGCACCGGCAACGAGCCGAACGGGATGATAGCGTCCAGACGGTTGCGGAATTCCGGCGTGAACAGCCGGTTGATCGCCTCGACGTCGTCGCCTTCGCGCTTGGTCGAGCCGAAGCCGATCGCCGCGCGCTGCGCATCCGACGCGCCCGCATTGGTGGTCATGATCAGGATCACATTGCGGAAGTCGATCTGCTTGCCGTTGTGGTCGGTCAGCTTGCCGTGGTCCATCACCTGCAGCAGGATGTTGAACAGGTCCGGATGCGCCTTCTCGACCTCGTCAAGCAGCAGCACGCAGTGCGGATGCTGGTCGACGCCGTCGGTCAGCAAGCCGCCCTGGTCGAAGCCGACATAGCCGGGAGGCGCGCCGATCAGCCGCGAGACGGTGTGGCGTTCCATATATTCCGACATGTCGAAGCGGATCAGCTCGACGCCAAGCGAGGCGGCAAGCTGCTTGGCCACTTCCGTCTTGCCGACGCCGGTTGGCCCTGAGAACAGGTAGGAGCCGATTGGCTTCTCCGGTTCGCGCAGGCCGGCGCGCGCCAGCTTGATCGCCGAGGTCAGCGCGGTGATCGCGGTGTCCTGGCCGTAGACGACGCGCTTCAGCTCGATATCGAGGCCCTGCAGCACCTTCTCGTCATCGGCCGAGACGGTCTTCGGCGGGATGCGCGCCATGGTGGCGATCGTCGCCTCGATCTCCCTGATGCCGATCGTCTTCTTGCGCTTGGCTTCCGGCACCAGCATCTGCGAGGCGCCGGTCTCGTCGATCACGTCGATCGCCTTGTCCGGCAGCTTGCGGTCGTTGATGTAGCGCGCCGACAGCTCGACCGAGGCCTTGATGGCTTCGCTGGTGTAGCGGACCTTGTGGAACTCCTCGAAATAGGGCTTCAGGCCCTTCATGATCTCGATGGCGTCCTCGATGGTCGGCTCGTTGACGTCGATCTTCTGGAAGCGCCGCACCAGCGCGCGGTCCTTCTCGAAGAACTGGCGGAACTCCTTGTAGGTGGTCGAGCCGATGCAGCGAATGGCGCCGGACGACAGCGCCGGCTTCAGAAGGTTCGATGCATCCATGGCGCCGCCCGAAGTGGCGCCCGCCCCGATCACCGTGTGGATCTCGTCGATGAACAGCACAGCGCCCGGATAATCCTCGAGCTCCTTGACGACCTGCTTCAGCCGCTCCTCGAAGTCGCCGCGATAGCGGGTGCCGGCCAAGAGCGTGCCCATGTCGAGCGCGAAGATGGTGGCGTCCTGCAGCACTTCAGGCACGTCGCCTTCGACGATGCGCTTGGCGAGGCCTTCGGCGATCGCCGTCTTGCCGACGCCGGGGTCGCCGACATAGAGCGGGTTGTTCTTGGAACGGCGGCACAGCACCTGGATGGTGCGGTTGATCTCGCTGTCGCGGCCGATCAGCGGGTCGATCTTGCCGGCCCGCGCCTTGTTGTTGAGATTGACGCAGTAGGCCGTCAGCGCGTCCTGCTGCTTCTTCTTGCCGCCCTCTTCCTGCGGCTCGGCGCCATTCTGGCCGCCCTGCTCGTCCTCGGCGCCGCGCGGCGTGCGCGACTCCGAAGCGCCCGGACGCTTGGCGATGCCATGCGAGATGTAATTGACCGCGTCGTAGCGGGTCATCTGCTGTTCCTGCAGGAAATAGGCGGCGTGGCTCTCGCGCTCGGCGAAGATGGCGACGAGCACGTTGGCGCCGGACACTTCCTCGCGGCCGGACGACTGCACATGGATCACGGCGCGCTGGATGACGCGCTGGAAACCTGCCGTCGGCTTCGAATCCTCGTCGTAACCGGTGACGAGGTTGTCGAGCTCGGTGTCGATATAGGTGAGAACCGTATGCTTGAGCTCGTCGAGATCGACGTTGCAGGCACGCATGACGGCGGCCGCCTCGGTGTCGTCGATCAGGGCGAGCAGCAAATGTTCGAGCGTCGCATATTCATGATGCCGCTCGTTGGCGAATGTCAGCGCCTGATGTAGCGCCTTTTCCAGGCCTTGGGAGAAAGCCGGCATGTTACCTCACTTCTTCTCCATCACGCATTGCAGCGGATGCTGATTCTGTCGGGCGAAATCCATGACCTGGGACACTTTGGTCTCGGCCACCTCGAATGTGTAGACACCGCACTCGCCCACTCCATGATTGTGAACATGAAGCATGATGCGTGTGGCGGCCTCGCGGTCCTTTTGGAAAAACCGCTCCAGGACGTGAACGACGAACTCCATCGGCGTGTAATCGTCGTTCAGAATGAGGACCCGGTAGAGACTGGGCTTCTTGGTCTTGGTTTTGGTGCGCGTGATGACAGCGGTGCCGCGACCGGGATCGTTGCGGTCTCCGTCACCTTGCATTCGCACCACGCCTGCCGTGGCAGTCAAACCGATCGTCACGTAGTCCAGCCTTTTCGAATCCTCATGCGAGTTCAACATGTAGGTTCTCGATGAACGATTTTAAGCCCTTCTGTTTAGCTGACAATATGGCTAGGTGGGCAAACCTCTGCGAATTTCTCAATCGTGAATGCGGTTAATGTGCATCGAGTTGCGATCGCGCATGAAAAAACCCGGCCGCGTTTCCGCGACCGGGCCTTTCCGACTGGCCGGCTGGCCTTGTCAGGTGTGATCGGGCGAAATTACTTCGCCTTGGCGACCACCGATTCGAAGGGCTTGTAAGCTTCCTTGGCGAGTTCGGCATAGAGATTGCCGATCTTGCTGGCCTCGGCCACGAAGCTCTCATAGCTCTGCTTGGCGTAATCGGTCTGGATCTCGACGGCCTTCTCGATCGACTTGGCCGCGAACAGCTTCTCGAAGGCGGCGCTGCCGGCTTCGAAGCTCTTCTTGGTGTATTCGCCGGCTTCGGTGGCGATCGCCTGCGCGCCCTTGCTGAGCGAGGCAAAGCTCTTCAGCCCGGTGTCGGCAAATTCCTTGCCGTATTTCGTGAAGTCCTCATAGGTCTGGGTCATTTCATGCTTCCCTTTGGTTGAAACGCCCTTTTTGGCCCCAGGCGCCCTTGTGCAATGCACCTCAATATATTGTGCGATGCACAAAAGTCAAGAATCCCTTGGGTAAGCAGGGGCCCAGCGCCGGCGGCCGGTAAAATTCGATTAAAGAGAAGCTCGATTTGCCGAAAAATGGTGAACGCTGCGGTTACCATAAACGGATTGGTAACGCTGGGCGCGATAGCTTGGCCGGAAGCGAGGCAGGCCTCCCTTTGCCGCCTCCGGGGCAACGAAAATTCAGGGTAAGTAACGGTGCGTCAGGCGTTGTCGGGCTTCGTCTCCAAATCTTCTCTCTCCTTCAAGGCAATCATGGTTGCCGCGCTCGCGGTGACGATTGTCGCCGCCGATGTCGCTTCGGCTCTTGCGGCAAGGTCCGCGGCCATCGTCGTCGACGCCAAGACCGGCAAGGTGCTTTATTCGGCCGATGCCAATGGCCGACGCTATCCGGCTTCGCTCACCAAGATGATGACGCTCTATTTGACCTTCGAGGCGTTGGCGAAAGGCAGGATCAGCAAGAACACGCCGGTTCCGTTTTCCGCGCATGCCTCCGCCGAGGCACCGACCAAGCTCGGCGTTCGGCCCGGCGGCTCGGTTCCGGTCGAGACCGCTATTCTGTCGATCGTAACGAAATCGGCGAATGACTCGGCAACCGCGCTCGGCGAAATGCTCGGCGGCAGCGAAGACAATTTCGCCCGCATGATGACGGCCAAGGCGCGCCAGCTCGGCATGAACGGCACCGTTTTCCGCAACGCTAACGGCTTGCCCGATCCCGGCCAGTTCACCACGGCGCACGACATGGCCATGCTTGGCATCGCGCTGCGTGAGCACTACCCGCAATATTACGGCTATTTCTCGCAGCGCTCGTTCCTGTATGGCCGCCAGCGCATCAACGGCCACAACCGCCTGCTTGGCCGCATCAAGGGCGTCGACGGCATCAAGACCGGCTATACCCGCGCCTCGGGTTACAACCTCGTCTCCTCCGTGGCCGATGGCGATCGCCGCCTCGTCGCGGTGGTGATGGGCGGCGCTTCCGGGCGCAGCCGCGACAACCAGATGGCCGCGCTGATCAACACCTATCTGCCGCGCGCTTCGACGCGCGGCGGTGGCGATCTCATCGCCAAAGGCGGCGACAATACGATCAAGACCTTGGCCAAGGTCTTCTTGCCCAAGCATGACGCGCCCACTCCGGACGCCAAGCCGGCAACGGATGACACTGTCGTTGCCTCAGCCGACGAAGACGTCCAGGACGACGCCCAGCAGGTCGCCGAGGAGACGAAGCCCGTCATCAAGGTCAAGAAGGTGAAGACGGTTGCCGTCGCCGCCATGGCGCCTGCCCCTGAATCCCAAGAGACTTCGCCCCAGGTCGTCACCGCCTATGCCGAACCCGCGCCGGCCGCGCCCGCGATCGATCCGGTCAAGACGTCGTCGGTGCCGTCCGGCTGGGTGGTTCAGGTTGCCTCCTCGCCGACGAAAACGGGAGCCGAAGCGCTGCTCGATCAGACCGCCAAGCAGGCGCCGAGGATCCTGGCCGACGCATCGGGCTTCACCGTCGCATTCGACAAGGACGGCACAACCTACTACCGCGCCCGCTTCGGCGGCTTCGGCTCGAAGGGCGCCGCCTGGAAGGCCTGCGATGCCCTGAAGCGCAAGAAAATCTCGTGCTACGCCGTCGAGCAATAGGCGGCTGTTGAATCTCCCGGAAGGTACCGGCGTCGAAGGAGACTAATCGTGATTGGAGAGCAAGACGTCCTTGGCTTCATTGATCCGCGCCGCCAGGACGGACGTGCCGCCGACATCGGCGTTCAGGCGCTGCATCAGGCGGCGGTGCGCCTTGCGGATATCCGCCGCGGCAGCCCCCGCTTCAAGACCAAGGACCTTGTAGGCCTCCTCCTTAGTCATGGCGCCCGCACCTGGCGCAACACCCAGCCCTTCGCCACCGTGAGGCTGCGCGTCCTTGCGCCAGACGGGAAAACGGCCGTCAAGATACGTCTCTAGGAGCTGGCGGCTCTCCGGATCGGGACTGAGCTCGCCATGAAGTTGGCGCAGGTCCGTCAGTCCCATAGCCCCCAGCATCTTGCCTTCATAACGCCCGGCCAGGACAAGCCCCTCGAGCCTGCCGCTGTCATGGTCGAGGTCCATTTCGAGCGCGGCGGTGCGCACTGTCGAATGCTTGGAGGCGGCCGCCCGCGCCGGAGGCCGCCTTGTGCGTATCCATCCGACCCAGGCCAGCGCCGCGAGCAAAAGCAGTCCGCCGATAAGGCTGCGGCCGAAGATCAGCATGGGCGCGCCAACCAGCCCCAGGAAGGCCGGCCCAAGCGATCTCAGACCGTCGGCCATCCTTGCCGCATCCGCGCGCACAAAGAGCATCGCGGTGCCGAAAAGCACCACGAGCACCGCTGCCAAAGCAAGGATCACGCCCATCGATTAGCACCGCCATAGGGATGACCGAGCATAGAAATAGGATGGGACCAAGGTCCGGCGCTTGCAAGTCCCACATCTGACGAGCCGAAGGGCCAGCGCCACGGGCGGTAAACAAAGCCGCGCTAGAGCAGACCGAGCTCGGCGAGTTCGAGCCTCAGCTTGGGCGGCATTTCGGCGAGCGCCCCCCTGCCCTTGCCAAGATCGGCCGGCGCGTCGGCGGGCTTCAGATAGCGCCAGCCCTGGAAGGCGCGGCGCGGCTGCCAGTCGGTGCGCACCACATTCGGATCGAGCATAAGATGGCAGCGGCCGATGCCCTCGCCGTCGGTGAAAGGTCGGATCTCGGTGATCAGTTGCCGGCACTGCACATTGCCCTTGATCACCCAATAGAGCGAGCCGCCATCGGTGATCTCGCCGCCGCGCGTCGGCACCATGCGGGTGGTGTGCCAGTGCTCGGCCGGCTCGCCGGCACGGCGCCGCTCGTCGAGGCGGAACGCAATCCACTCTTCGAGGTCCTCGACGCTGTCGCAGCCGACGCACAGTTTTAGGAGATTAAGTGACATGTCCCAAGATTTAGCCGCAAGGGTTGACGCGTCAACGCCTTGAGCGACTTCTCCACAGGGCCAGCCTGGAGTCTTAGTAGGACCTCAGCACTCGACGACGTTGACCGCCAGACCGCCGAGGCTGGTTTCCTTGTACTTCTCGTTCATGTCGAGGCCGGTCTGGCGCATGGTTTCGATCGCGGCATCGAGCGGCACAAAATGCGTGCCGTCGCCCTTGATGGCCAAGGAAGCGGCCGTCACCGCCTTCACCGCGCCCAGCGCGTTGCGTTCGATGCAGGGCACCTGCACCAGGCCGCCGACGGGATCGCACGTCATGCCGAGATGATGCTCGAGCGCGATCTCGGCGGCGTTCTCCACCTGCTCCGGCGTGCCGCCCATGACGGCGCACAGGCCGGCGGCGGCCATCGCCGAAGCCGAACCCACCTCGCCCTGGCAGCCGACCTCGGCGCCCGAGATCGAGGCGTTGGACTTGATGATGCCGCCGACGGCGGCCGCCGTCAGCAGGAAGTCGCGGATGCTCGGCTGGTCGGCTTCGGGATGGAAATGCAGCCAGTAGCGCAGCACCGCCGGCAACGTGCCGGCGGCGCCATTGGTCGGCGCGGTCACCACGCGCCCGCCGGCGGCGTTTTCCTCGTTGACCGCCATCGCATAGATCGACAGCCAGTCATTGGCGAGCAAGGGATTGGGCCGGTTCTGCTGCCATTGTTCCTGCAGCTTGTCGTGCAGCTGCCGCGCCCGGCGGCGCACCTTCAGCCCGCCCGGCATGATGCCGTCCTGCGACAAACCGCGATCGATACAGCCCTTCATTGCGCCCCAGATCGCGTCGAGGCCTTCGTCGAGGTCCTCGCGCGACATATGCTTTTCCTCGTTGGCGCGCTTCATCTCGGCGATCGAAAACCCGCTCTTGGCCGCCATCGCCAGCATTTCGACGGCGTTCTTGAAGGGGTACGGCACGTTCTTGCCCTCGGTCGTCACCGAGCCCTTTGCCTTCATGCGCTGCAGCTCTTCCTCCGAAACGACGAAACCGCCGCCGATCGAATAATAGATGCGCTTGAGCAGCAGCCGGTCGGATGCGTCATAGGCATAGAAGGCCATGCCGTTGGCATGACCGGTCAGCGGCGTCTTGCGGTCGAGCACGAGGTCCTTGGCGGGATCGAAGCGGTATGCCGGATGCCCGGGCGGCGAAATGCGCTTCTGCGCGCCGATGCGGGCGACGATGCTATCCGCCTCGTCCGGATCGACCGTCTGCGGAGTCTGGCCTGCCAGGCCGAGGACAACGGCCCGATCCGAGCCGTGGCCGATGCCGGTATAGGCAAGCGAGCCGTGCAGGCTGGCGCCGATGCGGTCGACCTTGACGCCTGCCGGACGCGGCCATTCGCCGGCCAGGATCTCGTCGAGGAATCGCCGCGCGGCCGTCATCGGGCCCATCGTGTGCGAGCTCGACGGGCCGATGCCGATCTTGAACAGGTCGAAAACCGAAAGGAACACGGGGGCGTTGTCTCCTGAGGGTCGCTTGAAACCTACATATAGGAATTCCCGGGATGTTTCCGCTGTTTTGCATGCCGCGGCGCGGCGGCTGCCGACCTTGTTTGCTCCGTCAGCGACATCACTTCAACTCGGGCCTACGCGCCGTCTTCTTCTCGATCGGCTATCTCGGCTGGTTCGTCGATCCGGTGGTGTTCGTGGTGTCGACGCTGGTGCTGTTTGCCGCTGCTGGTGCGCCGTCAGTTCTTCTCCGCGGCCCGGCAGGCGGTGCTCGGTCAGCCGCCCGGCCCGGGGAAGAACTGATCGATCCTGCCGGACATCCTGTAGGCGAAAAGCCCGATCCACTCGCGCACCGCAATGGTGGTCGCTTGCACCGAGTCGACCGGATTGTCGCGGTAGAAGCCGACGCCTTCCCTGCCCGAGGTGCGATAATCGACCGGCCACGGAATGGTCGCAAAACCCGCCTTGTCGAACAGCGCCTTGGCGCGCGGCATGTGGAAAGCCGAGGTGACCAGCAGCCAGGTCTCGCCCGGTTTCGGCTCGACGAGATTCCGCGAGAAGACAGCATTCTCGTAAGTGTTGCGGGATTTGTCCTCGAGGATCATGCGATCGGCCGAAACGCCGAGCGCCCCGAGCAGCCGCGGTGCCGTGTCGGCGTCGCCCTCGCCGTCGAGGAAAAGCGAACCGTTGCCGCCGGACACCACGATCTTCGCTTGGGGAAAGTGCCTCGCCAGGATCGCGGTCTCGACCATGCGGTCGCCGCTGCTGTTCAACTCATAGCCGCCGCGCGCCAGGTTGATGGCGCCCTCGAAGCCGCCGCCAAGCACGACGATGCCATCGACCTTTTCCGGTAGTGGCGGCTTGGGGAAGCGTTCTTCGAGCGGGGTCAACATCATCGCGCCAACCGACGTCCAGGCCGAAAGCATCAGGATCAGAAAAGCCAGCACGCTGCCGGTTGCAGCCAGCCGCTGGCGCCCGAACAGCGCCGCAAGCAGGCCGGCGAGCAGCAGGAAGATGGCCAGATTGATCGGCTGGATGAAGAACCAGAGAATCTTGGAAAGATAGTAGAACACGCTTGGCACCTACCGCGCATAGGAATGGTTGGTGGCGGTAAATCGCCTAACGGCTTCCGCCACCGCTTCAGCTTCGGGCCGGCTCAGTTCCCGGCCAAAGGAGATTGAACCTGTTGCGCCGGTCAAACGGACAACTTCCTTCAGGCCGGCCTCGTCGGTCGGATAGGGATGGTTCAGGATTTCGACCGAGAGCGGCCCACTGAAGGTCAGGGAGGCGCGATCGGGAAGCGGGCTGCCCCTGGTTTCGCGGAGCACGGTGGTTTTGGTGACGCGCAGCTCTTCCCCGGCGCAAGCCAGCCACAGCAATTCCCTGCCGAGGAAATAGGCGAACAACCCGACGACAGCCAGGAATGAAACAAGACCAACGAGGCCCATCGCGATCGTCGCCGGCGACCTGTCGAAGAACCCCCAATACGCGGTGACGGCGACAATCCCGACAGAGAGCAGGACAAAGCCTGTCCTTATGGCCGAACGCCGAGGCGGGTTGCCGATGATCAGTTCGCCCGCCGTCTCGACAATGGATATGCGAGACGGGGCCGACATCCTACCACCATTTCTCCGGTTGGAATCTGCCCGCGGCCTTTTCGATCACATGCGCCGTCTGGAACAGCGTTTCCTCGTCGAACGGGCGACCGATCAGCTGCAGGCCGAGCGGCAGGCCCTTGCCGTCGAGGCCGGCCGGCACCGAAATGCCGGGAAGACCCGCCATGTTGACGGTCACGGTGAAGATGTCGTTGAGGTACATCTTGACCGGATCGGAAGCCATGTCCTCGTCGGCGACGCCGAAGGCGGCCGACGGTGTCGCAGGCGTCAGGATGACGTCGACGCCGGCGGCAAAGACGTTCTCGAAGTCGCGCTTGATCAGCGTGCGCACCTTCTGCGCCTGCAGATAGTAGGCGTCGTAATAGCCGGCCGACAGCACATAGGTGCCGATCATGATGCGACGCTTGACCTCGCGACCGAAGCCGGCGGCACGCGTTTTCTCATACATGTCGACGATGTCCTTGCCGGGCACGCGCAGGCCGTAGCGCACGCCGTCATAGCGGGCGAGGTTCGACGACGCCTCGGCGGGTGCCACGATATAGTAGGCGGGCAAGGCATATTTGGTGTGCGGCAGGGAGATATCGACGATCTCGGCGCCGGCATCCTTCAGCCAGGCGATGCCCTTCTGCCAGAGCGCCTCGATGTCTTCCGGCATGCCGTCGACGCGGTACTCCTTCGGAATGCCGACCTTCATGCCCCTGACCGGCTTGCCGACCGCCGCTTCATAGTCCGGCACCGGGCGGTCGACCGAGGTCGTGTCCTTCGGATCGACGGAAGCCATCGACTTCAACAGGATGGCGGCGTCGCGCACGTCGCGCGCGATCGGCCCCGCCTGGTCTAGCGAGGAAGCGAAGGCGACGACGCCCCAGCGCGAGCAGCGCCCGTAAGTCGGCTTGATGCCGACCGTGCCCGTGAAGGCGGCTGGCTGGCGGATTGAGCCGCCGGTGTCGGTGGCAGTGGCACCCGCGCAGAGGAAGGCGGCCACGGACGATGCCGAGCCGCCAGACGAGCCGCCCGGCACCAACTGGGCATTGTCCAAGGCCCGCGCCGTCTTCGTGCCGCTGGCGGAAACAAAGCCACCGTCGCCCTGATGCGTCGTCGGCATGACGACCGTGTCGAGGCGCGAACGCCGCCACGGATTGATCACCGGGCCGTAATAGGAGGTCTCGTTCGACGAGCCCATGGCGAACTCGTCCATGTTGAGCTTGCCGAGCATCACCGCGCCGTCGGCCCACAGGTTGCTGGTCACGGTCGATTCGTAGCGCGGCTTGAAGCCGGCCAGCACATGGCTGCAGGCCTGGGTGTGGATGCCTTGGGTAGCGAACAGGTCCTTGATGCCGAGCGGAATGCCTTCCAGCGCGCCGCCCTCGCCCGTGGCGAGCCTGGCATCGGAAGCCTTGGCCATGTCGCGCGCCTTGTCGGCGGTGACAGCCACATAGGCGTTGAGCACGGGATTGGCGCGATCGATCGCGGCGAGATAGGCCTCGGTGATCTCGGCCGCGGTGATCTCCTTGCCGCGCAGCTTGGAGCGGGCCTCGGAAATGGTGAGATGTGTGAGATCGCTCATCAGGCAAGGCTCTTTTCGTAAAACACCGACCATTCGGAGTCGGGATAATCCAGCACCGGTCCGCAACGCGAGAATCCGGCGCGCTCATAAACGGTCCAGGCAGCGGGGTGCCGATCGCCGGTTTCGAGAACCAGGCGCTTCAGCCCTTCCTTCCGGGCAAGCGCCTCGACACGTCCGACGATCTCGGCGCCGATCTTGCGGCCGCGGTGCGAAGGCCGCGTATACATGCGCTTGACCTCGCCGGTGGCATCGTCATGGCGCTTGAGCGCGCCGCAGCCGACGGCCAGGCCGTTGTCGCGGGCGATGAATACCGTCGTATCCATGCCCGCCATCTGCTCGACGGTGAGATGATAGCAGTGCTCGGGCGGCGTCAGCTCGAGCAGCGCGGCGTTGAGTTCGGCGACCAGCGCACGCACGTCGTCCTGCAAAGGCGTCTCGATGGCGATCTCGACAGCCACAGCCTACTCCACCACCTTCGGAACGAGGAAGAAATTCTCTTCCGTCGCCGGCGCGTTGGCGACGATGTCGGCGGCCTTGTTGCCGTCGGTCACGGCATCCTGGCGCTTCTTCATCTCCATCGGCGTGACCGAGGTCATCGGCTCGACGCCTGAGACATCGATCTCGTTCAATTGCTCGACGAAGCCGAGGATGGCGTTCAATTCGCCGGTCATGCGCTCGGCGTCCTGCTCGCTCACCGCGATACGGGCAAGGTGCGCGACGCGCTTCACGGTCTGAAGATCAACGGACATGTTCTTTTCGCCTCGGGAAAACCAGTGCGGGCTATAGCGGTGCCGCGCTCAGCGCGCAACATGGATGATGCCGGAGCGGTCGGCACGCGGCCGCCCGCTCGGCTCCTGAGGCAGCGCCACGCCTTCGCAATGATAGTAGCTGCCGCCGTTGCCGGACCGGTCGCCCCCATCGTCGACCGGCCGGACCGAGACAAGGCCGATCTGTTTTGCGCTTACCTGGGTGACCGAAAGCATTCCGGAAACACATGGTCGGGTTCCCGGCAGATCGCGGTCATGGCCCAACTCGGTGCGCTCTGTGCCTTGCTGACCTGAAGGAACTCGCAATAGTACTCGACCCCTTGCAATCCCTCAGCCGTCAACACGATGTTGCCGGCGCCGATCACTGTCTGCAGCGTCTCGTTCTTGGCCTTGTCGCAGAGCTCCTCGGATTGCAGCCCTCGATGAATCGTCGGCCGCCGGCGCCGGCGTTGCCGCGACCAGCATCGAAACGCAAAGAGTCTGTCTCAAGGCCATGATTTTATTCCAGATTCCTGACGGAGAAACCTAGATCGTGATCGCCTTGCCTATTTCCGGCAACGCCACCTTGACGCCCGACCCTTCCATGCCGGTGACGAACTTGTCGGCGGTCTGGTCGATCATCGAGAAAGTGCCGAAATGGCAGGGAACGACTGTGTCGAAGCCGAAGAAGCGGCGGCAGGCAAGCGCCGCCACCGCACCGCCCATGGTGAAGCGGTCACCGATCGGCACGATGCCGATCTTCGGCTCGTGCAGTTCGTTGATCAGCCCCATGTCGGAGAAGATGTCGGTGTCGCCCATGTGGTAGAGCGTCTTGTCCTCGGGAAAGTGCAGGACGAGCCCGCCCGGATTGCCGAGATAGGTGTTCGTGCCGCCTTCGCCGCCGAAGGAGGACGAATGCAACGCCTGCACGAAGGTCGTGGTGAAGGGTCCGCAATCGACGGTGCCGCCGATATTGCCCGGATTGATCTTGTCGCCGCCGACGCCCTGGCCGACGAGATACATGCAGATCTCGAAATTGGCGACCAGCATGGCGCCGCTTTTCTTCAGCACCTCGACCGCGCCGCTGACATGGTCGTTGTGGCCGTGGGTCAGGAGCACATGGGTCACGCCCTCAGCCGGCCCTTCCCAGCCGCCCGTCCAGGACGGGTTGCCGACCAGATAGGGGTCGATGAGAATGGTGGCGTCCTTGGTCTCGACGCGGAATGCCGAATGTCCGTACCAGGTCAGTTTCATGAATGCTTCCTCGATTTTTCCGTTGCCGGAAGATAGAACGCTCCCGGCAAATTGAAAGTAGCGCGGCGCTTCTCACCGTCAAAAGAATGTGTGACGCCCGGATGTCAGGAAAAGCCGTTGGGCATTATTGCAATCGAGGAACTGCCGGAACGGCTTGCCGGCGGCAGGACGCTCGCCGGGCTCGATCTCGGCGACAAGACGATCGGCGTGGCGGTTTCCGATCGCGGGCTGTCCTTTGCCCATCCGCGCCCGGTCATCCTGCGCAAGAAGTTTTCGCTCGATGCCGCCCAGTTGCTCGCTCAGTTCGAGAAGGACAATGTCGGCGCCGTCGTGCTCGGCCTGCCGGTCAACATGGACGGCTCGGAAGGACCGCGGGCCCAGAAATCGCGCGCCTTCGTCCGCAACATGGCGCCGCTGTCGGACCTGCCCTTCGTGCTGTGGGACGAGCGGCTGTCGACGGTCGCTGCAGAACGCACACTGATCGAGATGGATTTCTCGCGCAAGAAGCGCGCCGGCAAGATCGATTCGGCGGCCGCCGCCTTTATTCTGCAGGGAGCGTTGGACCGGCTTCAGTCGCTCGGCCGAGCCGATCGGAGCTGATATCGCCCTGCCGGCGCTGCCTGATCCATTCGGTGATGTTGCGCCGGCGGCGGAAGGCCCAAAGCCCCATCAGCAGGAAAAAGTCGAAAATGCAGGTCCGCGCCACCATGCCGGGGATAATGGCCGGATCGATGCCCAGCATCTGGCCATAGAGCTCGAAGACGAAATCATGCAGCTGGCGGCTCAGCATCACATAGCCGAAATTCATGTCGTTGAGCGACAGGAAGAACCATCCCCAGAAGATGGCCATCGGAGCGGCCCAGAGTGCGAACAGCGTGCGCATCAGCGGCTGCCTCCTGGCTTGCGTTCCGGGCGGCCGGATATGCGGGAAAGGAGCGAACTGTGCGCGGCGCCCATCGCCATGCGCGAGGCGGCGCGAACATCGCCCTCCGGCAAATTCATTGCGGCGAAGGTGGAGCGCCGTTCGGCCAGCACGGCGACGTAGGAAGCAAGCAGCGCCGTCATCTGGATGGCGACGATCATGAACAGGCCGTCGACGCCTTGCGCCACGCCGCCGATGAGGATCACCGAGAGCAGGAAGGACGCCGAGATGAAGGCGATCCGCGCCACGCTCTCGCCCGCGTCCGGCCTTGCCGCCGCGTTCAGCAGCGTTTCGACGAAGGTCCAGCAGAACAGCACCGCGACGGTCAAAAGCGCGACCGAAAGCGGCGCGACCACGACGGCATTTTCAAACTGCGGAAAGCGGTTCCCCTGGACTGAGAGGCCGAGCACGCCAAGCGCCGCCGCTATGCCGCGGCTGCCGTCTATGCAGATATAGGCAAGCAGGGCGAAAACCACCGCCCAATGCAAGGCCAGAACTGAGCTCAACACGTGCCGCATACGCTTCCCGCTGGCGGAGCTCGGGGGTCATGGTTAACCGTTCCCTACTCCAGCAAGCGGAGATTGGGCTTTGCAACGGTTCGCCGCAACGGAAACCATTTGTTAAGGTTAACAGCTATCCACAGATCGGCAATCCGCCTTTGGGGCATGATGCCGAAAAGCCGGATCAGGTCACCGGCGGATAGAGCGTGTCGATGATCATTCGCGCGTCGTGGCGCGAATCGAGCATGCCGTAGGTGGTGCGCCACTGGCCGCCGAGTCGGGTTTCGACGAAGGCGTCGGCGATCCGCCCTGCCCCCAGCCTGCGAAGCTCCGCCGCGGCGGCCGAAAGCGCCAGCTGTTCGGTGAGCAGCCGCGCCGAGCCTTGGTCGGTCGCGGCGACCTGCATGGCGGCTTTCAGCACGCCGATGGTGCCGCGCCCGCCGGTGCCGAGATCGCGGTCGATGCTGGTTAGCACCTCCTCGAACAGGCCGGGCGCGCGGCCAAGCACGCGCAGCACGTCGAGCGCCATGACATTGCCCGAGCCCTCCCAGATCGCGTTGACCGGCGCCTCCCGGTAGTAGCGGGCAAGCGGCGCTTCCTCGACATAGCCATTGCCGCCAAGGCATTCCATCGCCTCGTAAAGCAGCTGCGGCGCGATCTTGCAGACCCAGTATTTGACGACAGGCGTCATGGCACGGGCAAAGGCCGCCTCGCCGCGATCGCTTGCCGCCTCGTCGAAAGAGCGCGCCAGCCGGAACGAGAGCGCCGTGGCCGCGGCGACATCGAGCGCCATGTCGGCCAGAACCCGCTGCATCAGCGGCTGGTCGATCAGGTTGGAGCCGAACACCTGGCGATGACGCGTGTGATGGACGGCCTCGGCGACGCCCACCCGCATCAACGCCGACGAAGCGACCGCGCAGTCGAGCCTGGTCAGCGTCACCATGTCCATGATCGTCTTCACGCCGGCGCCCGGATCGCCAACCATCTCGCCGATCGCATTGACGAACTCCACCTCCGACGAGGCGTTCGAGCGGTTGCCGAGCTTGTCCTTCAGCCGCTGGAAGCGGAAGCCGTTGCCGGAGCCGTCGCCCAGGACGCGCGGCACGAGGAAGCAGGACAGTCCCTCCGGCGCCTGACCGAGCACCAGGAAGGCATCCGACATCGGCGCCGACATGAACCATTTGTGGCCGGTCAACCGGTAGAACCCGCTTCCCGTGCGCTCCGCCCTGGTGGTGTTGGCACGCACGTCGGTGCCGCCCTGCTTCTCGGTCATGCCCATGCCGAGCGTCAGTCCGGTCTTTTGCACCGGAGGCTTCTGTGTCTGGTCATATTTGCGCGTCGTCACGCGCGGCGCCCATTCGCGGAAAAGCTTCGGACTTGCCATCAAGGCCGCCAGCGAGGCGCTGGTCATGGTGATGGGACAAAGATGCCCGGTCTCGAGCTCGGCGGTCAGATAAAAGCGCGCCGCCCTCACCTGATGGCGACGGCCGATCTCGGCATCGCCGTTTTCCCACACGGAAGAATGCAGCCCGCCGGCGACCGAGCGGCGCATCAAGGCGTGATAGGCCGGATGGTATTCGACCAGGTCGAGGCGGCGGCCCTGGCGGTCATGCGTCCGCAATTTCGGCGTGTCGGTGTTGGCGAGGCGGGCGAGCTCCTGCGCCTCCTGCGTCATCACGAACCGGCCAAGCCCGTCGAGATCCTTGCGCACGGGGTCGGAAAAACGCTCGGCAAGCTGGATGAGCAACGGATCGCCCCGCCATGCGTTGCCGCCCGTCAACGGCGGCGGCTGGTTGATCACCTCGTCGGTCAAGCCCAATCCTTCGTTTGGCAGGGAGGTCCTATCATTTTCAAGGCCGCGGTCGCGAATCCGAAGCCACTGGGCCTTATAGCCCAAGCCATGCAAGGCGCGCGACGAAAATACCGGGGAGAACGCTCGCAATCCAAAGCTGGCGCTTGCGGTAGGCCGGACCGCACCCTATAGCAGCGCCTTGAGATGACCGACGCTTCGTCCCTGCCGCTCTTTCCCCACCGCCATCTTCTAGGCATCCGCGATCTTTCCCCCGCCGATATCGAGCTGCTGCTCGATCGGGCGGACCAGGCCGTGGCGATCTCGCGGCAATCGGAAAAGAAGACCTCGACGCTGCGCGGCCGAACCCAGATCAACCTGTTCTATGAGGCGTCGACCCGCACGCAATCGTCCTTCGAACTGGCCGGGAAAAGGCTTGGCGCCGACGTCATGAACATGGCGGTGGCAAGCTCTTCGGTGAAGAAGGGCGAGACGCTGATCGATACGGCGATGACCCTCAACGCCATGCGCCCGGACATCCTCATCATCCGCCACCAGTCGGCCGGCGCGGCGGCGCTCCTGGCGCAGAAGGTCGGCTGCTCGGTGGTCAATGCCGGCGACGGCGCGCACGAGCACCCGACGCAGGCGCTGCTCGATGCGCTGACCATCCGCCGCGCCAAGGGGCCGCTGTCGAAGCTGATTGTGGCGATCTGCGGCGACATCCTGCATTCGCGCGTCGCCCGCTCCAACATCATGCTTTTGAACGCGCTTGGCGCGCAGGTGCGCGTCGTCGCGCCCTCGACATTGCTGCCGTCCGGCATCGACAGGATGGGCGTGATCGTCGCGCGCTCGATGGCCGAGGGCCTGAAGGATGCCGACGTCATCATGATGCTGCGCCTGCAGCGCGAGCGCATGGAAGGCGCGTTCGTGCCGTCGATCCGCGAATATTTCCACTATTTCGGCCTTGATGCCGAAAAGCTGAAAGCCGCCAAGGACGATGCGCTGGTCATGCATCCCGGTCCGATGAACCGTGGCGTGGAAATCGCCTCCGAAATCGCCGATGGGCCGCAAAGCGTCATCCAGGAACAGGTGGAGATGGGGGTCGCCGTACGCATGGCGGTCATGGAAGCTCTGCTCGACCCGCGCCGCAACCATGAGGGGCGCGGCGCATGAGCGTGACCGTCTTCAGCAAGGCGCACATTGTCGACCCGTCGCGCGGCGTCGACGAGATCGGCAGCGTTATCGTTGACGGCCGCAGAATCGTCGCGGCCGGAAAGGCGGCACTGAACCAGGGCGTGCCGGAAGGCGCCGCCGTCGTCGACTGCGCCGGCAAGACGATCATTCCGGGCCTTGTCGACGCGCGCGCCTTTATCGGCGAACCAGGCGGCGAACATCGCGAAACCATCGCCTCGGCAAGCGTGGCGGCGGCGGCGGGCGGCGTCACCTCCATCGTCATGATGCCGGACACCGATCCGGTGATCGACAATGTGGCGCTGGTCGAATTCGTGCTGCGCACGGCACGCGACACCGCAAGCGTCAACATCTTTCCGGCGGCCGCGATCACCAAGGGCCTCGAAGGCCGCGAAATGACCGAATTCGGCCTGCTGCGCGCAGCCGGCGCCGTTGCCTACACCGACGGCCGCCACACGATCGCCAATGCGCTGGTGATGCGCCGCGCACTCACCTACGCCCGCGATTTCGGCGGTGTGATCGCGCATGAAACCCAGGATGCCGACCTCGCCGCGTCCGGTGTGATGAACGAGGGGCTCTACGCAAGCTGGCTTGGCCTCTCTGGCGTCCCGCGCGAGGCCGAGCTTATTCCTCTTGAACGCGACCTGGCACTGGCCCGGCTGACCGGTGGCGCCTACCACGCCGCCAAGATCTCGTCGGCGATGGCGGCCGGCGCGGTGAACAGGGCCAAGACCGACGGCGCCAATGTCACGGCCGGCGTCGCCATCCACAACCTGTCGCTCAACGAGAACGACGTCGGCGAATACCGCACCTTCTTCCGGCTGACCCCGCCCTTGCGCGCCGAGGACGACCGGCTGGTGATGATCGAGGCGATCAAGGACGGCACGATCGACATCATCGTCTCCTCGCACGACCCTCAGGACGTCGACACCAAGCGCCTGCCCTTTGCCGATGCCGCCGCCGGCGCCATCGGGCTGGAGACGCTGCTTGGCGCAGCACTTCGGCTCTACCACAATGCCGACGTGCCGTTGCTGAGGCTGATCGAGACGCTGTCCACGGCGCCGGCAAGACTGTTCGGCCTGCCGGGCGGCACGCTGAAGCCGGGCGCGCCGGCCGATCTCGTACTTGTCGACGTCGACGAGCCGTGGATCGTCAGCGAAAGCGGTCTGCGCTCGCGCTCGAAGAACACCTGTTTCGAAGGCGCCCGCCTGCAGGGCAAGGTCTTGCAGACGATGGTTGCGGGACGCACGGTGTTTTCCGCATAGACCACCCACCGCTTTGAGCCCTGCCTGGCCTGCCCCTGCACAGAGTTGCTTGGCGAACCCTCCCGACTCTACCATTATGACCAACTGATGCCTGAGCAGAGCTAGCTCTTGCAAACCATGGTTGCATAACGCACAGTATCTCAATCCTGGAGCGAGCAGCCGGAGCACAGGAAATAAGGGGGAAACAATGGGTTACGCGATCGCGCTCGTCTTCGGCTATCTGCTCGGCTCGATCCCGTTCGGGCTCCTGATCACCCGCGCGGCCGGGCTCGGCGACGTTCGTAAGATCGGCTCCGGCAATATCGGCGCGACCAATGTGCTGAGGACGGGCAATAAAGGGCTCGCTGCCGCCACGCTGCTGCTCGATGCGCTGAAAGGCACAGCCGCGGTGCTGGTCGCCGGGCATTTTTCGCCGGACTTCGGCCTGTTGGCCGGCTTCGGCGCTTTCCTCGGGCATCTCTTCCCGGTCTGGCTCGGCTTCAAGGGCGGCAAGGGCGTCGCCACCTATCTGGGCGTGCTGCTCGGCCTTGCCTGGCAAGGCATGCTCGTCTTCGCCGTCGTCTGGCTCGCAATGGCCTTCCTGTTTCGCTATTCCTCGCTGGCGGCGCTGGCGGCGGCGGTCATTGTGCCGGTCGCGCTCTATTTCATAAGCACGCCGCAGATCGCCGGCCTGTTCGCCGTGATGAGCCTGATCGTCATCGTCAAGCATCATGCCAACATCTCGAGGCTGCTGGCCGGCACCGAAGGCAAGATCGGGGCGAAGGGATGAGCGCGCCGACCGCCGGCCCGCGCCTCAGCGACCGGCAGCGGCTTGCCTGGCTTCGCCTGATCCGCACGCCCAATGTCGGCCCGGCCTCGTTTCGCGAGTTGATCAACCGCTTCGGCTCGGCCGAAGCCGCGCTTGAAATGCTGCCCGAGCTGATGATCTCCGGCGGCGCCAATCGTATCGTCCGCATCCCTTCCGTCGCCGAGGCCGAAGCCGAGCTGGACGCCGCCCGGCGCGCCGGCGCCCGCTTCGTCGGCATTGGCGAGGCCGATTATCCGCCCTTGCTGAAGACCCTCGACAATCCGCCGCCGCTGCTGGCGGTGAAAGGCGAAGGCGCCGTCTTCCGCCTGCCGGCAGTGGCGATCGTCGGCGCCCGAAATGCCTCGCTGGCCGGCATCAAGATGGCGCGCATGCTGGCAGCCGATCTCGGCCGCGAAGGCTACGTCATCGTTTCCGGTCTGGCGCGCGGCATCGACACGGCCGCGCACAAGGGCAGCGTTTCGACCGGCACCATCGGCGTGCTGGCCGGCGGGCTCGATGTCCCCTACCCGTCCGAGAATGCCGGCCTGTGCGACGAGATCGCCGATTATGGCGGCGCCATCGTTTCGGAAATGCCCTTCGCCTGGCAGCCGCGCGCCCAGGATTTCCCGCGCCGCAACCGCCTGGTCGCCGGCATGGCGCTTGGACTGGTGGTGGTCGAGGCCGCACAGCGCTCCGGCTCGCTGATCAGCGCCCGCCTCGCCAATGAAATGGGCCGGCTGGTCTTCGCCGTGCCGGGCTCGCCGCTCGATCCGCGCGCCGCCGGCTGCAACGCGCTGCTCAAGGACGGCGTCACGCTCGTCACCGAGGCCGCCGATGTGCTCGGCGCGCTGGCGCCGCTTGCCGGCACCCGGGCTCCAAGAACCGCGCCAATTGCCGAGGCGCCCGACATATCCGCCATGCCGCCGCCCGGCGAAAACGACCGCGCCGATGTCCTGGAAGCGCTTGGGCCCACGCCGACAGGCATAGACGAGATCATCCGCCACACGGGATTAAGCGCCGCGCAGATTGCGATGGTGCTTCTTGAACTCGACCTGGCGGGACGGCTCGAGCGCCACGCCGGCGGAAATGTGTCGCTGATCGCGTGATCCGCGGACTGCCGCAACTTTACCGGAACAGATATTTAGACACTTCCGGATTGCCGCGGCGCCACATCACGTTGTCGAGGAAGTAATGGTGCACGTTGATGAAGATCAGCACGATGAAGAAGAACAGCGAGGAACCGAGGACCTGGCTGTCGTACGGGATCAGGGCGGTCAGCACGAAGGGAATCAGCCAGAAGCCGAGATAGCCGAGCGCGCCGCCGCCAATGATGAATCCCAGCACCCGCAATCTATAGCGGGGCCCAAACGCGGATAGTATTCTCGACTCCGGATCCCGCGCGGCGTCCGAGACGTCACGCTCGACATTGGTCTGATAGCGCCACACCACGGCCAGATATTGGAGCGAGTGAAGCGCCGGCACCACGAGCAGCCAGAGCGGGTTAATCCTGGCGATCAGGATCCAGAGATAGAGTGACGCGACATAGGCCACGATCCCGTTGTAAGGCAGTCCGCCGCCATTCCTTCGCCAGCGGTTGACCAGCATCAAAAGCGTGGCCGCCGTCGATCCGACGGCCGCCAGCACGGCAATGTCGGTAATCCAGGACGGCGCCGCGAAGGTGTAATATTGAAGGCCATAATACTGCCCCTGCGTCACAGCCGTATTCGTCTGCAGCCAGGCCAGGATCCACACCGCGTAGCTGTTGACGAGCAGCACCTTCTTGTCCCGGTCATCGAAGAATTTGCGTTTCAGGACGGCGTCGACCATCAGCATGCCGTAGCCTTGCTTGACGTAGTGCCAGCCGACGAAGAAGAACATCGCGTTGGCCGCGAAGCCTAGCAGCCGCGTGCTCGACGTCGCCGCGCCATAGGCAAAGAACAGCGCCATGATCGCCGGAACGATGACGCCGGCGAAAATATAGCGAAGCTGCAGGCTCCTGTCGTAGCCGTCGCCGCGCGCCTTGCGGCCGAAATTGCGGTAGAAAATCTGGTAGGAGTGAGCGAAGTGCGGATAGTTCACCAGATAGGCCACGACGACCATCGTCGCGGCCAGCGGGCCTTCATATGCGCGCGGCACGAAGAACAGCACCGGCAGGATCAGAAACGCGCTGCCGCCCAGCATGAGGAAGTCGGCGACCGGACCAAAAAGATATTTGCCAGGCGGTGTCGTCGCCTTGGGGGCCTCAGCGTCTACCGAAAGGTCGAGTGTCATCCTGGAGCCTCCCTCGGAGGCGCCGAGTTTAACCACGACCTTATCCAGCGACAAGGCAACGCGGCAGGATCACGCTTGTCTTGGGGAAAGTCACCCCATCAGGCGGTCGAAGCGATATTCATCAGCCGCTTTCTGGCCTCCGCGACCCGCTGCTGTTCCGACCTTATGCGGTCGCATAGGGCAAGATTGATCCCGACGCCGCATTCCTCGTCTAGCAGTTCTTTTGCGTGATTGAGCGAAATCTCTGCGCGCTTGACGCGCTGCCTGGCCCTGGCCAGTTCCAAGTTCAGTACGTCCACCGTATCCGCATCCCGAATTGCAGTCCCTTCGGGTGGGAAACAGCCGCGCATAAGTTTTTGTTCCGATTGCCGGGGACACGGACGGTTTCGGATCATGAATTTTGGTGAGCGCGATGGGATTCGAACCCATGACCTACTGATTAAAAGTCAGTTGCTCTACCGGCTGAGCTACGCGCTCCCGCGGGCTCGAAACGCCGCCCTCGAAATTGCGCGGAACATAGGGAGAGTGCCGCGGCCGGTCAACCGGAAAAAGACGGCCGCCAGTTGGAGTTATCAACGGGTCTGGCGAATTTTGGCGACTGGCGATCAAGCATCCGCGGTGCCGGCTCCGATGCCCGCTTCGATCTGCCCGGGTATCTCAGAAGCTCCTGAAATAACAATGGTTTGAGATTCAAACGGGAACCATCGGGGTCATTTTCCGTTTCTGCGGCACAGGGACGTCAAACCATCCTCTCAAGGAGAAGACCCATGAAAAAGATCGTGTCGGGCTTGCTTGCCGCCACCTTGTCGGTTTCGTTCGCCGCCGCGGCGGCGGTGCCGGCCAACGCCGCCCAGGTGTTCGTCCCGCAGGCTTCGCCGGCTTCGTCCGACGTCCAGACGGTCGCAGAACGCGATTTCCGATGGAGGCATGGCCGCCATTGGCGCGGCGGTCAGCGTTTCTCGCGCAATGACGGCATGTACTGGAACGGCCATCGCGGCTATCGTGAATATCGCCGCGGCTATCGCCGTCATGGCGACTACTGGTTCCCGCTTGCCGCTTTCGCCACCGGCGCGCTGATCACCGGCGCCATCGTCAACAGCGAGAACAACCGCGTCTATCGCGGCAACTCGCACGTGCAGTGGTGCTACGACCGTTATCGCTCGTATCGCGCTTCGGACAACACCTTCCAGCCTTACAACGGCCCGCGTCAGCAGTGCGTTTCGCCCTACTGACGGCCTCCAGTCAGTACCCAGGGTCGTTGACTGAGCCCGTGCCTCGAGAGGCACGGGCTCTCTCGTTGTTATTCAGCCGGATTTCAACAGTTGAGCGCGCCCACAGGTCAGCTTGCCCACCTAATGCTTTTGAGAATCAGATAAAGACCTACGCCGTCATCTGGAGGACAGCGATAGGCTCCGCAAGCGTTGCAAATCCGAGTCACTGCTGAGGTCAGTTTCCAGCCGAGTGCATCAAGATCTTCGTCCGTCACATAGTCTTGAGTTAAATCGCCGATGCCGTGCTTCTTACCGAAAGATCGGGCTGACTGGGCGTCAGTTATGAATTCCGAAGGCCAATTCGAATTGGCCCAAGCCCAGAGCCAATTGCCAGCTTCAACGCTCGTTGACCCAGCAATTTGGATCTCCGAGACGACCGTGACGACCCTTGTTCTGAGAAAAGGAGCTTTCCAGCCTTCAGGTCGTAATTATAGCGAGACCAACTGCCAAGGCGGAAGTCATCCTGCAAGCGCCTATTTTTCGCTCGAAGTTGTTCGAAAGCCTCGTCACGCCAGGCAGCATACCAGTCTGGGTCCATTCCCCTCACCCTGCACGCTGACTGACAGCTCCTTATTGCCCACTCAACGTCCTGCACACCGCATCGCGCCATCCGGCCAGCTTCGCCCCGCGCGCGGCCGCATCCATCTGCGGCATGAAGCGCCGTTCAAGCGCCCAGCTCTTAGCAAATTCCCTTGCCTTCGGCCACACGCCAGCCCTCGAACCGGCGAGCCAGGCGGCGCCAAGCGCCGTCGTCTCCAGGATCGTCGGACGGTCGACCGGCGCGTCGAGAATGTCGGCGAGCCGCTGCATGGTCCAGTCGGACGCCACCATGCCGCCGTCGACACGAAGCACCGTCTTGGCCGAGGCGCCTTTCCAGTCCTTGCGCATGGCGTCGAGCAGGTCGCGGGTCTGGAAGGCGACCGATTCAAGTGCGGCGCGCGCGAACTCGGCCGGGCCGGAGTTGCGCGTCAGGCCGAAGATAGCGCCGCGCGCGTCCGCATCCCAATGCGGCGCGCCGAGGCCGACAAAGGCCGGCACCAGATAGACTTGTTGCGCCGGGTCCGCGGCCGCCGCCAAGGCGCCGCTTTGCTCGGCCTTGCCGATCACCTTGATGCCGTCGCGCAGCCACTGCACGGCGGCGCCCGCGATGAAGATCGAACCTTCCAGCGCGTAGGTTGTCTTGCCGTTGAGCCGATAGGCGATAGTGGTGAGCAGGCGATTCCTCGAGCGCACCAGGTCGGCACCCGTGTTGAGCAGCGCGAAGCAGCCGGTGCCGTAGGTCGATTTCATCATGCCGGGTTCGAAGCAGGCCTGGCCGATCGTCGCCGCATGCTGGTCGCCGGCCACGCCGAGGATCCGCATCTCGGCCCCGAAGAGGCTCTTCTCGGTGACGCCGAAATCGTCGGCGCAATCCTTCACCCGCGGCAGGATCGCGGCCGGTATGTTGAGAATGGAAAGCAGCTCGTCGTCCCAGACATTCTTTTCGATGTTGTAGACCAAAGTGCGCGAGGCGTTGGTCGCGTCGGTGGCGTGCACCTGGCTGCCGGTCAGCCGCCAGATCAGGAAACTGTCGATGGTGCCGGCGAGCAGCTCACCCTTCTCGGCGCGCTTCCTGGCGCCCTTCACCTTGTCCAGCATCCAGGCGATCTTGGTGCCGGAGAAATAGGGATCGAGCAGCAGGCCGGTCTTCTTCGTGAATGTCTTCTCCAATCCCTGCTTCTTCAGCTTCTGACAGAGCGGCGCGGTGCGCCTGTCCTGCCAGACGATCGCGTTATGGATCGGCTTGCCAGTCGCCTTGTCCCAGATGACGACGGTCTCACGCTGGTTGGTGATGCCGATCGCGGCGACATCCGATGCCGTGCGGCCGGCGGCCTTCAACGCCGATTTCACCGTGGCGAGAACACTCGCCCAGATGTCTTCCGGGTCATGTTCGACCCAGCCGGAAGCCGGATAATGCTGCGTGAATTCCTGCTGACCGGCGCCGGCGACCTTCATCTTGTCGTCGAACAGGATGGCCCGGGTCGACGTCGTCCCCTGATCGATGGCCAGCACAAAACCGCTCATTCCGCATCCTCCCACTTCTCATGCAACAGGGGAGACGGCAAAGCCGCCTCCCCCGCACTTCCTACATGGGCAAGCACGCCCGCGTCATGCGGTTACTGCTGCTGCCAGCTCTTCACCAGTTCGTCGTAGTTGATGGTGATTGGCTTTTCCTTCTCGTTCTCGATCTTCAACTGAGGCGCGAGATTGCCTTTCTTGACCGCGTCGGCGTTCCAGTAGGCGAGGTCATGCTCTTCGGCCATCTTCGGGCCGATATCGCCCTGGACGCCCGACTTCTCGATGCGGCTCATGACCTTTTCCTGCTCGGCGCAGAGCGAGTCCATCGCTTCCTGAGCCGACTTGGCGCCGGACGAGGCATCGCCGATCGCCTGCCACCAGAGCTGCGCCAGCTTCGGATAGTCAGGCACGTTGGTACCCGTCGGCGACCACTGGACGCGTGCCGGCGAACGATAGAACTCGATCAGGCCGCCGAGCTTCGGAGCGCGCTCGGTGAAGCTCTTGTCGTGGATCGTGCTCTCGCGGATGAAGGTCAGGCCGACATGGCTCTTCTTCACGTCGACCGTTTTCGAGGTGACGAACTGCGCATAAAGCCAAGCCGCCTTGGCGCGATCGTCCGGCGTCGATTTCATCAGCGTCCAGGAACCCACGTCCTGATAGCCGAGCTTCATGCCGTCCTTCCAGTAGACGCCATGCGGCGACGGCGCCATGCGCCACTTCGGCGTGCCGTCGTCGTTCAGCACCGCCTTGGCGCCGGCGTCGACCATCGAAGCGGTGAAGGCGGTGTACCAGAAGATCTGCTGCGCGACCGCGCCCTGCGCCGGCACCGGGCCGGATTCGGAGAAGGTCATGCCCTGGGCTTCCGCCGGAGCGTAGGCCTTCAGCCAGTCGAGATATTTCTGGATCGAGTAGACCGCCGCCGGGCCGTTGGTGTCGCCGCCACGCGCCGTGCAGGAGCCGACAGGGCGCGAATTCTCGTCGACCTTGATGCCCCATTCGTCGACGGGCAGGCCGTTCGGAATGCCCTTGTCGCCATTGCCGGCCATGGACAGCCAGGCGTCGGTGAACCGCCAGCCGAGCGACGGGTCCTTCTTGCCGTAGTCCATATGGCCGTAGACCTTCTTGCCGTCGATCTCGCGGCCGGTGAAGAATTCGGCGATGTCCTCATAAGCCGACCAGTTGACGGGAACGCCTAGGTCGTAGCCGTATTTGGCCTTGAAGTCGGCCTTGTTCTTCTCGTCGTTGAACCAGTCGTAGCGGAACCAGTAGAGGTTGGCGAACTGCTGGTCGGGGAGCTGATAGAGCTTCTTGTCGGGCGCCGTCGTGAACGAGGTGCCGATGAAGTCCTTCAGGTCGAGGTTCGGATTGGTGACGTCCTTGCCCTCATTCGCCATCCAGTCGGTCAGGTTGCGCACCTGCTGGTAGCGCCAGTGCGTGCCGATCAGGTCGGAATCGTTGACCCAGCCGTCATAGAGGTTCTGTCCCGTCTGCATCTGGGTCTGGATCTTTTCGACGACGTCGCCTTCCTGGATGACGTCATGCGTGACCTTGATGCCGGTGATGGCGGAGAAGGCCGGCGCCAGCACCTGTGACTCGTATTGGTGGGTGGCGATGGTTTCCGAGACGACCTTGATGTCCATGCCGGCGAACGGCTTGGCTGCGTCGATGAACCACTGCATTTCCTTTTCCTGGTCGGCGCGTGAAAGCGTCGACAGGTCGCCTATCTCCTTGTCGAGAAAGGCTTTTGCCTCGTCCATACCGGCATAGGCGTTGCCCACGCCGAGCAATAGGGCTAGGGCGGTCGTCGATGTTAGAAATTGCCGTCGCATGTGTCTCCTCCAGTCTTAGGTTTCAAGTGCATTCCGGGGCGGCCGCCAGCACGCGGCCGCTCCGGCTATTCCCCCTCTATACGTATCGGACCACGCCAACGGCGTAGACCACGGAGAGAGCGAGAGCCCACCACAGGTTGGGTCCTACCAGACCCAGCCAAGCGAGATGGATGAAGGCGCTGCCAAGCAGCGACAGGAACAAACGATCGCCGCGCGTCGTCTCGAAGCGCAGCACGCCGACGCGCGGATTGCCGCCGGGCGAGACATATTCCCAAACGCCCATGCCGCAGAGCATCAGCGCGATGACGATGAAGAAAGCAGCCGTCGGCCATGTCCACGCCATCCAGGAGAAGTCGAGGTTCATGGCTTAGACCCTCCCCAGGGCAAAGCCCTTGGCGATATAATTTCGCACGAACCAGATCACCAAAGCACCGGGGATCAGTGTCAGCACGCCAGCGGCGGCGAGCAGGCCCCAATCCATGCCGGCGGCAGAGACGGTGCGGGTCATGGTGGCGGCGATGGGCTTGGCGTCGGTCGTGGTCAGCGTACGCGCGATCAGGAGCTCCACCCACGAGAACATGAAGCAGAAGAAGCAGGCGACGCCGATACCGCTCGCGATCAGCGGCATGAAGATCTTCACGAAAAAGCGCGGGAAGGAATAGCCGTCGATATAGGCTGTTTCGTCGATCTCCTTCGGCACGCCGGACATGAAACCCTCGAGGATCCACACCGCCAGCGGCACGTTGAACAGGCAGTGCGCCAGCGCCACGGCGATATGGGTGTCGATCAGGCCGAACGCCGAATAGAGCTGGAAGAACGGCAGCGCGAACACCGCCGGCGGCGCCATGCGGTTGGTCAAAAGCCAGAAGAACAAATGCTTGTCGCCAAGGAAGCGGTAGCGCGAGAAGGCGTAGGCCGCCGGCAGCGCCACCGCCACCGATATCACCATGTTCATCACCACATAGGTGATCGAGTTGATATAGCCCGAATACCAGGACGGGTCGGTGAAGATGGTGCGATAGTTCGCCAGTGTCGGATTATGCGGGAACAGCGTCAGCGACGACACGATCTCCGCGTTGGTCTTGAAGCTCATATTGATGAGCCAGTAGATCGGCAGCAGGATAACGATGATGTAGACCGTCGGCACGATCCACCACCAGCGCGATTCCTCGCCGCGGCGGCGCATCAGCTTCGCCACCTCGTCCTGCGACAGCGCGCTGCCCACTTCGGTGACCGCCGTCTCGCTCACGCGCGTCGTCTCGTTGGCGCCCGCCATCTCAGCGCTCCGCGTCGTAATTGGTCATCACGGTGTAGAACACCCACGACAACAACAGGATGATCAGGAAGTAGACCAGCGACATTGCCGCCGCCGGACCGAGGTCGAACTGGCCGAGAGCAGTCTTGACAAGGTCGATCGACAGGAAGGTGGTCGAATTGCCGGGGCCGCCGCCGGTGACGACGAAGGGCTCGGTATAGATCATGAAGCTATCCATGAAGCGCAACAGCACGGCGATCAGCAACACACGCTGCATCTTGGGCAGCTGGATGTAGCGGAACACCGCCCAGCGCGATGCGCCGTCGATCTTGGCCGCCTGGTAGAAGGCATCGGGAATCGAGACCAGGCCGGCATAGCAAAGCAGCACGACCAGGCTGGTCCAGTGCCAGACATCCATGATGATGACGGTGACCCAGGCGTCGATCGGATCCTGGACGTAGTTGTAGTCGATGCCAAGCGCATTGACGTAATAGCCGAGCAGGCCGATGTCGTTGCGGCCGAAGACCTGCCAGATCGTGCCGACGACGTTCCACGGTACGAGCAGCGGCAGCGCCATCAGCACCAGGCAGACCGGTACCCCCCAGCCCTTCTTCGGCATGTTGAGCGCGATGAAGATGCCGAGCGGCACCTCGATCGCCAGGATGATGAAGGAGAAGATCAGGTTGCGCACCATCGCTTCCCAGAAGCGGTCGGAGTGCAGCAGTTCCTCGAACCACTCGGTGCCGGCCCAGAAGAAGACGTTGTTGCCGAACGTGTCCTGCACCGAATAGTTGACGACGGTCATCAGCGGGATGACAGCCGAGAACGCCACCAGCACCAGCACCGGCAGCACAAGGAACCAGGCCTTGTTGTTCCAGGTCTTGTCCATCTACGCCCCCATCTCGACGCGCCAGGAATCGGCATAGATGTTGATGCCGGCCGGATCGAAGCGGACTTTCGGCTCGGCCGGGACTTCGTCGTCCTCGCCGATCACCGCGGCAATCTCCCTGCCTTCCAGGTTGGCGCGCACGACCTTGTGGCGGCCGACGTCCTCGACCTTGGAGACCTGCACCGCCATGCCCTCGCGGCCGAGCCGCACATATTCGGGGCGGATGCCGAGCTCGACGGCGCCGGCTTCGGCCTTGGGCACGCCGGGCAATTCGATGCGCTGCGCGCCGAGCATCGCCGTTCTGCCTTCCAGCGCAACCGGCAGCACGTTCATGCCCGGCGAGCCGATGAAATAGCCGACGAAAGTGTGTCGCGGGCGCTCGAAGAGCTCGGCCGGCGAGCCGATCTGCACGATCTCGCCGTCATACATGACCACGACGCGGTCGGCGAAAGTCAGCGCTTCGGTCTGATCGTGCGTGACATAGACCATTGTGTAGCCGAAGCGCCGATGCAGCTGCTTCAACTGCGAGCGCAGCACCCATTTCATATGCGGGTCGATCACCGTCAGTGGCTCGTCGAACAGGATGGCGTTGACGTCCGAGCGCACTAGGCCGCGCCCAAGCGAGATCTTCTGCTTCTGGTCGGCGGTGAGCCCGCGCGCTTTCTTTTTCGCCAGCGAAGCGAGATCGATCATGTCGAGCGTCTCGCGCACCTTGCGGTCGACGTCCGTCTCCGGCACGCGGCGGTTGCGCAGCGGGAAAGCCAGATTGTCGTAGACGGTCATGGTGTCGTAGATGACCGGGAACTGGAACACCTGCGCGATGTTGCGTTCCTGCGTCGACAGATTGGTGACGTCACGGCCGTTGAACAAAAGCTTGCCGTGCGAGGGATGCAGCAGGCCGGAAATGATGTTGAGCAGAGTGGTCTTGCCGCAGCCCGACGGCCCGAGCAGCGCGTAGGCGCCGCCATCCTCGAAGGTGTGGTGCACTTCCTTCAGCGCGAAATCGGAATCCTTCTGCGGGTTGGGCAGGTAGGAATGACGAATATGGTTGACCTCGATGCGCGCCATCGTTTGCTCCTCACGCCGCCAGCTTCGACGCCGTCACGGCGCGGCCGTTCTGGTCGAACACCATGATGTGGCGCGGATCGATGAACACCTCGACCTCGTCGTCCGTCTCGAAATCGAGAATGCCATGCGCAAGCATGACCCAGCGCGCATCGGCGAAATCGAGATGGACGAAGCTTTCCGAGCCGGTGATCTCCGTGATGGTGACCTTCGCCCGCACCGGCACAGCGGAAGCGTTCGGCCGCTCCAGCGACAAATGATGCGGCTGGAAGCCGATCGTGTAGCTAGCGTCAGGAATGCCGGTGAGCTCCGGCGGCACCGGCAGCTTGACGCCGCCTTCGAGCAGGAAATCCGCCCCCTTCTTGGAGAGCACGATGGTATTGAGCGGCGGATCGGCGAAGGTCCGCGCCGTCATCAGGTCGACCGGCTTGCGGAACACTTCGACCGTCGGGCCGAATTGCGTGACGCGGCCTTCCGAAAGCGTCGCCGTGTTGCCGCCGAGCAAAAGCGCCTCGTGCGGCTCGGTCGTCGCATAGACGAAGATGGTGCCGGCGGCGGCGAAGATCTTGGGCAGTTCGGCGCGCAATTCCTCGCGAAGCTTGTAGTCGAGATTGGCCAAAGGCTCGTCGAGCAGCACCAGGCTGGCATTCTTGACGATGGCGCGGGCAAGCGCGGTGCGTTGTTGCTGGCCGCCGGACAGGTTGAGCGGCGTGCGGTCGAGATAGGGCGTGAGCTTCAAAAGCGCCGCCGCGTTGCGCACCTCCTTGTCGATCTTCGCCTGATCGAGCCCGGCCACCCGCAGCGGCGAGGCGATGTTCTCGTAGACGGTCATCGCCGGGTAATTGATGAACTGCTGGTAGACCATGGCGACATTGCGCTTCTGCACCTTCTGTCCGGTGACGTCCTTGCCATCGAACCAGACCGAGCCGGAAGTCGGCGCGTCGAGACCTGCCATCAGCCGCATCAGGCTGGTCTTGCCGGAAAGCGTCGGCCCGAGGAGCACGTTCAGCGAGCCGTGCTGAAGCGTCAGCGACACCTCGCGGATATGCTCCTGCGCGCCGACGGTCTTCGTCACGTTCCTCAGTTCCAGCATCACGCCTCCTCCCAGGCCTTGCGCATCAGCGGTCGATCCTCATTCCGCCGCAGCGACATGGCGGCTGCTCAGTCCGCGCATGAATTCTTCCAGCGCCGCCGTCTGCTCGCGGCTGAAATGCAGGCCGCGCTTGGTGCGGCGCCACAGCACGTCCTCGGCGGTGACCGCCCATTCGTTTTCGGCCAGATAGCGAACTTCCGCCTCGAAAAGGTCGGCGCCGAAATTGCGGCCGAGATCGGCATTCGACTTGGCGAGCCCGAGCAATTTCTCCGCCCGCGTGCCGTAGAGCCGCGTAAACCGGCGCGCCAGCCGCTGGTCGAGGAACGGATAGGCGTTCTTCAGCCTGGAGACCTGGGCATCGAAGCCGGTCGCGGCGAAATCGCCGCCGGGCAGCGGCGCATCATGCGTCCACGGCCTGCCGCGCTTGCCGAGAAAACCTTCGATCTTCTCAAGCATCGATTCCGCCAGTCGGCGGAAGGTCGTGATCTTGCCGCCGAAAGCGTTGAGCAAGGGGGCTGCGCCCTCCCCGCCATCGGCCTTCAGCACATAGTCGCGCGTCGCCTCCTGCGCTTTGGAGGCGCCGTCGTCATAGAGCGGGCGCACCGCCGAATAGGTCCAGACGATGTCGGAGCGCTTCACCGGCTGCGCGAAATATTCGCTTGCCGCGGCGCACAGATAGTCGATCTCGGTGTCGGAGATCTTCACGTCGTGCGGATCGCCCGGATAGTCGCGGTCGGTGGTGCCGATCAGCGTGAATTCTTCCTCGTAAGGAATGGCGAAGATGATGCGGCCATCCTTGTTCTGGAAGAAATAGGCGCGCGGATCGTCGAACTTCCTATGGATGACGATGTGGCTGCCTTGCACGAGGCGGACATTGTGGACGTCGTTCTGGCCGACGGCGGTCGAGAGCACGTGGTCGACCCAGGGGCCGGCGGCGTTGACGAGAAGCCGCGCGCGAACCTCCTCGATTTCACCGGTAAGCACATTCTGCACTTTTACGGTCCAAAGCGCACCGTCGCGCCGCGCGCCGACAACCTTGGTGCGGGTGCGGACAACGGCGCCCCGATCTGCCGCGTCACGAGCGTTCAGCGCCACCAGGCGCGCGTCGTTGACCCAACCGTCCGAATATTCGAAAGCCTTGCGGAACAATGGCTTGAGCGGCTTGCCTGCCGGATCGCGGGCCATATCCAGCGTCTTCGTCGCCGGCAGCAGCTTTCGCCCGCCGATATGATCGTAAAGGAACAATCCCAGCCGGATCAGCCAGGCGGGCCTGAGGCCTTTGGCATAAGGCAGAACGAAGCGCATCGGCCAGATGATATGCGGCGCGTTCTTCCACAGAACCTCGCGCTCCATCAGCGCCTCACGCACCAGCCGGAACTCGTAGAATTCGAGGTAGCGAAGGCCGCCATGGATGAGCTTGGTCGAGCCCGACGAGGTTCCGCTGGCGAGATCGTTCATCTCGGCGAGGTATACCGAAAACCCACGACCAACGGCGTCTCGGGCTATGCCGCAGCCATTGATGCCGCCGCCGATGACGAAAATGTCATGGATCGGAGATGCGTCCAAAGAATCCTCCAACGATTTCGCATTGCACCATTTTTGTGTTTTACGAAACCGTGGCGGAATTATTTCGAACTCAAACCGAATGTCAAACGAAATATCACAGCTGCGTGAGCAAGCCGCGATGCGCGCCTATTCGAGCGCTGTCTCAAGCAGCCGGACCTCGGTTTCCTCGCAAATCTTGCGGATCGACGGGATCTCGCAACGATCGGTGATGAAGGTATTCACCTGCGAAAGATGGCCAATCCGAACCGGCGCCGTGCGCTCGAATTTCGTCCGGTCGGAGACCAGGATGACGTGGCGCGCATTCGCGATGATGGCCTGCGCCACCTTCACCTCGCGGAAATCGAAGTCGAGCAGCGCGCCGTCATGATCGATCGCCGAGGCGCCGATGACGGCGTAATCGACCTTGAACTGGCGGATGAAATCGACGGCCGCCTCGCCTACGATGCCGCCGTCGGAACCGCGCACCACGCCGCCGGCGATCACCACCTCGATCGTCGGGTAGATGCGCATCCTATTGGCAACGTTGATGTTATTGGTGATGACCATAAGCCCGTTATGGTCGAGCAGCGCCTTGCTGACGGCCTCGGTGGTGGTGCCGATATTGATGAACAGCGAGGCATTGTCAGGGATCAGCCGCGCCGCCGCGCTGCCGATCGCCTCCTTCTCGTCGGCGGCAATCTTGCGCCTTGCCTCGTACTCCATGTTCTCGATGCCGGACGGGAACAGCGCACCGCCATGGATGCGGGTCAGCAGCCGCTGATCGCACAGATCGTTGAGGTCCTTGCGGATGGTCTGCGGCGTCACATTGAAATGCGTCGCCAGGTCGTCGACCAGCACCCGGCCATGGTCTTTCGCCATCTGGATGATCTCGGCATGGCGTGGCGAAAGAAACATCGCGCGTCCTCCATTTTCGTTTTTTCCGTCTATATCGGAAAACGAAAGCGAAGAAAAGGCATAAGCCGGCTAACGAAAATCACCTGATTGCAAAAGGCAAACCAGTGCGGAACACGCCTGCTGCTTCAGGATAGACGCCGCGCAATCTCGGTTATGACGTCGAACGCCGCGTCGACATCGGCTGCCGTCGCCTCGAACTGCCCCGCCTGAAAGCGGATCGCCACGCGCCCGTCGACCCGCGTCTGCGTGAGATAGATGCGGCCATCGGTGTTGATGGCGTCGACCAGACGTAGATTGTGCTCGTCAGCATCGATGCCGGGTGCCGCGCGATGCCGGAACGAGAAAAGCGACAGCATCGGCTCGCTGCTGAGCTCGAAATCCGCCTCCCTGGCCAGCCGCGCGGCAAGCCCTTCGCTCCAGGCGACATGGTTGCGGATCATGTTGCGCAACCCTTCGAGACCGTGGGCACGCAGCAGGAACCAGAGCTTGAGCGCCCGGAAGCGGCGCCCGAGCGGCACCGACCATTCCGAATAGTTGATGATGCCGTCATGGCCTCGAGTTTTCAGATAGTCCGGCTTGATCGCCAGCGTGCGCACCAGGTCTTCCGGCTGACGCACGAACTGGATCGAGCAGTCGAACTGCGCACCCAGCCACTTATGCGGATTGAAGACGATGGAATCGGCGCCTTCGACGCCGGTCCAGAATTGCCGGTATTCCGGGCAGATCATCGCCGATCCGGCCCAGGCGGCGTCGACGTGCAGGTAGAGCCCATGCCGATTCGCGACGGCGGCTACCGCCGCGATGTCGTCTGTGCCGCCGGTGCTGGTGCCGCCGACGCAGGCGATGATGCCGGCCGGCAGAAGGCCGGCCTTGCGATCGGCAACGATCGCAGCCTCGAGCGCCGCCGTGTCCATGGCGCGAAAACGTCCGCCGACCGGGATGCGGATGAGGTTTTCCTCGCCGATGCCGGAAACCCAGATGGCGCGGTCGATCGAGGTATGGACCTGGTCGGAGGAGTAGACGCGAAGCTTTGCCTGCCCGGCCAACCCTTTTTTGTTTCCCTGCCAGTCAAGCGCCCGCTCGCGCATGGTGAGCACCGCGGCAAGCGTCGCCGACGAGGCCGAATCCTGGATCACGCCGGAAAAGCCCTCGGGCAGGCCGAGCGCCTGGCGCATCCAGTCGACGACGCGCGTCTCGAGCTCGGTCGCCGCCGGCGAGGTCTGCCACAGCATGCATTGCGCGGCCATCGCCGAGACCAGATATTCCGCCACGACCGACACCGGCGCCGCATTGGCCGGGAAATAGGCGAAGAAACGCGGGTGCTGCCAATGCGTCATGCCCGGCACGATCTTTTCTTCGAAGTCGGCGAAGATCTTGTCCATCGGTTCGGGCATTTCGGGCGGCGAAACCTCGATGCTCCTGAAAATCTCGCCCGGCGCGATCGCCGGCCGCACCGGACGCTCGCGCAGGCCGGCGCGGTAATCGGCGCCCCAATCGGCTGCCCGCCTCGACCAGTCGCGGAATTCCTCATTGTCCATAATTTCCTCCCAGCAGCCGCCCATGTCGGCCAACCGAACCGCTCTCAACTTTTGATTAACATGTTAAATATATTGAGGCAACGGCTGGATCGCAGGGCCCTACCCCGGAAAATCCGGCAGGTTTGAAAAGGCCAATTTCAGCGCGTTGGACCAGCCATCCGAAATGGTGCGGTAGTAAGGATCGTCATGGCCGATCCGCCGGTTCAGCCCCACCTTGAACGCATCCTGTTCCATGAACAGAAGATCGAGCGGCAGCCCGACCGAAAGGTTGGATTTCAGCGTCGAGTCGAAGGATACCAGCAGCAGCTTCACCGTCTCCGCCAGGCTCATTGTCCGGTCATAGGCACGGATGATGATCGGCTTGCCGTATTTCGTCTCGCCGATCTGGAAGAAGGGCGTGTCGTCGGTCGATTCGATGAAATTACCTTCCGGATAGATCATGAACAGCCTGGGTGGGCTGCCCTTGATCTGGCCGCCGAGGATGAAGGAAGCATTGAAATAGGAGTCCGCCTTCTCGCCGTCGGGCGACGCATGCGCGATCGCTTCCTTGACCGTATCGCCGACCAGCCGCACCGTCTGGTACATGGACGGCGTCTCGAGCAGCTTCCCATGGCGGTCGCCGACCGCCTTGTTGCGCTCGTCGAGCAGGCTGACGACGGCCTGCGTCGTGGCAAGGTTGCCCGCCGACATCAGCACGATGACGCGCTCGCCGGGTTTTTCCCACACATGCATCTTCTTGAAGGTCGATATCGAATCCATGCCGGCATTGGTGCGCGTGTCCGACATGAACACGAGGCCGCGATCGATCTTGAGGCCGACGCAATAGGTCATGGTCGCTCTTCTGCTAACGATTCCGGCGCAGATTACTGCTCTACCGTGACGGTCACGGCAAGCTTCTCTTGCGCCTGCCCCAGCAATATCCCCGACACCGGCGAGGCATCGCGATAGTCGCGTCCCGTCGCCACCCGCACATAGCGTTCGTCGGGAGAGATACCGTTCGCCGGGTCGAAGGCAACCCATCCGAGCCCGACGACATAGGCCTCGGCCCAGGCATGGCTTGCCGCCTGCTCGACGGCAGCATCCATCATCAGGTAGCCGCTGATATAGCGGGCGGGAAAACCAAGCGCGCCCGCCGCGGCGATGAAGATATGGCTATGGTCCTGGCAGACGCCCGATTTCAACGCCAGCGCCTCCTCCGCCGGCGTCACGACGCTGGTGGTGCCCGGCCTGTAGGCGACGCGTTCGCCGATAGCGCCCATCAGCCGGTGCAGTCGCTCGATCTCGGTGCCCTGTCCGACCGCGCCGGCCAATTCGCGGATGCGCTCGCCGGCAGTGGTGAGCTGCGTCTGCTGTGCGAACAGCCAGAGCGGCGCAAAGCCCTGATGTGGGCCCGTCACGCCCGCCGTATCATGTGTGGTCACGTCTCCGGCGGCCTCGACGGTGATCGAGTTCTGGCCGCTCTCGGCGCTCACCAGCCGCGTGTCGTTGCCGAAATGGTCGGTGAAGCGCACCTCCTCGCGAGCGCCCTCGACCTTGATCGCCCAAGAGTCGACGGTCTGCGTACGCCCGCTGGAAGGCAGCAGGCGCAGCCGCTGCAGCAGATACTGCACCGGCTGATCGTAGCGGTACTCGGTGCGATGGGTGATCTTGAGCCGCATAGCGCTCGCCCTCGGCTGTGCTCAATAGAACCGGTAGTCCTGGGCGATCTCGTCGCCCAGCCTGGTGTTGTCGCGAATGAACTCTGCCAGGAACTCGTGCAAGCCGTGGTCGAATATGTCCTTGATCGACCCTCTCTTGAGCAATGCCTGGATCTTCTCGGCCGTGGCATGGCAGGCATGGTGCTCACCATAGTCGTCGGCGAGGAATTTCAGATGCTCGCCGAGGAAGCGGTAGCAGAAGGTCAACGAGCGCGGCATGCGCACGTTGAGGATCAGATAGTCGGCGATGTTCGTCGGCTTGTAATCGGCTTCGTAAACCCAGCGATAGGAGCGGTGCGCCGACACCGAGCGCAGGATCGACTCCCATTGGTAGT
Organism: Mesorhizobium sp. B3-1-7; assembly: GCF_006439385.1. Classification (NCBI taxonomy): domain Bacteria; kingdom Pseudomonadati; phylum Pseudomonadota; class Alphaproteobacteria; order Hyphomicrobiales; family Phyllobacteriaceae; genus Mesorhizobium; species Mesorhizobium sp. B3-1-7. The sequence continues at coordinate 149,017 of NZ_VFTL01000005.1, forward strand.
TGTCCAGCGTCGAGCCGACCCAGGACAGCGAAGGCAACAGCACATAATATTTCACGTCGAGGATGCGCGCCGTGTTGTCGGCGCGCTCGACATAGGTGCCGAGTTGCGAGAAATCGAAAATCTCGTTGCGCAGCATCGTGCCGTAGAACGAACCGCGGATCAGCGCCGTCTCGCGCTTGATGGCATCGAGCACCGTCGGCAGGTCGCGTTCGTCGATCGGCCTCGCCAGCATGCGCTTCAGCGACATCCAGGCTTCGTTGATGCTTTCCCAGGTCTCGCGCGTCAGCGCCGTGCGCACCATGCGGGCATTGTTGCGCGCCGTCTGGATCGACGACATCGTGCTCGACGGGTTCGACGTGTCGCGCAGCAGGAAGTCGGAGACGTTGGCCGCGGTGTAGTCCTGGTACTTCCGGCTGAAGGCGATGTCCGAGCCGGCGCTGAGCAGCACCGAGTTCCATTCCTCCGAAGCGCTCTGCGTGCGCGTCAGCGCCATGCGCAATCCCGCGTCGACCAGGCGCGCCATGTTTTCGGCCCGCTCGATATAGCGGTTCATCCAGTAGAGACCGTTTGCGGTGCGGCCGAGAAGCATGTCAGGCCCTTCGGGTTAGCGAATAGGGAATAGGGAATAGTGAGTAGTGAATTTTCGAACTTCGACCGAATGTGGCATTGCTCTTTCCTCTACTGACTACTGACTATTCACTATTCACTCATCTCAATCATCCAGCACCCAGGTGTCTTTCGTGCCGCCGCCTTGCGAAGAGTTCACCACCAATGAGCCTTGCTTCAGCGCGACACGCGTCAAGCCGCCCGGCACGATCTGGATGCGGTCGGACACCAGCACATAAGGCCTGAGATCGACATGGCGCGGCGAAAGGCCCTTCTCGGTCAGGATCGGGCAGGTCGACAGCGCCAAGGTCGGCTGGGCGATGTAGTTCGAGGGCTTCGCCTGCAGCTTCTTGGCAAACTCCTGGCATTCCTTCTTGGTCGCCGCCGGGCCGACCAGCATGCCGTAGCCGCCGGAGCCGTGCACTTCCTTGATGACGAGCTCGCCGATGCGCTCGAGCACATATTTGAGGCTGTCCGGCTCCGAACAGCGCCAGGTCGGGATGTTGCCGAGGATCGCCTTGCGGCCGGTGTAGAACTCGACGATCTCCGGCATGTAGGAATAGATCGCCTTGTCGTCGGCGATGCCGGTTCCCGGCGCGTTGGCGATGGTGATGTTGCCGGCGCGGTAGACATCCATGATGCCGGGCACGCCGAGCGCGGAATCCGGCCGGAAGGTCAGCGGATCGAGGAAGTTGTCGTCGACACGCCGGTAGAGCACGTCGATCTGCTTGTAGCCCTCGGTCGTGCGCATCGCCACATGGCCGTCGACGACGCGCAGATCCTGCCCTTCGACGAGTTGCACGCCCATCTGGTCGGCGAGGAAGGCGTGTTCGAAATAGGCCGAGTTGTAGGAGCCAGGCGTCAGCACCGCGATGGTCGGCGCGCCCTTGCTGCTTTGCGGCCGCACCGCGGCGAGCGACTGGCGCAAAAGCTGCGGGTAGTTCTCGACCGGCCGGACCTTGATCTTCTGGAACAGCTCCGGAAAGAGCTGCATCATCGTCTCGCGGTTCTCCAGCATGTAGGAGACGCCGGACGGCGTGCGGGCATTGTCCTCCAGCACATAGAACTCGTTCTCCGAGATGCGGACGATATCGACGCCGATGATGTGGGTATAGACGCCGGCAGGCGGCCTCACCCCGATCATCTCAGGCAGGAAGGCCTCATTCTTCGCGACAAGCTCCCTCGGCACGCGCCCGGCGCGCAAAATCTCCTGGCGATGGTAGATGTCGTCGAGAAAGGCGTTCAGCGCCTGCACGCGCTGTTCGATGCCTTGCGTCAGCCGGCGCCATTCCTGGCCGGAGAGGATGCGCGGGACGATGTCGAAGGGGATCAGCCGCTCGGACGCCTCCTGCTCGCCATAGACGGCAAAGGTGATGCCGGTCTTGCGGAAGACGCGCTCGGCGTCCTGCATTTTCTGGGTAAGCCTGGCCGGGTCCTGCTCCTTCAGCCAGCGATCGTAAGCCTCATAAGGTCTTCTCAATCCGGAGACTTCCGGAAGCATTTCGTCGAACGCTGCCAATCGCGTACTCCCCTCTGGACCATTTCACTGGCCTCGCCGGAGAAAATCAAGCGCAATCGGTGATTTAGCACGCGATGGTGGCCGCTCTATGCGAATTGCCTAAATTTAAGGCATGAGCGGCCAGGCCGGGTCAGTTGCTGCTTCCCGGCGGGGCATCGCCAGGTCCGTCAAAACGCCCGGAAGGTCACGATCGTGAAGGTGTCCTTGATTCCAGGCAGAATCTGCACCCGCTCGTTGACGAAGTGGCCAACGTCTTCCTCGTCGTCGATATAGAATTTGGCGAGCAGGTCGTAATTGCCGGCGGTCGAGTAGATCTCGGAGGCAATCTCGGCATCGGCAAGCGCGCTGGCGACCTCATAGGACTTGCCCAGGTCGCACTTGATCTGCACGAAAAATGCCTTCATTGCCCGGTCCTGCCAGCCTGCTTCAAGATCAAGCGGCCCTTGTGGCAGACTGCCGCCCGGCTTTCAAGCATCAGCCGGCGCGCGCCGTTCTTGACGACCGCCTAAGCAGGGCGCTCCGGCGTCGAAACGGCGAAATCTTGCGAAGGGATGAAACCGCCGGGCATCGAAGCGCGTATGTTAGATTGCATTCGCCAAGCGAGTTCCGGGAGGCAGGCCATGCGTCGCGTATTGTTCGCACTAGCTCTTGTTCCGATGTGGATAGCCTCGCTTGCCTTTGCCGGCGATGCCGAGATCAAGACCGCGCAGGCAGTCATCGACAGCCAGTTGAAAGCCTTCATCGCCGATGACGGCGCCACCGCCTACAGCTTCGCCGCGCCGAACGTGAAGCAGATCTTTCCGACCGTGGATACCTTCATGAACATGGTGACGAACGGCTACGCGCCGGTGCGCAAGCCCCAGTCCTATTCCTTCGGCAAGGTCGAGCAGACCGGGCCGGGTTCGATCGTCCAGCAGGTGCTGATCGTCGGACCCGACGGCAAGGACTATGAGGCGGTCTACACGCTGCAGCAGCAGGCGGACGGCAGTTTCAAGATCACCGGCTGCAGCCTGCGCGCTTCGACTTCGGTCAGCACCTGAGCAATTCCAGGAAAAGTGTGAGCGGTTGGGCTCGGCGTCTTCGCCGTGGCCTTCCGTCCGGAATTGCGCCAGAACAATGCGGCGTCATAGCGCCCGGATATCGCCCCTCGCCCAGCCCTCGGTGATCTCCGCCGCCCGCGTCTCAAAAGCCTGCGCCTCGATGGCCGCCCGGATGTCCTGCATCAGCCTCTGATAATAGGACAGGTTGTTCCAGGTCAGCAGCATGGCGCCGAGCGCTTCCTGCGAGCGCACGAGGTGATGCAGGTAGGCGCGCGAATAGTCGCGCGCGGCCGGGCAGTCGCTTTCTTCGTCGAGCGGCCGCGGATCGTCGGCATGGCGGGCGTTCCTGAGATTGACCTTGCCGCGCCGCGTGTAGGCAAGGCCATGGCGGCCGGCCCGCGTCGGCATCACGCAGTCGAACATGTCGATGCCGCGCACCACCGATTTCAGGATATCGTCCGGCGTGCCGACGCCCATCAGGTAGCGCGGCTTGTCAGCCGGCAGTTCCGGGCAGGTGATGTCGAGCATCTCCAGCATCACTGACTGCGGCTCGCCGACCGCCAGCCCGCCGACGGCATAGCCTTTGAGGTCCATCTCCTTCAGGGCTTGAGCGGAGCGCACACGCAAGGCCGCGCTGTCGCCGCCCTGGACGATGCCGAACATCGCCTTGCCCGGCTGGTCGCCGAACGCGGTCTTGCAGCGTTCGGCCCAGCGCAGCGACAATTCCATGGCGCGCTCGATCTCCTTGGGCTTGGCCGGAAGTGCGGTGCATTCGTCGAGCTGCATCTGGATGTCGGAATCGAGCAGGCCCTGGATCCCGATCGACCGTTCCGGCGACATTTCATAGGGCGCGCCGTCGATATGCGAGCGGAAGGTGACGCCCTGTTCGGTCAGCTTCCTCAGCTTCGACAGCGACATCACCTGGAAGCCGCCGCTGTCGGTCAGGATCGGATATGGCCAGCGGGCGAACTCATGCAGGCCGCCGAGTCGGGCCACGCGCTCGGCGCCGGGCCGCAGCATCAGATGGTAGGTGTTGCCGAGGATGATGTCGGCGCCGACGCCGCGCACCTGGTCCATATACATGGCCTTGACCGTGCCGCCGGTGCCGACCGGCATGAAGGCCGGCGTGCGGATTTCGCCGCGCGGCATCGAGACAAGGCCACGCCTGGCCTTGCCGTCCGTGGCAAGCACCTTGAAGGAAAAAGTCTCAGCCATTGAATTCCTTGTCGTGCACCGGCGCGGCCGGCGCCTGCTCGTCGAGCGACTGCCGGTAGCGGATGCAGCCGCGCATGAATTTCGGCCATGGCGGCACGGCGATCGCAGGTTCGGTCTTTTCCGGCAAAAGGTCCCAGAGGTCGGGGTGATGCCAGCACAGATCATGCCCGGTCGTGTCGCGATGCGCGCGGATGCCGGGGCGCAGCTTCTTCACCTCCGCGATCAGCCTATCGCGGTCCATGCCGTCGAGATCATCGTCCATCGCTCGTCTCCGCCCGGTAAAGCAGGCTGGCGTCGCCATAGGAATAGAACCTGTAACGGTTCTCGATGGCATGCGCATAGGCCGAGCGCATCGTCTCCAGCCCGCTGAAGGCCGAGACCAGCATGAACAGCGTCGAGCGCGGCAGATGGAAATTGGTCATCAGCATGTCGGCCGTGCGGAAGCGATAGCCGGGCGTGATGAAGATGTCGGTCGGACCGGACCAGGGCTCGATCCTGCCGTCATCGCGCGCTGCGCTCTCAAGCAAGCGCAGCGACGTCGTGCCGACGCAGACGATCCGCCCTCCCCGCGTCTTGGCCGCGTTGAGCGCCGCCGCCGTTTCCGGGCTCACCGAGCCGGTCTCGGCATGCATCTTGTGGTCGGCCGTGTCGTCGGCCTTCACCGGTAAAAAAGTGCCGGCGCCGACATGAAGCGTGACGAAGCGGCGCTCGATGCCCTTGGCGTCCAGCGCCGCAAACAGCTCCGGCGTGAAATGCAGGCCGGCGGTGGGGGCAGCGACCGCGCCCTCTTCCCGGGCATAGATGGTCTGGTAGTCAGCGCGGTCGCGCTCGTCGTCGTCGCGCTTCGAGGCGATATAAGGCGGCAGCGGAATATGGCCGACGGCGTGCAGCGCCTCGTCGAGGAACGGCCCGGAAAGGTCGAAACCGAGCAGCGCCTCGCCCGCCTCGCCCTTTTCGAGCACTGTAGCGTCGAGCTGGCCGAGGAAGCAGGAATTGCCGTCATGGCCGAAATGGATGCGGTCGCCGGCGGCGATGCGCTTGCCTGGCCGCATGAAGGCCTGCCAGCGGTCCGGCGCCACCCGCATGTGCAGCGTCGCCTCGACCTGCGCCACCGCCTCGCCGCGCCTGCGCATGCCCTTCAGCTGTGCCGGGATGACCTTGGTGTCGTTGAACACCAGCACGTCGCCTTCGCGAAGCAGCGACGGCAATTCGCCGACAAGGCGGTCTTGCGGCGTCTCGCCCGGTTTGATGACCAGGAGCCTGGCGCTGTCGCGCGGCTCAGCCGGGCGAAGCGCGATGCGCTCATCCGGCAGGTCGAAGTCGAACAGGTCGACGCGCATCAGTAGAGCCGGATGAGCAGCGCCCCGGCAAACAAGAGCACGGCGCCGGCGACGCGGCCAAGCGAGATTTCGCGCACCGCCACGCCAAGGAAGCCGGCGCGGTCGATCAGCATGCCGGCGATCAGCTGGCCGGCGACCAGGAAGGCCATCAGCGCCGCGGCGCCGATACGTGGCGTGAGGATCGTCGACAGCGTCACATAGAAGCCGCCGAGCATACCGCCGGCGACGAACAGCCATGGCGCCGGCGCCTTCCAGTCGAGCTCGATGCCCTGCAGCCTCACCACCGAGATGGAGATGATGCCAAGCACGATGGCGCCGGACAGGAACGAGAACGCCGCGGCGGCCACCGGAAGGCCGAGGCCGCGCGCCAATTGCGAATTGATCGGCGCCTGGATGGCGATGAAGGCGCCGGACAGGATGCCAAGCAGGGACCAGACAGCGCCCATCATCGTTCCGCCTTTACTTGACGTCTGCCGCGACTTTCAGCGAGACGATCTTGTCGGGATCCTGCACAGGCTCGCCGCGCTTGATCTTGTCGACATTCTCCATGCCTTCGATGACCTGGCCCCACACCGTGTACTGGCGGTTGAGGAAGGCGGCATCGTCGAAGCAGATGAAGAACTGCGAATTCGCCGAATTCGGGTTCTGGGCTCTAGCCATCGAGCAGGCGCCGCGTCCGTGATTGGCGTTGGAGAATTCGGCCTTCAGGTCCGGCTTGTCGGAGCCGCCCATGCCCGCGCGCGACGGCGCATAGCTGGGCTTGCTCGAATTGCCGAACTTGACGTCGCCGGTCTGCGCCATGAAGCCATCGATGACGCGGTGAAACACCACGCCGTCATAGGCGCCTTCGCGCGCCAGCTCCTTGATGCGGGCAACGTGGCCGGGCGCCAAGTCAGGATACATTTCGATGACGACCTGTCCCTTGGTCGTTTCCAGGATGAGCGCGTTCTCGCGGTCCTTGATCTCAGCCATGTCACAAAATCCTTTTGAAAATTGAGGGAGTTACTTGCTGTCGGCGGCGATGCGGACCTTGATCATGCGGTCGGGGTCGGTGACCGTTCCGTTGTCGGCCTCGTCGCCCTTCTTGATCTTGTCGACGAGGTCCATGCCGCCGACGACCTTGCCGACGATGGTGTACTGGCCGTCGAGGTTCGGCGCGGGCGCGAACATGATGAAGAATTGCGAGTTCGCCGAATTCGGATCCTGCGAGCGGGCCATACCGATCACGCCGCGCGTGAACTGCTCGCTCTGCGAGAATTCGGCCGGCAGGTCGGGAAGATCGGAACCGCCGGTGCCGACGGCTTCGGGGTTGAAGCCCTTCTTCATATTGCCGAATTTGACATCGCCGGTCTGCGCCATGAAGCCGTCGATGACGCGATGGAAGGCGACGTTGTCATAGGCGCCGTCGCGCACCAGCTTCTTGATCTGCGCGACGTGCTTGGGCGCCAGGTCGGGACGCAACGCGATGGTCACGTCGCCGTCCTTCAGCGTGATGATCATGGTGTTTTCCTTGTCGGCGGCGACGGCCGGCATGGATGCCGCGAAAAGGCCGGCAAGCACGACGAGGAACGAAGCGAGCTTCTTCAGCTGCATAGGAATCTCCGGGAAGCCTATTTGGTGAACTTGGCGGTGAGCGCGCCGGCGACGGCCGCTGGCACGAAAGGACGGATGTCGCCGCCCATCGACGCAATCTGGCGCACAAGTGTGGCGGTAATGGTGCGCACGGACGGGCTGGCGGGCAGAAAAACCGTCTGCAACTCCGGCGCCATCGTCTCGTTCATGCCCGCCATCTGCATTTCGTAATCGAGGTCGGTGCCGTCGCGCAGCCCCCGGATCATGATCGAGGCGCCGTGCTTGCGGGCCGCGTCGATGACAAGGCCGTCAAAGGAAACGACCTTGATGCGACCGCCGTCGCGGCCGAACTCGGCCTTGGTTGCCGCCTCGATCAGCTCCACGCGTTCCTCGAAGGAAAACAACGGCTTCTTGCCCGGATGGGTGCCGATCGCCGCATAGACGGTGTCGGCCACCGCCAGCGAGGCCTTGAGCACGTCGAGATGGCCGTTGGTCAGCGGGTCGAAGGAGCCGGCATAAAGGGCGGTGCGTTCGGTCATGGCAGGCTTCTAGCGAGCCTCTCGAACAAAGGCAAATCCCATCGATTGCCCGGCCGTGAACCTTTTCGCGCCGATGAACGACAGATGAATGCGACGATCACGAACATTTCACGCAGCGTTCACTAAGTTGCCGCTTCAAGGGGTGAAACCAAATCCCCATGTCATCGTTGTAAGTCCAGGAGAACACGCAAATGCTGATCTACATGCTTGCCACTGCAATGACCATCGTGATGCTGATCGCGACCGCATTTGGGTTGCATCAGGAAGCAGCGCGGGTGCGCGTCAAGGCCAACACCAAGCGGCTCGATGGTTTCGCCCATCGCAACGTTTATCGTCGCCACTGATCTCCACCATGACCGAGCCGGCCCAAAGGGCCTGTTAAGCCGGGTGAAAGCCTATTCGCTCCCGCCCATATCGTCGTCCGCGCCAGTCTCGCTCGAAGACACCTCCTCGACCTCATCGTCGGCCTGCGGCTCCGAAATCCGCTCCACCGACACGACCTTCTCGCCTTCGGCCGTGTTGAAGATCGTCACGCCCTTGGTGGCCCGGCTGGCAAAGCGTATGCCGTAGACCGGCACGCGGATGACCGTGCCGCCATCCGAAACCAGCATGATCTGATCGTCATTGCCGACCGGGAAGGTCGCAACCAGCCGGCCGATCTCAGCTACCTTCGACACATCGGTGGCGCGGATGCCTTTGCCGCCGCGGCCCGTCAGCCGGAAATCGTAGGAAGACGAGCGCTTGCCGTAGCCATACTCGGTCACCGTCAGCACAAGTTTTTCATGCGCCTTAAGGAACTCGTAGCGCTCCTCGGAAAGCTCGGCTTCCTCGCCGATTTCCTCATTGGTGAGCGCAATTTCTTCCTCCTCGGCCGCGCCGCCGGCGGCAAGCCGGCGCTCGACCGCGGCGCGCTTCAGATAGGCGGCGCGCTCGGCGGGTGACGCATCGACATTCTCGATGATGGACATCGAGATGATGCGGTCGGTTTCGGCCATGGTTATGCCGCGCACGCCGACGGAATTGCGGCTCTGGAAGACACGCACATCGGAGACCGGGAAACGGATGCACTGGCCGGAATTCGCGGTCAGAAGCACATCGTCATTGTCGGTGCAGGTCTCGACGCCGAGGATCTCGTCGCCCTCTTCCTCCAGCTTCATGGCGATCTTGCCGTTGCGGTTGACCTGGACGAAGTCGGACAGCTTGTTGCGGCGCACGGTGCCGCGCGTGGTCGCGAACATCACGTCGAGCTCGCCCCAGCTGGTTTCGTCCTCCGGCAGCGGCATGATCGTCGTGATGCGCTCGCCCTGCTCGAGCGGCAGCATGTTGATCAGCGCCTTGCCGCGCGATTGCGGGTTGCCGATCGGCAGCCGCCAGACCTTTTCCTTGTAGACGATGCCGCGCGATGAGAAGAACAGCACCGGCGTGTGCGTGTTGGCGACGAACAGGCGGGTGACGAAATCCTCTTCCTTGGTCGACATGCCGGAGCGGCCCTTGCCGCCGCGGCGCTGCGCTCGGTAGAGCGAGAGCGGCACGCGCTTGATGTAGCCGGAATGGCTGACGGTCACGACCATGTCCTCGCGCTGGATCAGGTCCTCGTCTTCCATATCCGAACCGCCGTCGGTCAGCTCGGTGCGGCGCGGTGTGCCGAACTCGTCACGGACCGCGATCAACTCATCCTTGACGATCTGCTGTATGCGCGCGCGCGACGACAAAATATCAAGGAAATCAACGATTTCAGCGCCGATCTGGTTCAACTCATCGGCGATCTCGTCGCGGCCGAGCGCGGTCAGGCGCTGCAGGCGCAGGTCAAGGATGGCGCGCGCCTGTTCCTCGGACAGATTATAGGTTCCATCCTCGTTGATGCGGTGGCGCGGATCGTCGATTAGCTGGATCAGCGGAGCGACGTCGTGTGACGGCCAGCGCCGCTCCATCAACTGCTCACGCGCCGTCTGCGGATCCGGCGCGGTGCGGATCAGCTTGATCACCTCGTCGATATTGGCCACGGCGATCGCCAGGCCGACCAACACATGCGCCCGCTCGCGCGCTTTCCGCAGCAGGTATTTGGTGCGGCGGCTGACGACTTCCTCGCGGAAGCCGACAAAGGCCTTCAGCATGTCGATCAGCGTCAGCACTTCCGGCTTGCCGCCGTTGAGCGCCACCACATTGGCGCCGAACGAGGTCTGCAGCGGCGTGAAGCGGTAGAGCTGATTGAGGACGACGTCGGCCACGGCGTCGCGCTTCAACTCCACGACGACGCGGTAGCCCTGGCGGTCACTCTCGTCGCGGATGTCGGAAATGCCCTCGATGCGCTTGTCGCGCACCAACTCGGCCATCTTCTCGATCATCGAGGCCTTGTTCACCTGATAAGGAATCTCGGTGACGACGATGGATTCGCGGTCATTGCCGCGCTGCTCGATCTCGACGCGACCGCGCATGACGATCGAGCCGCGGCCCGTCGAGTAGGCGTTGTAGATGCCCGAACGGCCAAGCACGATGCCGCCGGTCGGGAAATCCGGACCGGGCACGATCTCCATCAGCGCCGTCAGGTCGATCGCCGGATTGTCGATGAGAGCGATGGCGCCGTTGCAGACCTCGACGAGATTGTGCGGTGGAATGTTGGTGGCCATGCCGACGGCGATACCGCCGGAACCGTTGACCAGAAGGTTCGGGAAACGGGCCGGCAGCACCTTGGGCTCGCTGCCGGACGCATCGTAAGTATCCTGGAAATCGACAGTTTCCTTGTCGATGTCCTCCAAGAGCTCATGCGCGACCTTGGTGAGCCTGGACTCGGTGTAGCGCATCGCCGCCGGCGGATCGCCGTCGATCGAGCCGAAATTGCCCTGACCGTCGATCAGCGGCACGCGCAGCGACCAGTCCTGCGCCATGCGCACCAAAGCATCATAGATGGAAGCGTCGCCATGCGGATGGTATTTACCCATCACGTCGGCGACCGGGCGGGCCGACTTCACATATTTGCGGTTCCAGTGGTAGCCGCTCTCATGCGAGGCGTAGAGGATGCGGCGATGCACGGGCTTGAGGCCGTCGCGCACGTCGGGCAGCGCGCGGCTGACGATCACGCTCATGGCGTAATCGAGATAGGAGCGCTGCATCTCCTCGATGATCGAAATCGGCTCGATGCCGGTGGGGCCACCATCAGGCCCGCGCGGTGTCTTCTGGTCGGTCAAATCAGGTCACAATCCAGTCGGGAATCACTGCATGCTTATATAGGAAGCCTCGCCGAAACTCCAATGTCGGCCGGACTTTTCCAGAGACAATTTTGATGGTAATTTCAAATGGATACCGCTGATTGCGACGATATGGCCACAGTCGTTTTCGCCGTCGTGCGGCAAGGTCGGCGATGGATCGCAAAAACCGCAAGCGCAATGAACCTGGCCTCCTGGTTGCCTTTGCGGGGCGCTGAGCGGCTGGAGTGTCAGGGACCTCAACGGCGATCTGGCGGCCGGCATCACGCTGGCCGCGATCGCCATTCCCGAGCAGATGGTGACGGCACGCCTCGGCGGCTTTGCCAAGGACACGACGCCTTTCAGCGAATTCATCGGGGCGGATTTCCTGCGTCGGCGCATCGACCGCAACGCGGTTGCCAAGAACTTCGACAAGGCGATGAAGCAAGCGCTCGTTCTGGCCAAAGGTAAGGACGCGGATTACCTGCCGGGCTGGCGCGGCCCGACATCGGACTGACAATAAATCCGGCTGACAGCGACAGACCTCATCGGCCCGCGCGGCGGGCGCGATAGGCGCCGGGAGCTTCCCCCATCTCGCGCCGGAACCGGCGGTTGAAGGTCGACAGATCGTTGAAACCGGCGCCGAAAGCGATCGTCGAGATCGCGGCATTTGACGTGCGCAGTTGCACCGCGGCGCGGTGCAACCTCGTCCTCAGCAGGAACTGGTAGGGCGTCATGCCGGCAACGTGCCGGAAAATGCGCAAGAAATGAAACGGGCTGGTCGCCGTGCCGTCGGCAAGCTCGGTCAGCGACAGCGGCCGTTCGGCATTGAGCTCGATCAGCCGCACCGCCTCGGCAACGCGTTTCTGGTCGCGACGGCTGGGTATCCGGGTAGGTCCGGAGGAGTCTGTCGCAGCCGCGGCAACCGCGCCGGCCATGCGCAGGCCGAGTTCCTCGAACGCTCCGTCGTCACCGGTTTCTCGCGCCGCCTCCGCCTCGGCCAGTAGCGGCGCCAGCGCCGGCAAGGGCGGCAGGCGCGGATCGGCGAAGCCCAGTCGCTTCGCGCCCGGCAGTTCGGCCACGACGCGCTCCAGATAGGCCGGCGAGAAATGGAAGGAGAGGCAGCGGTCGCCGGCGCCGTGCTCATGCCCGCATTCGTAGCAGGCGCCGGGATTGCCGAGCAGGATGGCGCCCGGCGCCAGCATCGCCGTGCCCTGGCTCGTGCGATAGCGGAACGTGCCCCTGGTCACCGCGGCGACGCAGAAGCTCCGATGCTCTTCCTCGAACGGCCTGTCGCCGGCGACTGCCGTGCAGATCACGTCGGACACCTGCCAGCCATGTCCGCAAGCCAGAGTTTTCTGCGCGGTGGTCATGGCTGAAGGATAGCAATTTTTCCCAAGCGAAGAACCCAGGCATGCCGCTATTGCTCGCCCTCTCCTGACAAACGAGGCAGCAACAATGACCGATCCCTTTGCCGAGGCCCTGCACAGCGACGGCCCCACCCCGGATCTCGCTGAAAAGCTGAAGCTCTATGGCCGCTTCATCGGCGCCTGGACCTTCGACGCCACACGCATCCTCGAGGATGGCACCAGGCTCACCGGGCGCGGCGAGGTGCATTTCGGCTGGGTTCTCGAAGGCAGGGCCGTGCAGGACGTCTGGATCCTGCCTGCGCGCGACGCCGGCCCCTCTCCGTCGCTCGGACCATGGACCTTCTACGGCACGACGTTGCGCGTCTACGATCCCGGTGCCGACGCCTGGCACATCTTCTGGAGCGATCCGCGCAACCAGTATTACAGCCGGCAGCTCGGCCGCGCCGAGGACGACACCATCGTCCAGGTCGGCGCCGACGGCACCGGCGCGTCGGTGCGCTGGAGCTTTTCGCGCATCACCGGGAACTCGTTCCGCTGGCTCGGCGAACGCTCGCAAGACCGCGGCGCGACCTGGCGCATGGAGGTCGAATTCCTGGCCCGCCGCAAGACTCCAGCCTGAGCGATCAACCAATTGTAATCATGGAGGAAACAATGCTTGACCATGTCTCGATCGGTGTCCGCGACGCCGGCGCTTCGAAACGCTTCTACGATGCCGCGCTCGAGCCGCTCGGTTATTCCTGTCTCAGCCAGTCGCCCGGCTCCCTCGGTTATGGCGCCCAAACAGTCCAGCTTTGGGTGAACGACGCCGAACGGCCGGTTCCGGCCGAAGCGGAGTCTGGCTTGCATTTCTGTTTCTCGGCGTCGACGCGCGCCAGCGTCGACGCCTTTCACGCCGCGGCATTGCATGAAGGCGGCAAGGACAACGGCGCGCCCGGACTCCGGGCGGCCTATGGGGACAACTACTACGCCGCCTTCGTTATCGACCCGGACGGCTACCGCCTGGAAGCCTTTTGCGGCAGGCCCGAATAGCCGGCTGTTTTCCCCTTCCGCGCTGTTTCCAGCGCCTGGGCTTTGCTCTACCAATTGCAGAGTCTGGGCTTCGCCCGGCGGGAGGGGACCAGCGATGCCGAGTTTCGACAGCCTGTTCAACGCCTTCGTCACCATCCTGGTGACCATCGACCCGCCGGGGCTGGCGCCGCTCTTCCTCGCCGTGACGCGCGGCATGAACCGCGAGGAGCGTCAGCAGGTCTCGGTGCGCGCTTCGGTGATTGGCTTCCTGGTCATGGCGCTGTTTGCGATCGCCGGCGCCTCGATCCTGTCGGTGTTCGGCATCACGCTGCCGGCCTTCCGCGTCGCCGGCGGTTTTCTCTTGTTCTTCATCGCCTTCGAGATGGTTTTCGAGCGCCGCCAGGACCGCAAGGAAAAGATCGGCGACGTCGCCATCACCAAGGACATGATCCACAACATCGCCGCCTTCCCGCTGGCGATCCCGCTGATCGCCGGCCCCGGCGCCATTTCGGCAACCGTGCTCTTATCGGGACATTTCGAGGGCTTTGCCGCCCAGGCAGCGCTGGTCAGCATCATCTTCCTCTGTCTCGTCATCACCTATCTGGTGTTCGTGCTGTCGGAACGCATCGACCGCATCCTCGGCCAGACCGGCCGCTCGATCCTGACCAGGCTTCTGGGTGTCATCCTGGCGGCCTTGGCGGTGCAGTTCGTGGCCGACGGCGTCAGGGCGCTGATGGCCGCTTGAGCAGTACCCTACTGCCTACTGCCTACTGCCTACTGCCTACTGCCTACTGCCTACTGCCTACTGCCTACTGCCCTACTGCCGCCGTTTCGACCACTTCAAAATCATGCGTGATGGTCGCCGTCTTCGCCATCATGGCGCTGGCCGAGCAGTATTTCTCGATCGACAGGTCGATCGCGCGTTTCACCTTGTCGTGCGACAGGGCGCGGCCCTTGACGATGAAATGCATGTGGATGCGCGTGAACACTTTTGGATCGGCCTCGGCCCGGTCGGCGGCGAGCTCGACCACGCAATCCTCGACCGCCTCGCGTCCTTTCTCGAGGATGTGCACGACGTCATAGGCCGAGCAGCCGCCGGTACCGATCAGCACCAGCTCCATCGGGCTCGGTCCCGGCGTCTTGCCATCAGGCCCGTGCGCGGTGCCCAGCACGACCTTATGGCCGCTGCCGGATTCGCCGACGAAGGTCCGTTCCTCGACCCATTTGACGCGTGCTTTCACGTTGATCTTCCTTACGAGGTTCCTGCCGCCCTACTGGCCGAACACGACGGCGTGCATGATCCGGCCAGGCAGCAGCGTGAAGATGCCGGCGCCGACCAGCGCGAACAGATAGAGCTTGATCATGGCGCCGCGATGTGCGGTCACCTTATGCGTGTGCGCATACCAAGCCGCCAGCGGCACGGTGACCAGCACCAGGATCGACAACAGATGGATCGGACTGAACGGGCCGATGAGCCGGATTTGCTGGATCCAGAAACTGGATATGGCGATGACCAGCATCAGCGCCACCCAGGCATAACCCATCACCCGGTGCCGCGTATTGCCCTTGGGCAGCGCCAGCTGGGCGCCGCCCACGGCGAGCGCGGCGAAGGCCGCGAATGCATGCCATGGAATGGGAGGAGGCGCCGACAGAAGCGGTCCGAGCGACATCGCGCCTTCCCTTCAGACGACCGTTTCGAGACGCTTAGAACGGGATCTCGTCGTCCAGCTCGCGCGACGAGCCGCCGCCACCGCCGCCCCTGGAACCGCCACCGCCGCCACGACCTTCATTCGGACCGGACTGGCCGAAATCCGAGCCACGGCTGCTGCCGCCGCCGGAATAGTTGCCGACCTGGCCGCCGCCGCCCTCGCCGCGCGCGTCGAGCATTTGCAACTCGCCCCGGAATTTCTGCAGCACGACCTCGGTCGTGTATTTGTCGGCACCGGTCTGGTCTTGCCATTTGCGGGTTTGCAGTTGGCCCTCGACATAGACCTTCATGCCCTTCTTCAGATACTGCTCGGCCACCTTGGCGAGCTGGTCGTTGAAAATGACGACGTTATGCCACTCTGTCTTTTCCTTACGCTCGCCCGAGTTCTTGTCGCGCCAGCTTTCCGACGTGGCGATGCGAATGTTGACGACCGGATCACCGGAATTCAGGCGGCGGATTTCAGGATCCGCTCCGAGATTGCCGACCAGAATGACCTTGTTGACGCTACCCGCCATCTTACTTCTCCGCGCTCATCCGAAACAAATTTTAAGTCGCTCACCTTACAGCCTGTGGGTCGCCGCCGCCCGCACCGGCTGGCTTTTCCCACAAGGTTTTTGTTCTCTTTTCGTTCTAGTCCTGGCCGCAGCCTCTGTCAAGGAATGTCAGCAACAGGTAGTATTCCTGCGCAGGAAACAAGGGGGACATCGGAATGAACATTGTTTCGCATGAGGATCAGCCGCGCGAAACGTGGCGAGCCGGAGTCGAAACCCGCATGCATGTTGCCGCCGTCAATGGCGCGACCGGCCTTTGTATATTCGAGCAGTGGGTCGGATCAGGTACCGGCGCGCCGACGCACGCGCACACGGTCGAGGAAGTGCTGACGGTGATTGCCGGCGAAGCCGAAATGTGGATCGACGACCGACGCGCCGTGCTCACGGCCGGGCACTCGCTGATCATTCCCGCGCACTGCAAACATGGCTTTCGAAACGTCGGTTCCGGCACGCTTCACATCCAAGCCGTGCTCGCATCGCCGGTGTTCGAGGCAAGCTTCGACGGAGCCGCGGCGCCGGTGAGACGCTGGACATCTTAAAACAACACTTGCCAAATCAATAAGTATCGACTTATGCTTCTATCATGATCGAAGCAGAGATTTTCCGCGCCCTGGCCGACCCGACGCGACGCGCCGTCTACGAGCGGCTGACCGCCGGCGAGATGAGCGTGAGCGAACTGCGCGCCGGCATGAGCGTGTCGCAGCCGGCGGTCTCGCAGCATCTTGCCGTGCTGCGCGTCGCCGGCCTGGTGGTCGAGCGGCGCGCCGGCCGCAACGCCTATTACCGCGCCGATCCGCAAGGGCTCGACCCGCTGCTCGGCTGGATCGAACGCTACCGCGCCTTCTGGCCGGAACGCATCGAGAAGTTGAAGACCGTTCTGAAGGGAATGGACCAATGACCAAAGCAGGGAACCCGACAGCGGCCGAGGCGCCGCTCAGCTTCGAATGCGACCTCCCCGAGCCGCCGGAAAAAGTCTGGCGGGCACTGACCGAGCCGGAGCTGCTCGCCGCCTGGATGATGCCGAACGACATGAAGGCGGAAGCCGGCAGCCGCTTCGCCTTTGCCGGCCCGGATGCGCCGATCGAATGCGAGGTGCTCGAGGCCGAGCCCGGCAGGCTGCTGCGCTATTCGTGGCGCGAGCGGCCTGGCGTGGACGATGGCGAACTCCCGGCCTTCGACAGCATCGTCACCTTCACGCTGGCGCGCACCGCTTCCGGCGGCACGCATCTCAGCATCGTCCATGACGGCTTCGCACGGGCAGCGCAGCCTCTCGTCGCCATCTCGGGGGCCGGCTGCGGGCTTTCGCTCGATGCGCGCAAAAATCCAATCGCCGCCAATGCGCCCTGCATGATGCTGCGCGGCCTGATCAGATCGAGGAGAAAAGCGATGAGCATTGCCAATCTGGTGCCGATGGTGATCGAGCAGTCGAGCCGCGGCGAACGCGCCTTCGACATATTTTCGCGGCTGCTGCGCGAGCGCATCGTCTTCATCAATGGCGAGATCAATGACAGCGTCTCGGCGCTGGTCTGCGCGCAGCTCCTGTCGCTGGAATCCGATCATCCCGACAAGGAGATCTCGATCTACATCAACTCGCCCGGCGGCATGGTGACCAGCGGCTTCGCCATCTACGACACCATGCAATACATCTCCTGCCCGGTGTCGACGGTGTGCATGGGTTTTGCCGCCTCGATGGGCTCCTTCCTTTTGATGGCCGGCAACCCGGGACGGCGCATCGCGCTGCCCAACACCCGCATCGTGCTGCATCAGCCGCTTGGCGGCTTCCAGGGCCAGGCTTCCGACATCCAGCGCCATGCCGAGGACATCGTGCGCACCAAGCAGCATATGACCGAGCTCTACGCCAAGCATTGCGGCAGGACCTATGAGGAGGTCGAGCGCACCCTCGACCGCGACTATTTCATGAGCGCCGCGGAAGCCAAGGACTGGGGTCTCGTCGACCACGTCTACGACACGCGCAAGAAAGCTGCCTGATATCGCGGGGCGGACGCGCGGCAAATTGATCGCCCTGCGTCTGGCTTCGCTCCAGCCGCGCCTCTATAGTTCGGGCATGCCCAAGCTGTTGCAAACCAGACATTTGTGCGTTGCCGCCGCCGCGCTTGCCGGCGCGCTGACGGCCGGTGCCGCGGTTGCCGACTACAGCTCATCGCAGAAGCTGCCCGGCGTCAGCGGCGACTACCGTATCGCCAAGCCGGCGCAGCAACCGGAACCCGACGACGCCCTGCCGGCCGGCAACGACGGCTCGTTCAGGATCGGCAACACCGATGTCAGGATCGGCGGCAGCATAACCATCGATATGGCCACGGGCGGCATGAAGCTGCCGAACCACTGAGCGTCCTGCCCCGGAAATTTGTCGGATTGGGTGGTGCCCTCAGCACAGTCGGCGCCTGTGGCGCAGGCCAAAGAACGCAAGAGCGCAAAAATGTAAGCCCCATCCCTGCTGCGCAGATGGATGGGGCTTCATGGATCTGAAATCCAACTTTAGCCGGGAGTGGACTGCCGGCGTTCTGTTTCGGATGCAACGCGGCTTCAACCGACGATCCGACTATCGTCTCTAATTGTAGGGAATCGGCAAGTCACGGTTTGTCGGGCTGGCGTTTCAAGTCTGCCCTGGCACTTATGCCCGCCGCGGCTCCATCTCCGTGTGGAGCCTCAAAGGACTGTCCGGTGGCGTCATGCTCCGCTCCTGGGTCCGTTGCGACAATGTCGTTCGAAGCGCTAATCGCTATCGCCTGCGGCGTCTCGCAGGCCGCCAGTTGGGCGGCGAGGCCATCGAAAGACGGCCGGCTTCGTTGACGCTTTCGAGACTGCTCCCCCCAGTCCGACACGTCAACCGTTGAATAGCCGGTTACCGAAAAATGTGATCGCGGAGGTTACGTCCAGGTAAGTCGAGCGCCTTCGTGAACCGGTTCGGACGCGGCGCAGGCGCGCTCTGTTTCCACAGTTTTGTCAGGAGCGTGTTCGGCCTTTGTTCTTTCCGCTTGCCCGCTCGCGCGAAAGGCGGTTAAACGCTTGTTGTCGAGATGTGTGGCGTCACTCGACTTGGCGGCGAAACCACCTACATAAGGGATGGCCGGGGAAAACCCGCCAATCCACCACATTCCAGACTTGAGGCGGCGACCGGCGATGGCCGACCATAAATACCTTTCCATTCGCGGGGCGCGCGAACACAATCTCAAGAACGTCGATCTCGACCTGCCGCGCGACAGCCTGATCGTGATGACCGGACTGTCGGGCTCCGGCAAGTCGTCGCTCGCCTTCGACACCATCTATGCCGAGGGCCAGCGCCGCTATGTCGAGAGCCTGTCGGCCTATGCCCGCCAGTTCCTGGAGATGATGCAGAAGCCGGACGTCGACCAGATCGACGGCCTGTCGCCGGCCATCTCGATCGAGCAGAAGACCACCTCGAAGAACCCTCGCTCGACGGTCGGCACGGTCACCGAAATCTATGACTACATGCGCCTGCTGTTCGCGCGTGTCGGCATTCCCTATTCGCCGGCCACCGGCCTGCCGATCGAGAGCCAGACGGTCAGCCAGATGGTCGACCGCGTGCTCGCGCTCGACGAAGGCACGCGCCTGTTCCTGCTGGCGCCGATCGTGCGCGGCCGCAAGGGCGAGTACCGCAAGGAACTGCTTGAGCTGCAGAAGAAGGGCTTCCAGCGCGTCAAGGTCGACGGCGTCTTCTACGAGATCGCCGACGTGCCGGCGCTGGACAAGAAGTACAAGCACGACATCGACGTCGTCGTTGACCGCATCGTCGTGCGCGGCGATCTGGCAACCCGGCTTGCGGATTCGATGGAGACCGCGCTGAAGCTTGCCGAGGGCCTTGCCGTGGCCGAGTTCGCCGACCGGCCGCTCGACGCCAGCTTGACCGGCGAGGATTCCGTCAACAAGTCGAAGAACGAGACGCATGAGCGCATCCTGTTCTCGGAGAAGTTTGCCTGTCCGGTATCCGGCTTCACCATTCCGGAGATCGAGCCGAGGCTGTTCTCCTTCAACAACCCGTTCGGCGCCTGCCCGACCTGCGATGGCCTCGGCAGCCAGCGCGCCATCGATCCCAACCTCGTGGTGCCGGACGAGAACATTTCGCTGCGCGACGGCGCCATCAGCCCGTGGGCGAAGTCGACCTCGCCCTATTACGCGCAGACGCTGGAAGCGCTGGGCAAGGCTTATGGCTTCAAGCTCGGCGACAAGTTCAAGGACCTGAGCACGGAGGCGCAGGAAGCCGTGCTGCGCGGCACGGGCGAGCGCGAGATCACCTTCCAGTATGACGACGGGTTGCGCTCCTATAAGACGACCAAGACTTTCGAGGGCGTCATCCCCAATCTCGACCGGCGCTGGAAGGAAACGGAATCGGCCTGGATGCGCGAGGAGATCGAGCGCTTCATGTCGGCCACCCCCTGCCCGGCCTGCAACGGCTACCGGCTGAAGCCTGAAGCGCTGGCGGTGAAGATCGGCGGCAAACATATCGGCGAGGTCACGGAGCAGTCGATCCGCAAGGCCGATCAATGGTTCACCGATCTGCCGGGTGAGCTCAACGACAAGCAGAACGAGATCGCGGTCCGCGTGCTCAAGGAAATCCGCGAGCGGCTGCGTTTCCTCAATGATGTCGGCCTCGACTATCTGACGCTGTCGCGCAATTCCGGCACGCTGTCGGGCGGCGAGAGCCAGCGCATCCGGCTGGCCTCCCAGATCGGCTCCGGCCTGACAGGCGTGCTCTATGTGCTGGACGAGCCGTCGATCGGCCTGCACCAGCGCGACAATTCACGCTTGCTCGAAACGCTGAAGCATCTGCGCGATATCGGCAATACGGTGATCGTGGTCGAGCATGACGAGGACGCCATCCTGCATGCCGACTACGTCGTGGACATGGGCCCCGCCGCCGGCATCCATGGCGGCGAGATCATTGCTCAGGGAACGCCGCAGCAGGTGATGGCCAATCCCAATTCGATCACCGGCAAATATCTGTCGGGTGCGCTCGAAGTGGCGACGCCTGGCGTGCGGCGCGAAGCGAAGAAAAACCGGCGCATCAAGGTTGTCGGCGCGCGCGGCAACAATCTGAAGAATGTGACGGCGGAAATCCCGCTCGGCACCTTCACCGCGGTCACCGGCGTGTCGGGCGGCGGCAAGTCGACCTTCCTGATCGAGACCCTGTTCAAGGCGGCCTCGCGCCGCATCATGGGCTCGCGCGAGCATCCGGCCGAGCATGACCGCATCGAGGGGCTAGAATTCCTCGACAAGGTCATCGACATCGACCAGTCGCCGATCGGCCGCACGCCGCGTTCCAACCCGGCGACCTATACCGGCGCCTTCACGCCGATCCGCGACTGGTTCGCGGGCCTGCCCGAAGCCAAGGCGCGCGGCTACCAGCCGGGCCGCTTCTCCTTCAACGTCAAGGGCGGCCGCTGCGAGGCCTGCCAGGGCGACGGCGTCATCAAGATCGAGATGCACTTCCTGCCCGATGTCTATGTCACCTGCGACGTCTGCCACGGCAAGCGCTACAACCGCGAGACGCTCGACGTCCTGTTCAAGGGCAAGTCGATCGCCGACGTGCTCGACATGACGGTCGAGGAAGGCGTCGATTTCTTCTCGGCGGTGCCGGGCGTGCGCGACAAGCTGGAGACGCTGAAGCAGGTCGGCCTCGGCTACATCCATATCGGCCAGCAGGCGACGACTTTGTCGGGCGGCGAGGCGCAGCGCATCAAGCTCGCCAAGGAATTGTCGCGCAAGGCGACCGGCAAGACGCTCTACATCCTCGACGAGCCGACCACCGGCCTGCACTTCCACGACGTCGCGAAGCTGCTCGAAGTGCTGCACGAACTGGTCGACCAGGGCAACACGGTGGTGGTGATCGAGCACAATCTCGAGGTGATCAAGACCGCCGACTGGGTGCTCGATCTCGGCCCCGAGGGCGGCGACGGGGGCGGCGAGCTGGTGGCGTCGGGCACCCCGGAAGCGATCGTGCGCGAAAAGCGCAGCTACACCGGGCAGTTCCTGAAGGAGCTTCTGGAGCGCCGTCCCGGAGGCAAGCGCGAAGCGGCCGAGTGATGACGAACAACGGTCTCGTCTCCGTCGAAAGCCGCTTCGGCGTCACAGAGACGATCGATAGGCTCGTTGAAACCATCACGCGCGCCGGATTGCGCGTCTTCGCACGGATCGACCATGCCGCCGGCGCGCATGAGATCGGTGCGCCGCTGCGTCCAACCGAATTGCTGATTTTCGGCCATCCCAAAGGCGGCACGCCGTTGATGCAGGACAAGCAAACAGCCGGCATCGACCTGCCGATCAAGGCGCTGGCCTGGGAGGACGAGCAGGGCAAGGTCTGGCTGTCCTACAACGACGCGCAGTGGCTGGCGGAGCGCCATGGCCTCGGCGACGCCAGCCGCGACGCCGTTGCGACGATTGCGGCAAGCATGAAAAAGGTTGTCGCGGCCGCTGCCGGAGTGGACCAATCATGAGACTGGCCCGCCCCGACGATCTCGCCGCCGTCGTCGCGCTAACCGCCGAGGCCTATGCGCCTTACACGCCCATCTTCGGCGGACCGCCGGTCCCGGTCACCGAGGATTATGCGCCGCGCATCGAGCGCGGCGAGGTCTGGCTGCTGGAAGAAGGCTCACAGCTCGCCGGATTGATCGTCATCGAGCGTCATCCCGACCACGCCATGATCTTCAGCGTCGCCGTCGCGTCAGCTTTCCAGGGCCGGAAGCTCGGCATTGCACTGCTGGCTTTCGCCGACGAGCAGGCGCGGTCATGGGGCGTGCCGGAGGTGCGGCTCTACACCAATTCGCGCATGGAGCGGAACATCGCGCTCTATGCGGCCTACGGCTATCGCGAAACGGGTCGCCGGGCCAACCCGTACCGATCAGGATGGATCCTGGTCGATATGGTGAAGCCGGTCGACCGAGCGGCCTGATCGCATTTCAACGGAGGAGGAAGACGATGAGCCAAGGAAAGATCCGCTCCGGCATGGGCGGCTGGACTTTTGAGCCCTGGGATACCTCCTTCTATCCGGAGAAGCTCGCCAAGGCCAAGCAGTTGCACTATGCCAGCCGCCAAGTGCCGAGCATCGAGGTCAACGGCACCTACTATTCCAGCTTCAAGGAACCGACTTTCGTCAAGTGGGCCAACGACGCGCCGGACGGCTTCGTCTTCTCGCTCAAGGGCAACCGCTTCGTCACCAACCGCCGCGTGCTTGGCGAGGCGGGAGAGTCGATGATGCGCTTCCTCGGCTCCGGCGTCGCCGCGCTCGGCGACAAGCTCGGCCCAATCCTGTGGCAGTTCGCGCCGACCAAGAAATTCGACGCCGATGACTTCGAGGCCTTTCTCAAGCTTCTGCCGGAAAAGCAGGACGGCGTGGTGCTTCGCCATGCGCTCGAAGTGCGCAACGACAGCTTCATCGTGCCCGAGTTCCCGGCGCTGGCGCGCAAGTACAACGCCGCGATCGTCTATGCCGACCACGCGAAATATCCGGCGATCGCCGATGTCACCGGCGACTTCGTCTATGCGCGGCTGCAGACCGGCAGCGACGACAACCCCGACTGCTACACGCCGAAAGGCCTGGACGAATGGGCGGGACGGGTGAAGACATGGGCACAAGGCAAGCAACCCGCCGACCTGCCGCGCGCCGATCCCAAGACCGATGCTCCGGTCAAGCCGCGCGACGTGTTCGCCTACTTCATCACCGAGGGCAAGGTGCGCGCGCCATTCGGCGCCATGGCTCTGATGAAGCGGATCACCGATTGAGGCGAGCCTTCACTGCGGCCATATCCTTTTGTTTGAGCATCGGATCCTGCCTGCCTGGCGTCGGCTGCGCCTTGCCTCCGGCAGCTTCGTCGGAACTTACGGGGCGTCTTGACCGTTTTGCCTTTCTCGCCGGGAGCAGGTTTCCATAGCGGTTGAGCGTCGCGGAACAATGGCCCGGGCTCCGGCATCGGGAGAGCCCGAAGAAAGCGAGGTGATATGGCTGTCATCCTCATCGGGGCATTGCTCATTGTCGCCGGCATTGTGTACATGGCGGGTGCGGTCCTGAGGCGCGGGAAACTTAGCGATCCGGCACCTGCAGCCTCGGATCGCCCGATGCCAAACCTCACAACGCCTGGCCCGACGCTTGAGCCACGCCGGCGCGGCCTCGGTTTCCTCGGCCTCTCACAGAACTGGCCGGGTCTGCTGATGATGGGGGTCGGCATCATCCTGCTATTGTTGGTGGCGGTCTTCTGAATTAATGGCATCTTCACCGCTATCGTAACGTAATCGATACTTCCTTGCCGCACTAATGCACGCACGACAGGTTGCAGAGACCCGGCGGCGGCAAGGGCGAGTGCATGCTTCTCGACTACAATTCATTGCTGCTGGCCGTCGGCTTCTCCGCAGCCTGCCTCAGCCTCACACTGTTCGGAACATGGCTGACCGCCCGTTCCGACAAATTCCTGCTGACTTGGGCGATCAGCGTGCTGGTCGTCGTGGCCGAGGTCTTTGCCTACGAGGCTTATATTGAGAGACCCGGAACGGCCCTTGGCGTGCTGACGCTGGCGCTGCTGCTGCTCTGCTTCTCCGTGATGCTTGGCGCTGCCCATCAATTCAGGACAAGACGCTCGCCCTTGCCGTTTATCGCGCTTGGCGTCGGCATTTCCTATGCTCTCGCCTTGCCGCCCATGGCGATCGGCTATGACGGGCTGGGCTTCATGCTGGAAAACGCCCTGGCCGCGCTGCTGCTGTTCGGCACCGCGTATCAATATTGGCGGAGTCGCGCGGAGGCCCCCGTCCACCTCATCGGCGTGGCGCTGCTCTATTCGCTGACGGCCGCATCCTTCGTGCTGTGCGCGGCCGTGCTGGCATGGGACGGCAAGCTCGTCCTCGGCCATGCGCCGAGCAATTGGGCGGAGGATCTGAGCCTTGTCATCGTCATCGCCTCCATGACCGGCATCGGCGCATTGTCTCTGGCGCTCAACCAGGGGCGGCTAGCCCGCCATCATCAGCGCGAGGCGCAGACCGATGCCTTGACCGGGCTGCTCAACCGCCGCGCGTTGTTCGACCTTCACGGCAAGACACCCGTCGGCGCTTTCACGGCTGTGGTGGTGTTTGACCTCGACGGCTTCAAGGCGGTCAACGACCAGTTCGGTCACGCTGCGGGAGACGAGGTGCTGAAGGTCTTTGCCGAAGTGCTCTCCGCCGATCTGCGCCCGAGCGACTCGGTTGCCCGCATGGGCGGCGAGGAATTCGCCATGGTGTTGAGGCGCACCTTGCCCGAGACAGCCGAGGCGACGGCCGAACGTGTCAGGGCCGCCTTCGCCGCGCGCACGGTGGAGACAGAGACCGGCCCATTGCGCTGCACGGTCAGCGCCGGCTTCGCCTTCGGCAGTACGGACGGCATGAACTTCGACAAAGTGCTCAGGGCCGCCGACAAGGCGCTCTATGCCGCCAAGCGAGACGGCCGCAACCGCGTGCTCGCAGCAGCACTGCGCCGCGCGGGCTAGCTGTCGCTCGCAACCGTTACCTATTCGTCGGCATCGATCTCGCAGGCTTGCACGATCTTCGGGAGGTAGCTCTGGCAGAAGTCGAGATATGCCCTGACGATAGTCGATCGGTGGCGCTGTGGCGGATACAGCAGATTGATTGACCACTCAGGCAAGGGATACTGCTGTAGCAGCCTCACCAGGCGCTTCTCGCGAATGGGCGCGGCCGCCAGGAACGGCGGCAACTCTGTCACAACATCGCCGCCGAGCGCACGACTAAACAGGTGGTGATAGTCATTGGTGGACAGAATCGCGTTCGGTTCAATGACATGGTCGCCCAATTGCCAGCGGACAGGAGTATCGACGCGCGAGGCCCACACCGCGCACGGCAAGCGATGAAGCGCATCGGGATCGGCCGGCATACCGAAACGCTCGACCAACTTTGGGCTGGCGACGAGAATATTGCGGACGGACATCATCTGTCGCGCCACCATGCCCTCGTGAACGATCGCGCCGACCCGTAGGGAAATATCGATACCGTCCTCGATCAGGTCCAGCCGACGTTCGGTTGAGTAGACATAGATCTGTATGTCCGGATAGCGATGCTGGAAGGCGGTGAGCAAATCCCACCATGGCTGGACCGTCGGCGGAAAAGACAGCCGCAAACGTCCTCTCAACTGGGCCTGGTCGCTCACCACAGCCTGCTCTGCCTCCAGCAATGCCTCGACACCGCGAGCGGCGTGCTCGTACAGCCTCATGCCAGCGTCAGTCAGTCTGGTGCCGCGTGCCGAGCGGGCCAACAACTGCACGTTGAGCTGCCGCTCCAGTTCCCGGACACGGCGGCTCAGTGTTGGAAGGGGCATTCCGAGACGAGTCGCTGCCGCCGACAGGCTGCCCGCCTGGACGACCGCAACAAACATCCGCGTAGCGTTCAAATCCATGCGGCAGGCCTACCATATTTGATAGGATGGCTGTCAAGGCTGACTGTTCACTTCCACATCTGGCCGGCGTAGCAAACCCGGGATCGTAAGATTCCGACCCGGAGGGCACTATGAAGAAGGCCGGCATCAGGATTTTGATAGGCATGTCATTGTTGCTAGCGAGTTCCGTCACGTCGGCACAGGCAAGTCCTTCGACAGCCCAAGCCGTCACATTCGAAAACTACAACCGCGCGCAGACCGATGTTTATTTCGCCGGGGTGGTCAAGAGCGGCGGCTTCGGGAAATTCCGGCATGGCCGCGAGCTCGCCCCTCCCGTGCAGCAAGGCATCGTTCGCCCCAACCGCGACACGCTGTACTCGTTTGTGATTGTCGATCTCGACGCCGGGCCGGCGACCATTACGCTGCCGGACCCAGGCAGGCGCTTCATGGGGCTACAGGTCGTCAATGAAGATCAATACACCCGGGCCACTTTCTACGATGCCGGCAGTTACAAGCTAACCCGGGATACGATCGGCACTCGCTATGCGATTGCCGTCGTGCGTTTCCTTGTCAACTACACGAACAAGGCGGATATCGAACAGGTTCACGCGCTGCAGGATGCGGTGCAATTCTCTCAGGAGGGGACAGGCACGTTCGACGTCCCCAACTGGGACGAGGCAAGCCTCAAGAAAGTGCAGGCGGCGCTCTTGCAGTTGGGAACGACAGTTTCCGACACGCGCCGCATGTTTGGCGCCAGTGAAGATCAGGTCGACCCCGTCAAGCATCTGATCGGAAGCGCCATGCTTTGGGGCGGAGCTCCCGAGAAGGACTCTCTCTATCTTCCGACGACGCCTGCGCGGAACGACGGCGCCACGATCCACAAATTGACGGTTGGGGAAGTGCCTGTCGACGGCTTCTGGTCACTCACCGTCTACAACAAGGAAGGCTATCTCCAGCCCAACAAGGATAACGCCTATTCGGTGAACAGCCTCACCGCGAAAAAAGGGGCTGACGGTGCCGTCAGCATCCAGTTCGGCGGGTGCGACGGCCAGGTCCTGAATTGTCTGCCGATCACACCCGGTTGGAACTACACGGTGCGCCTCTTTCGACCGCGGGCAGAAATCATCGATGGCAGGTGGTTATTTCCGTTGGCGCGACCTGAGAGTTGAGGTTGGCACTCGTTGCATCTGCAGTCGAGATTGAACGCAAGCCGTCAATGGTGTGAGATCACTTCGTTGAAGGCGTCGAGATCGACGTAGAAAACCTTGGTGATCTCATCCAGGAGATGATCCTCGTCATAGCCTTGCGACATCAGGATGTTGATCGCGGTCATGATATCGACGCGCTCGGTGAGACGCCGCTTTTGGTAGTCCTCGACAAAACGTTCCATCGCCGTCCCCTGGCAAGATTCTTTTTGGACGCGTTGACCGACAATCACTGCGGGGAAAGCTAAGCAGGCTTGCTTGCGTGGAACTTGCGGGCGGTGTCCGCGCGCCTTCCCCCTCATTCGCGACTGATACGGAAAGCGGCCGACTCACCAAGGCCAAGAAAAGATTAGCATGCGGTATTCGACGCACCAAAGCCGTCGAACACTTCGTCATCCTTGGGCATAGTGACGCGAAGCGGAGCGAAGACCTGAGGATCCATTCCGTTACTTCGAAGCGTCACCAACGGTGCAAAAACGTAGGACGGTGGGAGCGAGGTTGAACGGCTATTATTCTGCACCACCGCATCATCCGGCATCGGTGCGCGGCGTCGCTGCTTCGCTAAAGGATGACGACCGGCGCTACACTGTCAGGAACTTCCGCACATCCGCCCGGTCGAGGTCCTCGGCCGGACCGGTATGCACGATCTGGCCGCGATCCATGATGTTGACCTCGTCGGCAAGCTCCCGGCAGAAGTCGAGATATTGCTCGACCAGAAGCACGGCGATCCCCGCCTGGTCGCGGAGATACCGGATGGCGCGGCCGATATCCTTTATGATCGAAGGCTGGATGCCTTCGGTGGGCTCATCGAGCACCAAGAGCTTGGGCCGCATCACCAGCGCCCGGCCTATGGCGAGTTGCTGCTGCTGCCCGCCGGAAAGGTCGCCGCCGCGGCGCGACAGCATCTGCTTCAAGACCGGGAACAGCTCGAAGACATGTGCCGGAACACTACGGTCTGCACGCCTGAGCGGCGCGAAACCGGATTCCAGGTTCTCGCGCACCGTCAGCAGCGGAAAAACCTCCCTGCCCTGCGGCACGAATGCGATGCCCGACCGGGCGCGATCATACGCCGCGCTCCGGTCGAGCGCCTTCCCCTCGAAGGCAACGCTTCCGCTCGTCAGCCGGTGATGGCCGACGATCGATCTCATCAAACTGGTCTTGCCGACGCCGTTGCGGCCGAGCACGCAAGTGATCTTGCCGGCACCTGCCTTCAGCGAAACGCCGCGCAGCGCCTGGGCGGCGCCGTAATGCAGCGTGGCATTGGAGACTTCGAGCATGGTCAGCCCCTTGTCCAGCGCTTCAAAAAAGCGAAATCGAAACGATGGAACGGAACCCGCCAGATCATCCTTCACCGCCCCAGATAGACTTCGACGACGCGCTCGTCCGCCGAAACGAAATCGAGCGTGCCTTCCGACAGCACCGAGCCTTCGTGCAGGCAGGTCACCTTGACGCCGAGCTCGCGCACGAAATGCATGTCGTGCTCGACGACCACCACCGAATGGTCGCGGGCGATATCCTTGAGCAGGCGAGCGGTCTCCTCGGTCTCGGCATCGGTCATGCCGGCGACCGGTTCATCGACGAGGAGAAGCTTCGGGTCCTGCGCCAAGAGCATGCCGATCTCCAGCCATTGCTTCTGGCCGTGGCTCAGATTGGCGGCGAACTCGTCGCGCTTGTCGCCGAGACGGATGATGCCGAGTATGTCGTCGACGCGCCGTGTCTCGGCTGTCGAGCGGCGGTGGAACAGCGCCGGGAAGATCGAACGCGGCCCCTTCAGCGCCAGCATGAGATTGTCCTCGACGCTGTGGCTTTCGAAGACGGTCGGCTTCTGGAATTTACGGCCGATGCCCATCATGGCGATCTCGGCCTCGTCATGCCGGGTGAGATCGACCTGACCGTCGAAGAACACTTCGCCTTCGTCGGGCCGTGTCTTGCCGGTGACGATGTCCATCATCGTCGTCTTGCCGGCACCATTGGGCCCGATGATCGCTCGCATCTCGCCCTTGTCGAGCACCAGCGACAGATTGTTGATGGCGCGAAAACCGTCGAAGGAGACCGACACGCCGTCGAGATAAAGGATGGTGTTGGACTTGCTCATGGATCGCTCACTCCGCCGGCTGCGGCTCGGGGCCGGTGGCCGACCAGGCGCCCGGTGTCGTCGCCGCCGAGCGCACGATCTTCGGTTCGGGCGCCTGCGGATCGGCGCCGGCTTCCGCCGCAAGCGAAGCCGCGCGCAGCGCCTTCGCTCTGCCGCGCCAGCCGTCCCACATGCCGACGATGCCCTTGGGCAAAAGCAGCGTGACGGCGACGAACAGCCCGCCCAGGGCGAACAGCCAGAATTCCGGCATCACGCCGGTGAACCAGGATTTGCCGGCGTTGACCAACAGCGCGCCGATGATCGGGCCGACGATGGTGCCGCGCCCGCCGACGGCGGTCCAGATCACCACCTCGATCGAGTTGGACGGCTCGAACTCGCCGGGATTGATGATGCCGACCTGCGGCACGTAGAGCGCGCCGGCGATGCCGGCCATGATGGCCGAGACGATGAAGGCGAAGAGCTTGACGTTCTCGGCCCGCCAGCCGAGGAAGCGGGTGCGGCTCTCGGCGTCACGCACGGCCATCAGCAGCTTGCCGTATTTGGAGCGAACGATCGTCGCCGTCACGAAGACGGCGAGCGCAAGCGTGACGGCGCTCGCCGCAAACAGCGCCGAGCGCGTCGCGTCGGCCTGCACGCTGAAGCCGAGCATGTCCTTGAAATCGGTCAGGCCGTTGTTGCCGCCGAAGCCCATGTCGTTGCGGAAGAAGGCGAGCAGCAGCGCATAGGTCATCGCCTGGGTGATGATCGACAGATAGACGCCGGTGACGCGGCTGCGGAAGGCGAACCAGCCGAAGACGAAGGCAAGCAGGCCCGGTACCGCCAGCACCATGAGCGCCGCAAACCAGAAATGATCGAAGCCGTGCCAGAACCAGGGCAGCTCCTTGTAGTTCAGGAACACCATGAAATCCGGCAGGATCGGATTGCCGTAAACGCCGCGCGAACCGATCTGTCGCATCAGATACATGCCCATCGCATAGCCGCCGAGCGCGAAGAAGGCGCCGTGGCCGAGCGAAAGAATGCCGCAATAGCCCCAGACCAGGTCGAGCGCGAGCGCAAGCAGCGCGTAGCAGAGGTATTTGCCGACCAGCGCCACGATGTAGGGCGGGATGTAGAAGGCGCTTTGCGGCGAGACCGCCAGGTTGAGCAGCGGCACGACGATGGCTGCGGCGAGCAGCGCCAGGATCGTGACGGCGATGCGGCGGTCGGCCGAAAAGAAGCGCTTCACGATCATGCTTCCACCGCCCTGCCCTTCAGCGCGAACAGGCCGCGCGGACGTTTTTGGATGAACAGGATGATCAGCACCAGGACGACGATCTTGCCGAGCACCGCGCCGGCATAGGGCTCGAGGAACTTGTTGACGATGCCGAGCGAGAAGGCGCCGACCAGCGTGCCCCACAGATTGCCGACGCCGCCGAAGACCACGACCATGAAACTGTCGATGATGTAGCCGCGGCCGAGATTGGGCGAGACATTGTCGATCTGGCTGAGCGCCACGCCGGCAATGCCCGCGATGCCCGAGCCCAGCGCGAAGGTCAGCGCGTCGACCCATGGCGTCTTGATGCCCATCGAGGCGGCCATGCGCCGGTTGGCGGTGACGGCGCGCATCTGCAGCCCCCAGGACGTGCGCTTCATGACATAGAGCAGCACGCCGAACACCAGCAGCGCGAACACCAGGATCCACAGCCGGTTCCAGGTGATCGCCAGTTGGCCGATATCGAACGAACCCGACATCCAGGACGGATTGCCGACCTCCTGGTTGGTCGGGCCGAAGATGGTTCGCACCGCCTGCTGCAGGATCAGCGAGACGCCCCAGGTGGCCAAAAGCGTTTCCAGCGGCCGGCCGTAGAGGAAGCGGATGATGCCGCGCTCGATGGCGAGGCCGACCAGCGCGGCGACGAGAAAGGCGAGCGGCAGCGCGATCACCAGCGACCAGTCGAACAGGTCGGGGAAGGAGGTGCGGATCACCTGCTGGACGACGAAAGTGGTGTAGGCGCCGAGCATCACCATCTCGCCATGCGCCATGTTGATGACGCCCATGACGCCGAAGGTGATGGCGAGCCCGATCGCGGCGAGCAGCAGCACCGACCCGAGCGAGATGCCGTACCAGATGTTCTGCCCGGCATCCCACAGCGCCAGCGTCGAATTGATGCGGCCGATGGCAGCCGTTGCCGCGTCCTTGACCGCACCTTGCGCATTGGCCTCGACGGAGGTGAGCAGCGAGAGCGCGTCGCGGTCGCCGCGGGTCGCGATCACCGAGATCGCCGCGAGCTTGTCCGCCTCCGGCTTATCCGAGACCAGGATGGACGCGGCGTGCGCTTCATCGAACATCGTCTTAACGGCGGGATTGGTTTCGGCGGCGATCGCGGCATCGAGCGGCTCGATGTTCGCCGCGTCTGGCGTCTTGAACATCGTCATCGCCGCGGCGAGGCGCACGCTCGCGTCCCTGGCGCGCAGCGTCAGCGTGCCCAGCGCATCGCGGATGACCCGGCGCAAGCCATTGTTGACCTTGATCTTGGTGAGGTCGGCCTTGGCGGCTTCGGTCGCCTTTTCGCCGCTTAGCGGATCGATCAACTCGACGGCGTCGCCTGTCTCTTTGCCGACGAAGATCTGGGAGTCGGTTTTGCGGATGTAGAGATTGCCGTCGGCAAGCGCCGAGAGCGCGCGTTCGACGGCGGGATCGCCGCTGGCGGCAAGCTCGTGCACAACCGCTTCGGTGGCGGAGAAATTGGTGGCAGTCGCGAATTTGGCGATCACGGCGCGAAGATCGGTCTCGGCCGCGCTTGACGGCAGCAGGCTTGCCACCGCCAGCAGCAACGTCAGGCCAAGTAAGCGCAACAGGATCATCGCCTCAGCAGTCTCGCATGGTTGAAAGTTCTGCCCGGGCGGGCCGGAGAGACTGGCCCGCCCGGGCTGCGGTCTCGGGTCGCGGGGCCACTCCGCGACCCGGTCCGGGAGGACACGGACCTAGGTCCGAACCGGGATCAGTTGGTACCCTTGCCGCCGCACTTGCCGGTCTTGACGTTGAAGTTGCCGCAGCTGAGCGGCGCACGCCAATCGGAGATCAGGTCCTTGGAGTCCGGCAGGTAGTCGGACCACTCGTCACCCATCACCAGGCCAGGCGTTTGCGAGACGGTCTCGAACTGGCCGTCGGCCTGGATTTCGCCGATCAGCACCGGCTTGGTGATGTGGTGGTTGGGCATCATCGTCGAATAGCCGCCGGTCAGGTTCGGCACCGACACGCCGACCATGGCGTCGATGACCTTGTCCGGATCGGTGGTGCCGGCCTTCTCGACCGCCTTCACCCACATGTTGAAGCCGATGTAGTGGGCTTCCATCGGGTCGTTCGTGGTGCGCTTGTCGTTCTTGATGAACTTGTGCCAGTCGTCGATGAACTTCTTGTTCTCGGGCGTGTCGACGCTTTCGAAATAGTTCCAGGCGGCGAGATGGCCGACGAGCGGCGCGGTGTCGAGACCGGCCAGTTCTTCCTCGCCGACGGAGAAGGCCATGACCGGAATGTCCTCGGCCTTGATGCCCTGGTTGCCGAGCTCCTTGTAGAACGGCACGTTGGCATCGCCGTTGACGGTCGAGACGACGGCGGTCTTCTTGCCGGCCGAGCCGAATTTCTTGATCGCCGAAACCTCGGTCTGCCAGTCGGAGAAGCCGAACGGCGTGTAGTTGACCATGATGTCCTCGGCCGGCACGCCCTTCGCTTTCAGATAGGCTTCGAGGATCTTGTTGGTGGTGCGTGGATAGACGTAGTCGGTGCCTTCGAGCACCCAGCGCTTCACCGAACCGCCATCGGCGCTCATCAGGTAATCGACAGCCGGGATGGCCTGCTGGTTCGGCGCCGCACCCGTGTAGAAGACGTTGCGCTCGCTCTCCTCGCCCTCATACTGGACCGGGTAGAACAGGATGTTGTCGAGTTCCGAGAACACCGGCAGCACCGATTTGCGCGACACCGAGGTCCAGCAGCCGAACACGGCCGCGACCTTGTCCTTGGAAATCAGCTCGCGCGCCTTTTCGGCGAAGAGCGGCCAGTTGGACGCCGGATCGACGACGACAGCCTCGAGCTTCTTGCCGAGCAGGCCGCCCTTTGCATTCTGCTCGTCGATGAGCATCAGCATGACGTCCTTCAGCGTCGTTTCCGAGATCGCCATGGTCCCCGACAGCGAGTGGAGAATGCCGACCTTGATCGTGTCTTCAGCCGCCTTGGCGGAAGCCGAGGCCAGCAGGCCGGCAGCGACGACGCCCGCCGACAAGATTTTTGTAATTTTCGCGAAGTTACCCCTCATATGACACACTCCCAAGCGTGATTGTTTGCATCGCAACATACACCGTGCAAGCGACGTGCCAGACAGGAATGCGCTCGACGGAATTTCAGGATAACGAAGAGATTACAGGCGGTTATCGGGTAGCCGGGAAACTTTTCGCATCCGCTGCAATGCAGCGGCTTGAGAAAAGTTTACGCAATGCTGCCTAGATTTTGCCCAAATGTAAAAAATGCCTAAACTTTCACCATGAAGGCAAAGCCAGGCTGATCAGCCCTGTTGCGGGCCTATGGCAAAATGGGGCAAGGTCGCCGCGCAAACGAGCGACGTCATGGCCCGAACGATCCTGAGTTTCCTGCTTCTTGTCTCCGCCGCCGGCGGCGCTCGCGCCGATTTCACCGATGGCAAGTTGCCGGACGGCGCCTATCACTGCGAGGTCTACCTGCTCGGCCTGTTCCTCAATCTCGGCGACATCACCATCAAGGGCAATGTCTATAGTGGCCCAGTGACCTTTGGCGCTTCGGGAACCTATAACTACCAGATGAATCCCAATGGCGAGATCACCTGGCTTGGTCCGCTCGGCGGCTACACCAGCGGCGGCAATTCGATCTCCATGACCCAGGCGACGCTGGACGACCCAAGCGGTCCCTCCTTCGACATCATCATGAAGCAGCAGGACGGTGCCTTCACGGCCTCGACCTGCACCAGAAGATAGCCCGCATAAAAAAGGCGCGGAACCCTCACGGGTCCCGCGCCAGCAGGCAGTCGGGAGGTCAGATGGTCTTTGCCGACATCTGGGCTGCGATGTAGTCGGCCTGGCGGATCGCCAGCGTCACGATGGTCAGCGTCGGGTTCTCCGCGGCACCGCTGGTGAACTGGCTGCCGTCGGAAACGAACAGATTCTTGATATCGTGCGACTGGCCGTGCTTGTTGACGACGCCATCCTCCGGCTTCTCGCTCATTCGGTTGGTGCCGAGATTGTGGGTCGACGGATAAGGCGGTGTCGGGAAGGTCCGCGTTGCGCCGACCGCGGCGTAGAGCGCCTGGCCTTGCTTGTAGGCATGGTCACGCATTGCCTCGTCGTTCGGATGGTCGTCGAAATGGACGTCGGCGATCGGCATGCCGTGCTCGTCCTTCTCATCCTTGTGCAGCGTGATGCGGTTCTCCTCGCGCGGCATGTCCTCGCCGACGATCCACAGGCCCGCCATATGGTCGTAATGGTCGAGCGCGGTGGTGAAGGATCGACCCCAGCCGCCGGGGTTGAGGAAGGCCGCCATGAATGGCAGGCCAAGCGACAAGGTCTCCATCTCATAGCCGCCGACGAAGCCGCGCGAGGGATCGTGGCGCGCCTCGTCGCGGATGATGCCGGCCATGGTTGTACCGCGATACATGTGCACCGGCTTGTCGAAGATGGCATAGACCGAGCCGGTGGTGTGGCGCATGTAGTTCTTGCCCACCTGCCCGGATGAGTTGGCAAGCCCATGCGGGAATTTGGACGATTCCGAATTGAGCAGCAGGCGCGGGCTCTCGATCGAATTGCCGGCGACCGCGACGATTCGGGCCTTCTGCTCCTGCAGCTTGCCGTCCTTGTCGGCATAGACGACGCCGGTCACCTTGCCTGAAGCGTCGTGGTTGATTTTGATCGCCATCGAGTTCGGCCGGACCTCCAGATGCCCGGTCGCCTCGCCCTTCGGGATTTCGGTGTAGAGCGTCGACCATTTGGCGCCCCATTTGCAGCCCTGGAAGCAGAAGCCGGTCTGCTGGCAGGAGTTGCGGTCGTCGCGCTCCACCGAATTGATGGCCATGTTGCCGGTGTGGCACTCCTTGTAGCCGAGCTTGTCGGCGCCGGCCTTGAGCACCTTGAAGTTGTTGTTGCCGGGCAGCCGCGGCCAGTTGTTGGTGCCTGTCACGCCCATCTTGGCTTCGGCCTTGGCGTAATAAGGCTCCATCTCGGCCAGCGTCACCGGCCAGTCCAGCAGGTTCGCGCCCTTGACCTTGCCGTAGGTCGAGGCCGTTTTGAACTCATGTTCCTGGAAGCGCAGCGAGGCGCCCGCCCAGTGCGTCGTCGAGCCGCCAACCGACTTGACGATCCAGGCCGGCAGGTTCGGGAAATCCTTGGCGACCCGCCAGTCGCCAGAGGTGGTGCGCTTGTCCTTCCAGGCAAGCTGGGCAAAGGAATCCCACTCGTCATTGATGAAGTCCTCATATTCGTGGCGGGCGCCCGCCTCGAGGATGACGACGTCGATGCCTTTCTGCGCAAGTTCGTTGCCGAGCGTGCCGCCGCCGGCGCCGGAGCCGATGATGACGACCACGCCGTCGTTCTTGAGATCAAATGATGCTGCCATGGTTTCCTCCCATGAAATCTGTCGAAATGCGGTTCGGGACAGAGCGGCTCAGAGCCACTCGATGTCGTTGAAGCCGCGCGCGATGTAGCCGCCCTTGGAGTAGGACTCGCCCTCGTAACCGAAGATCGGCCACACCTCCTTCTGGTTGTAGAGGCTGACGACAAGGCCGCCGCGCACCGCCTGGAAGAAGGGCGTCTTCTCGATGCCGGTCAGCAGCGCAACCCGCTCCTCTTCCCAGCCAAGCCCGCGATAGCCGCCCTTGCCGGCCTTCTTGTCGAGCTCGGCGATGCCCTTCTCGATCAGTTCCTTGTGGGCCGGGTCCTTGGCAGCAGTCTCGTCGTGGCCCTTGACGGCAATGGCGTAGTATTTGTCCGGCACCTGGTCGTGCGGATAGATGTCGCGCGCCACCTGGATCAGCGTCGCCATCGTCTCGGGCTTCAGCGCCGAGGTTTCGAGACCCCAGGCGTGTTCGGGGCTGATGACGGCGCTGCCGGAGATGATGAGCAGCGCACCAGCGCCGCCGCGCTTCAAAAGCTCGCGCCGCGAAAGCCCGGCTTTCTTCTCGTAGCCCGGCTTCTTCTCGTAGACTGTAACCATGATTTCCTCCCTGCTTGCTGTTCGCACCCCTGAGGGAGTGCCGTTGCTGGCGCCGCGCCCCTCCGCGGCGAATATCCCCTATTGGAAGCGCCCTCCCCGCTGCAGGACCTCGATCTTATAACCGTCGGGATCCTCGATGAAGAAGAAGCGGGCGATCAACGCTCCGTCGCGGTTGAACTCGACGATCTTCTTCGGATTGAGACCGAGCGCGCCGATCCGGTCGTGCTCGCTGTCGAGATCGGCGACCGAGACAGCGAGATGGCCGTAGCCGTCGCCGAGCGCATAGGGTTCGGTGCGCCCCTTGTTCACCGTCAGCTCCACCTCGAACAGCGAACTGCCATTGCTGAGATAGATGAGCGTGAAGGTCTCGAAATCGAGCCGCTGCGCGATCTCGAGGCCGAAGGCCTTGTTGTAGAAATCGACGGACCGCGCCTCGTCGAGAACCCGGATCATGGAATGGATC
The DNA here is from genome assembly GCF_006439385.1 of Mesorhizobium sp. B3-1-7. NCBI lineage: Bacteria > Pseudomonadati > Pseudomonadota > Alphaproteobacteria > Hyphomicrobiales > Phyllobacteriaceae > Mesorhizobium > Mesorhizobium sp. B3-1-7. The sequence continues at coordinate 186,027 of NZ_VFTL01000005.1, forward strand.
GCCTTCGCCAAATCGGTCTCCGCAGCTTCTGGTGCTTACGCAAACGATTATGCGCGCCGGCGAAAAAAGGTGGTGGCAGCCGATTACCACGCACGGAACTGGAAAACGGCTAGTGTCGCTCCAGTTTTAGCTGCATGCTGTTCAAAGGCTGCCGCGGTTTTGGGGACCGGCATGCAGCAAACAAACGCTTGAAGCGGGGCTCGCCGAAACGGTTTCAAGCGGCGCGCTTCAAGGACGAAAGTCCGATTGCCGTTGCCGGCCATCGGATCGAAAATGACAAACGCAGGCAGTGTTCAAAAAGGCGCCAGCAACTCAATCGGCGCCCAAGACAAACAAGAACGGGAGGTACCGATGTGCAGAGTCTTTGCCGGACAGGATCCGGAAGGCTACCGGCAGATCAACAGGTCGATCCGCATCGACGGCCATTCGACCAGCATCCAGCTCGAGGCGACATTCTGGGGTCTTCTTGACGAGATCGCCGACAGCCAGGGACTGACGACGCCGAAATTCATCTCGAAGCTCTATGACGAGGCGATCGAGATCAACGGCCAGATTCCGAACTTCGCTTCCATGCTGCGCACCACCTGCGCGCTCTATCTGCGGGGCCATCGCCCCAACGCCGAGGAGCAGGCTGCGTTGAAGCAGGAAGCCGCCTAGCTTTCGGCCGCGACTTCGAGCGCCAGCCGGGTCATGTCGGTGAAGAGAGCCTGGCGCTCCGAATAATCGGTCAACTCGCCGGTGGCGATATGATCGACAACGGTGAGTAGTGACAGCGCTCGCGCGCCGAACTGCGCCGCAATCCGATAGAGCGCACTGGTTTCCATATCGACGGCCAACGCCCCCAGCGCGATCGGCTCGTCGAACCGGGCGCGGCCATCGGGATGGTGGAACACGTCGCTGCAAACGGTCAGTCCCGCGCTGCAGGCGATGCCGAGATCGGCCGCGCGTCGAAGCGCCAGCGCATGCAGCGCCCGATCCGGCCCGGCCGGCTGATAAAGCCCGAAGACTTGCCCACTGATTGCTCCCTCGGCCCGCACCTCGCTGGAGATGACGACGCCGCGCAGGGGCACATCTTCCGACAAACCGCCGCAGGTGCCGGTGCGTATCAGTGTCTTGGCACCGTAACAATCCAGCAGCTCGAAGGCATAGATCAGGAAAGACGACACCCCGATGCCGGTTGCCTGGATGCTGACCGGCTTGCCGCGGAACCGGCCGGTGAAGCCCAGCGCGCCTCTTCGACGGTTCACGCAGCGCGGCGCGTCCAGAAAAGTTTCCGCCATCCATTGGGCGCGCTCGGGATCGCCCGGCAACAGCACCGTTTCGGCATAGTCCCCCCGGCCCGCCTCGATATGCGGCGTCACGCGCTACCATCCCCATGATAGACCCATCCGACGACCATCATGGGCAGGGCTGCCGCAATGTGCAAGCGCTAGCTTCTTTAGGACTCCAGCACGTCCTTGACGATCGTCGCCAGTTGCTTGAGCGAGAACGGTTTCGGCAGGAAGCCGAAATGCGCGTCGGCCGGCAGGTTCTTCGCAAACGCGTCCTCGGCATAGCCCGAAACGAACACGAACTTGATGTCCGGTTGGCGTTTGCGCAGTTCGCCGAGCAATGTCGGCCCGTCCATCTCCGGCATCACCACGTCGGAGACGACGATGTCGACCTTGCCGCCGAGCGCCTCGAACACTTCCAGCGCCTCGACACCGGAAGACGCCTCATGCACGGTGTAGCCGCGCGAGATCAGCGCCCTGACGCCGCCCATGCGCACGGCGTCCTCGTCCTCGACCAGAAGCACGGTGGCCGAGCCGGAAAGATCCTTGGCCGTATCGGCCGGCTTGGTCGGGGCCGCCGCCGCGGCCGGCGCCTCGCCGGGCTCTGCCTGCTTCTTCACCTCGGCGATGTGGCGCGGCAGGAAGATACGGAACACCGTGCCCTTGCCGACCTCGGAATCGCAGAAGATGAAGCCGCCGGTCTGCTTGATGATGCCGTAGACCATCGACAGGCCGAGGCCGGTGCCCTTGCCCACTTCCTTGGTCGTGAAGAACGGCTCGAAGATCTTCTTCAGCACGTCGGGCGCGATGCCGCTGCCGGTGTCCTCGACGTCGACGAGCACATAGTCGGCCGGCGCCAGTTCGCGATAGGCGAAGGACTTGCACTCGTCGGCGGTGACGTTGCGGGTGCGCACGGTGAGATCGCCGCCGCTCGGCATGGCGTCGCGCGCATTGACGGCGAGATTGACCACCACCTGCTCGAACTGGCCGATATCGACCTTGACCGGCCACAGGTCGCGGCCGTGGTCGATCTTCAGCTTGATGTCGTTGCCGACCAGCCGGGCGAGCAGCATCCTGAGATCGGCCAGAACATCGGTCAGGTTGAGCACTTCCGGCCGCAGCGTCTGCTTGCGCGAGAAGGCCAGCAATTGCCGCACGAGCGAGGCCGCCCGGTTGGCGTTCTGCTTGATGTTCATGATGTCGGGGAAGGACGGGTCCGACGGCCGGTGGTTGGTCAAGAGAAGATCGGACGCCATGATGATGGCGGTCAGCACGTTGTTGAAGTCGTGCGCGATGCCGCCGGCGAGCTGACCGACCGCCTGCATCTTCTGGCTCTGCGCCATCTGCCCCTCGAGCGCCTTCTGCTCGGTGGTCTCGACCGCGTAGACGATCGCCGATTCCTCGGCGCCTTCGCTGCCCGCGCTGTCGGCGACGGCGTTGACGTAGAAGCGGATGTGGCGCTCCTCGTTGCCGGGCAGCACGGAGTCGATCGGCTCGATATTGGCCTGCCGCTGCCGGGCCTTCTCGAAGGCTGTGGCGAAAGCCGGCCGGTCGCGCTCGTGAACGATGGTCTCGAACCGCACCCGCCGGTCGACCGCGTCGCGGTCGACCACGGACGAAAACAGCTGCAGGAAGGGCGCGTTGGTGCGCAGGATGCGTCCGTTCGCATCGACGCCAGCAATGGCCATCGGCGTCGAGTTGAAGAAGCGGGTGAAGCGAACCTCGGAGGCTCTGAGTTCCGCGGAAGCATCCTCGCCCTGGGTGCGGTTGAGCACGATCGTGCGGGTCGGGCCGTTCACGCCTTCGCGGCTCGCCGAAACGCGGTGCATGAAGCGCACCGGCAGCGCCTGGCCGCTCATGGTGGTGAGGTCGAGGTCGATGACGGCGTTGCGGGTGGTACCGGGGTCGGCTTTGACCGAGCGGACCAGCGCCATGCCGTCGCCGGCGATGATTTCCGGCAGCGTGATGGCGCCCGGCGTGAAGGAGGCAAGGTCGATGCCCAGCCACTCGGCGAGCGTGGCGTTGATATAGGTGACGCGGCCCTCCTGGTCGGCCGAGAAGAACCCGGCCGGCGCATGGTCGAGATGGTCGATGGCTTTCTGCAGGTCGAGGAAGAAACGCTCCTGCTCCGCCCGTTCCTGCGAGATGTCGGCGAGCTGCCAGGCCAGCATCGGCAGCCTTTGCCCGGGCATGCTGAAGGCGCGGGCGCGGGCGCGGTACCAGCGCGCGCCGGGCTCGGCACCCGGCTTGATCGACTGCGCCAGCCGGAACTCGCCGTCGCCGGCCTGGCCGTCGCGCAGTCCCGACGCCAGCCGGTAGATCGTCATCGAGGCCTCGGGAACATCCGAAAGCAGCCCTTCGACGGTCTTGAGATCGGCGGCCGAGGCGGCACCCGTCATATCGGCATAGGCGCGGTTGGCGTAGACGACGCGGCCCTTGGTGTCGGTGACCACAAGGCCCTGCGACATCGAATCGACGAAGGCTTTCGACAATTCGTCGCCAGTCGAGCGCGGCGCGATCTGCACGAAGCCGATCGCGGTCGCGAACAGGAAGCCGACGCCGATCATGGCGAGCACGCCGAGCATGCCGAGCAGGAAAGGATCGCCGAGACGCTCGCGGAACAGTCCGAAGACGATCGCGGCGCCGGTCAAGACGACGATGAAGACGATGAGCCTGGTGACGGCGCCCGGACGCGTGTTCTGGTCGACGATCGGTACCGGATAGAAATCGCCGCGCGCTTCCTTGGCCATGTTCCCCCTGCTCGTGATTCCGGTGTCCGACGGGCGCGGACGGCCGGTTGAATCACATTCTCCTGTAACGGAAAAGGCCCCGGGGGCAAATGTCCGATAAAATCAACGATTCATGTTTCAAACTGTTCACGATAGGTGATGTGAACTTGCGGTCGCTGGTCCCAACGGTCTAGTGTCCCCTCACTTCAAAGATGGCGATTGGGGTGCACTGATGCAGTGGCTGGATAATGTAGCGGGCCCGGGTTACGTCGCTGCAATCCTGTGGACGGTAGCGGCCCTCATCCTGCTGGTTGTCGTCCTGCTCGCCATCAAGGTGGTCCGCAACCTGACCTTCGGCACCTTCGTTGCCGGCGGCAGGAACCGCAAGACGCGGCTTGCCGTGATGGATGCCACCGCTGTCGACAGCCATCGCCGGCTTGTCCTGGTGCGCCGCGACGACATCGAGCACCTGATCCTGATCGGTGGGCCGACCGATGTCGTGGTCGAGCGCGACATCAGGCTGGCGGCGCCGCGCCGCCCGGCATTGACGGGCGACGGCGGTCAGCAGCAGACAGGAGCTGCGCAACGCCCGCGCGCGCCGCAACCGGCGCCCGCCCCCGCCAGGCCGCCGGCGCCGCCTGCCGCCCAGCCAGCAGCCGCCACACATCCGCGCGCGCCGGCGCCCGCGCCCATCAAGCCGGCGGCGCCGAGCCAGCCGACGGCCAAGGTCATGCCGCTGCCGAGCTACGGGACGACGAACGGCAGCACCAGATATGCGCCACCGCCCTCAAACGACTCCATCGACGACACGCTGATGCACGAACTCGAAACCTCTCTCGACGACCAGCATTCCCAGCCGGCAATCGCCAAGCCCGCGGCCAAGCCTTCGCTCGATGACGAGATGACCAAGCTCCTTGGCGAGTTGGGCAGCCACAAGCGCTGACCGGCCACCGGCGCAAGCGAGCCTCTTCACGCCCCTGTCGGCAAAGACAAATGGGGCGCTGAAAAACAAAATGGCCGGAAATCCCGGCCATTTTCGATGTTCTTGCCCAGCTAGATCGCGTCAGTCGTCGCGATAGACCTTCTCGCGACGCTCGTGGCGCTCCTGCGCCTCGATCGACAGTGTCGCGATCGGACGCGCGTCGAGCCGCTTCAGCGCGATCGGCTCCCCGGTCTCCTCGCAATAGCCGTAGGTGCCTTCGTCGATGCGCTGGAGCGCGGAGTCGATTTTCGAGATGAGCTTGCGTTGGCGATCGCGGGCGCGCAATTCGATGGCGCGGTCGGTTTCGGAGGAGGCGCGATCGGCTAGGTCGGGGTGGTTGGCGTTTTCCTGCTGCAGGATTTCGAGGGTTTCGCGCGCTTCGCGGAGAATGTCGTTCTTCCAGGTGATAAGCTTTTGACGGAAGTACGATTTTTGCCGTTCGTTCATGAACGGCTCGTCTTCGGAGGGTACGTAATTGGCGGTAACGATATCGTTCATTCGACTCACCCAACAACCCCAAATTTGGCGCCTATATATTCGGGGACAAGAGCCTGCACAAGCGCTATCGGCGACAGTTTCACGCAATTGTTAGTCACGCATCGGCGGCCCGCGCGATGACTTTGTTTCAACGGCACAAAACGAATTCGCACATGATTCGTTGCAGTTGCTGGCGCCGGCCATTGTGCATGACTTGGTTCTGGTGACTAATCGCGCTTTGCCAAGAAGGCGGCGTCACGGGGGTCCGGTTGAGCAGACTTTATCTGTTGCGGCATGCCAAAGCCGGCTGGGCGCTGCCCGGCGTGCGCGATTTCGACCGCCCGCTCGACGAATCGGGCATGGCCGATGCCGAAGCGATCGGAGAGGCCATGCGGGCCCGCACCTACGTGCCGGACGTCACCCTTTGCTCCAACGCCAAGCGGGCGAGGCAAACGCTGGAAGGCCTGGCGGGGCGCACCGACACCGGCCGGGTCCTGTTCTTCGACACGCTCTACAGCGAGGACGCGGCCGGCTACCTCGACATCATCCGCAAGAATGGCGGCGCCAACTCGCTGCTGGTGATCGGTCACAACCCCATGACCGAAGATCTGGCCATGGCGGTGTCCGGAGATGGCGAGCAGGCGGCGCGCGGCATGATGAATCACGGTTTTCCGACCTCCGGCCTTGCCGTGGTGCGCTTTCCCGGCAACCTTGCCGAAGCGGCGCAGGGCAACGGCTATCTCGAAGCCTTTCTCACGCCCGCCGACCTCTGAGGCCATTTCAAACGCGCGGTCCAGGGCCTATATCGGGCGCTGACGCGCAACCAGAGGCCCGATTTGGCATCATCGCTGACCAATTTCACCGACGAGGCGAGGATTGCGCTCGACACGTTGTCGGGCCGCGCCGCCGGGCTCTTCTCTCCGTCATTGCGTCTTGGCGTCACCGGCCTTTCCCGCTCCGGCAAGACGGTGTTCATTTCGGCCCTCGTCCACAATCTCATCCATGGCGGACGCCTGCCGCTCTTCGAAGCGCAGAAATCCGGCCGCATCGCCCGTGCCTTCCTCGAGGAGCAGCCGGACGATGCCGTTCCGCGCTTCCAGTATGAGGATCATGTCGCGGCTTTGGTGAACGACCGCGCCTGGCCGGACTCCACGCGCGCCATCTCAGAACTGCGGCTCACCATCGAATATGAGTCGGCTTCGGGCTGGAACCGGTTGTTTTCAACCGGAAAGCTATCCATCGATATCGTCGACTATCCCGGCGAATGGCTGCTCGACCTGCCGCTGCTTGGCAAATCCTTTGCCGACTTTTCGCGTGAGGCGGTCGAACTGGCCGCCCTGCCCGTCCGCTCGGACCTGTCGCAGGCCTGGCGCGAACTGGCCTCCGCCATCGATCCCGATGCCGACGCCGACGAGATGACGGCGCGGCGATTGGCCGAAAGCTTCGCCGCCTATCTCAAGGCCTGCAAGCTCGACGAACGCGCGCTGTCGACGCTGCCGCCCGGCCGTTTCCTGATGCCGGGCGATCTCGAAGGCTCGCCGGCGCTGACCTTCGCGCCGCTGATGACGCTGTCGCAAGGCCGGCCGCGCTCCGGATCGCTGCAGGCCATGATGGAACGCCGCTACGAGGCCTATAAGACGCATGTCGTCAAACCGTTCTTTCGCGAGCACATCGCCCGCCTCGACCGGCAGATCGTGCTGATCGACGCCATGCAGGCGCTCAACGCCGGACCGGCCGCCATGGCCGATCTGGAGCGCGCCGTCACCGAGATCCTGTCCTGCTTCCGGCCCGGGCGGGGCAATTTCCTCACCGACTTCTTCTCGCGCCGTATCGACCGCATCCTGGTCGCCGCGACCAAGGCGGACCATCTGCACCACGAAAGCCATGACCGGCTGCAGGCGATCGTGCGCCGGCTGACCGACCGCGCCGTGGCGCGCGCGAATTTCAGCGGCGCCGCCGTCGACGTCGTCGCCATGGCCGCGGTTCGCTCGACCCGCGAAGGCACGGTGAAGCAGGGCCGCGAGACGCTGCCCGTCATCATCGGCGCCCCGCTGAAGGGCGAGAAGATCAATGGCGAGACATTCGACGGAAAGACCGAAACCGCCATATTCCCGGGCGATTTGCCGGAAAAGATCGATGCGGTGTTCGACAATTCCGGATCGCCGCCCGACAGCACCGAACCGGCGATCCGCTTCGTGCGTTTCCGCCCGCCGAAACTCGAACGCACCGCCGAAGGCGTCACGCTGTCCTTGCCGCATATCCGGCTCGACCGCGCGCTGCAGTTCCTGATCGGAGATCATCTGGCATGACCGCGCCCCGCAAACCGGCGGCCTTCCGCATCGAGCCCGAGACCGAGGCGCCGCCGCAACCACAGCGAAACCGCGTCGCCGAGGAGCAGCCGGCGCGCAGGCCACGTGCCGCGCGGGCTGATGTGGCGGTCGTGATCCCCTCGGAGGTCGATGTCTTCGACGAACCGGACATCGAGGCTGCGGTTCCGCCACCGGCGACGGCGCCGAGAAAGCGCTCGCTGCTTGCCCGGCTGTTCCTCGGTGCTCTGAGCGTGCTCGTCTCGCTGGCGGTCGGTCTTTGGGCCGACCAGCTGATCCGCGACCTGTTCGCGCGCGCCGAATGGCTTGGCTGGCTGGCGGCCGGCATGGCGGCGATTGCGCTGCTCTCGCTGCTCGTCATCCTGGTCCGCGAATTCCTCGCCATCGCCCGCCTGGCCGAAGTCGAAAAGATGCAGAAGCGGGCCCTGGATGCCGTGGCGCGCGACGATCCCAAGGCGGCCCGTGCCTTGGTCGACGAACTCTCGGCCTTCGTCGCGGCAAAACCCGAGACCGCCGCTGGGCGCCGTTCTCTTGCCGAATTGCGCGGCGAGATCATCGACGGCGCCAATCTGGTGCGGCTTGCCGAGACCGAGATCCTGTCGCCTCTCGATGCCCGCGCGAAAATCATGATCCTCGAGGCCGCGAAGCGCGTATCCCTGATCACGGCCGTCAGCCCGCGCGCTCTGGTCGACATCGCCTATGTCGTGTTCGAGGCCGGCCGCCTGATCCGGCGGCTCTCCGAACTCTACGGCGGCCGCCCAGGCACGCTCGGCTTCTTCCGGCTGGCGCGCGGCGTGCTCGCGCATCTGGCGGTGACCGGCTCGATCGCGGTGGGCGACAGTTTCGTGCAGCAGATCGTCGGCCATGGCCTGGCCGCAAAACTCTCGGCAAAGCTCGGCGAAGGCGTGGTCAACGGCATGATGACGGCGCGCATCGGCATCGCCGCGATGGAAACCGCCCGCCCCTTGCCGTTCATCGCCGTCAAGCGCCCCGGCCTCGGCGATTTCCTCTCGGCGCTGACCTCGTTCGCGGCGCGAAAGAACAGCCAGACGACCGATAAGGTAAACGCGTGACCCGCTGCGGGTGACGAAGCATTAACCAATCTTCTGCATGGTCAATCCGGTCCCAAGAATAGACTCTTTCGTGCCGGGTGTCGTCGATGAGAAGCGTAATCCTGTCCTGCGTCCTGCCTGCCACCATTGCGATTGCCGCGCCGCTCGGCCTCGTGGAAAAGGCCTTTGGCGCAGAGCCGGACAAGCAGTTTTTCCGCTCCGTCGAAGGCAGATGGGTCGGCCCTGGCGAGATCATCGCCGGCAAGTACAAAGGCACCAAATTCACCTGCGATTTCAATGGCTCGACGCCCGCCAGCAAGCTCGGCATGACGCTTGACGGCGGCTGCAGGGTCGGCGTGTTCACGCAAAAGATGTCGGCCAGCGTCGAACGCAAGGGGCGCGATGGTTACAGGGGCACCTTCATGGGCGGCTCGACCGAAAGCGGCATGGACATTGTCGGCGGCAATGTCGTCGACGCCCAGAAAGTCGTCTTCACCATCAACCGCAAGCAGTTGAACGGCGTCATGCAGGCGCGTGTCCCCGACGGCAATTCGATGACCGTGACGGTGGCCGTGCGCGTCAACAATCAGTTGGTGCCGGTGATCGGCATGAGCCTGAAGCGCATCGATCCGGTCGAAGTCGGCGCCATCGCCAAGAACTGATCCGGCGCGCCAACATCTGCAAGAAAAGGGCGGCGGCCGCGTGTGACCACCGCCTTCGCATTGTCGATGGTTGAGCTCAACCCTTGATGGTGGCGGTCAGCTCGTCATAGGCCTTGCAGGCTTCGTCGAGCGTCGTCGCGCCCTGATATTTGGTCGTTACGGCCTGCACCTTGGCGGTCAGATCGGCAGCCTTGCTCGGATCCTTGGTGATGGCCTCCTGGAGCGCGGCGGCCATGTCCTGCGCCTTCTTGGCAGCTATTTCCTGCGTGCATTCCGGCCCCTTGGAGCAAGCCGAACCGGCCAACGCCGCAACCCCGACGGCAATGAGCAAAAACTTCTTCATATCAATCATCTCCTCAAAAAAGGCAGCCGCCCATCGCCGCTGCCTCCGATGGCCGAAGCCGAACGTGCCATAACCTCTGATTGTGGCGTTACGCAACGACCGGGCCGTGTCAACTTGTGTAACGCGGTTGCAACAGGCGTTCGCCGCGGAACCTGCTGCTTCGTATCCTACGGCGCGCCCCTGCTCTTCCAGCCAGTTTCCGCGCCCTTGCCTCTCGCTCCCGGGGCATGCAAGGAGTGCTTGTGATGCATGTCGCCCAGAAGTGTGCAGCGGTTCTGGGACAACGACATGCATCAAATCAAAAACCTAAAGCGCGTCGCCTGAATCCGTTTCGGAGGGACGCGCCTTAGAGAACGGGATGACAGGCATGGCAGCTGAAGCGTCGAGCAGCGATCTGGTGCAGGTGGTGGCGCTGCTTGCCGCGGGCGTCGTCGCCGTGCCGATCTTCAAGCGCATGGGGTTGGGCTCGATCCTCGGCTACCTCGCCGCCGGCGTGGTCATCGGCCCCTTCGGCCTGCGAATCTTTTCCGAATCGGAAGCGATCCTCCATGTCGCCGAGCTCGGCGTCGTCATGTTCCTGTTCATCATCGGCCTGGAGATGCAGCCGTCGCGCCTTTGGGGCCTGCGCCGCGAGATCTTTGGACTGGGCGCGCTCCAGGTCGGCGTCTGCGCCGTGCTTCTGACCCTGGTCGGATTGGCCGGAGGCTTTCCCATCGCGCAGTCCTTCGTCGCCGGCGCCGGCTTCGTGCTGACCTCGACGGCGATCGTCATGCAGCTGCTCGAGGAGCGCGGTGAGATCGCCACGCCGAAAGGCCAGCGCATCGTCTCGATCCTGCTGCTCGAAGACCTGATGATCGTGCCGCTGCTGGCGCTGGTCGCGTTCCTCGCGCCCGGCGGCGCCGAAACCAGCCTTTCGGAGCGACTGACCGAAGTCGGCATCGGCATCGCCGCGATCGTTGGACTGGTCGTGGCCGGCCGTTACCTGCTCAATCCGCTCTTCCGCATCCTGGCCGACGCCCGCGCCCGCGAAGTCATGACCGCCGCCGCGCTTCTGGTGGTGCTGGGATCGGCCCTGGCCATGCAGCTCTCCGGCCTGTCGATGGCGATGGGCGCCTTCCTTGCCGGCGTGCTTCTGTCGGAATCGACCTTCCGCCACCAGCTCGAAGCCGATATCGAGCCGTTCCGCGGCATCCTGCTCGGCCTGTTCTTCCTCGCCGTCGGCATGTCGCTCGACCTCGGCGTCGTCGCCCAGAACTGGCGGCTCGTCGCCGTCTATGTCGTCGCCTACATGGTCATGAAGGCGGTCGGCATCTACGCCGTCGCGCGCATTCTGAAGAGCAGCCACCGCGAGGCGCTCGAACGCGCCGTCTTCATGGCGCAGGGCGGCGAGTTCGCCTTCGTGCTTTACTCGTCCGCCGCCGCGGTCGGCATCATCGACGGCCAGGCCAACGCCACGCTGACCGCCATCGTCATCATCTCCATGGTGCTGACGCCTTTGGCGATCGTAGCGCTGCGCTACCTTACCCCGCGCGACCAGCAGTCCCTCGACGGCGTCGACATCGCCGACGGCCTCACCGGCAGCGTGCTGATCATCGGCTTCGGCCGCTTCGGCCAGATCGCCAGCCAGCCGCTTCTGCTGCGCGGGATGGACGTCTCGATCATCGACAACGAAGTGGAGATGATCCAGGCCGCGGCCGATTTCGGTTTCAAGGTCTATTACGGCGACGGCACGCGGCTGGACATCCTGCATGCGGCCGGCGTCGGGCGCGCCCGCGCGGTGCTGATCTGCGTCGACAAGCCGGACGCCGCCGTGCGCATCGCCCAGCTGATCAAGGCCGAATTCCCTCTGGTCACGATCCTGGCGCGCGCCTTCGATCGAGGCACGGCGCTGCAACTCGTGCGGGCCGGCGTCGACTATCAGCTGCGCGAAACCTTCGAATCGGCGCTGGTCTTCGGCGGTTCCGCGCTGGAGGCGCTGGGCGTCGATCCGGAAGAAGTCGCCGAGGTCATCGAGGATGTGCGGCGCCGCGACGAAGCGCGCTTCGAGACGCAACTGGCCGAGGGCGTGCGCGCTGGCCAGCGTTTCCTCAAGGGCAATATCGGCACGCCGATCCCGACGCCGCTCACCCAGCCGCGCCGCGCCGGCCGAGCGTTGAACCAGGAAACCGCCGTCGTGCTGAACCAGGCAGAGACCAAGAACTGAGGGGCAACGCATGGCAGAATTCGATCCGTGGGCGCTTTCGGTCACCAAATTCTGGCGCGATGGCGGCGAGGACGCCTGGTTCGAGAAGAACGACGCCTTCGACACGAATTTCCGCAATCGCTTTTTGGAGCTGCATTACGCCGCCGCGCGGCGCGAATGCGACCATTGGAATGCGCATGCCGAAGGGTCGCTAGCGCTGATGATCCTGCTCGACCAATTCCCGCGCAACTGCTTCCGTGGCACCGGCCACATGTTCGCGACCGATCCGCTGGCGAGATACTTCGCCGACAAGGCAATCGCCGCCGGTCAGGACCTGGAACTGGAAGAACTGGTTCGCGTCTTCCTCTATTTGCCCTTCGAGCATTCCGAATTGCTGGCCGACCAGGAACGGTCAATGCAACTCACAACCGCCAAAGCGCCCGAATACCTCAAATACGCCGAGGAGCATCTGCAGATCATCCGGCGCTTCGGCCGTTTTCCGCACCGCAACCGGATGCTTGGCCGCGCGACGACCGCCGAGGAGCAGGCATTTTTGGACGGCGGCGGTTTTTCCGGCTAACCAGCCGGTTTTACCCAAGCCACCATTCGCGGCCGGACGGCAGCCGCTCGATACCGGAAATATCGACGGCGCCGAGCCGCTCCGACACGCTCCTGCCGCCGACCGAAAGCCTTGGCGCGATCTCCGCCAGCGGCGCCAGCACGAAGGCGCGCTCCAGCATGCGCGGATGCGGCACTTCGAGCCCGGTCTCATGGATCACCCGGTCGCCGAAAACCAATATGTCGATATCGATCAGGCGGGGGCCCCAGCGCTCCTCGCGCACGCGCTTCAACCGCCTCTCGACGTCGAGGCAAAGGTCGAGCAGCGCGCGCGGCGAGAGAGCCGTCTCGATCGCGGCGGCGGCATTGAGGAAATCCGGCTGGTCGAGCTTGCCCCACGGCGGCGTGCGATAAAGCGAGGAGACGGCGGTGACGCGCGTCGCGTCGTCGCCGTCCAGTATGCGCAATGCCGCGCCCATGGACTTCGCCGGCTCGCCGAGGTTGCCGCCGAGACTGAGGTAGACAGCGCTATTCTGGCCAGACAACGGTCACCTCGACATAATCGAGCACGCCGGGCACCGGCGCGTTTGGTTTGCGCACGGTGATCTCGGCCTTCCTGATCTGCGAAAACCTGGCCGTCAGCGCCTTCGCGACCTCCAGCGCCAGCGCCTCGATCAGGAAGCGGCGGTGTCCGGTCACGATCTTCTCGATGACCGCGAAGGCGACGCCGTAATTGACGGTATCCTCGATGGAATCCTCCGTCAGCGGACGGCTGGGCTCGACCGTCAGCTCGGCATCGACATAGAAACGCTGGCCAAGCGTCTCCTCCTCGTCCAGCACGCCGTGGCGGGCGAAGAAGGCGCAGTTCTTCATACGGATGACGTACATGATCAGTGTCCGGGAGGAAGCTCGGTTTCGCGTTGAAGCATAGCATCGGTCACCGCCAGCGCATCCACGTTGATTGCGACATCGTGGACGCGAAACAGGTCGGCTCCCTTCAAGCGCAGGATGACGCTGGTGGCAGCCGTGCCGGCTGCCCGTTCGGCGGGCTCGCGCCCGGTCGCGGCGCCGATGAAGCGCTTGCGCGAGGTTCCGGCCATCAACGGGTAGCCGAGCGCCCGGAGCTCGGAAAATCGCGCCATCAGGTCGAGGTTTTCCTCCGCCGTTTCCTTGGCGAAGCCGAAGCCGGCATCGAGCACGATCTGGCTGTCGACGACATTGCCGGCGCGCGCGATCTCCAGCGATCTGCGCAGGAAAAGCAACTGGTCCTCGATCACGTCGGGCAATTTGTGCCGTTCGCGCCCGGTATGCATGATGACGAGCCCGGCCCCGGTCTCGGCAGCGACACGCGCGATGCCCGGCTCGCGCTGCAGCCCCCAGACGTCGTTGACGATATGGGAGCCGGCGGCGATGCCAAGCCGCGCGGTTTCCTCGCGATAGGTGTCGACCGAAATCAGCGCCTCGCCGGAAGCGGCGAGCGCCGAGATGATGGGCAGCACGCGCGCCTGCTCTTCCTCGGCCGTGATCGGGGCGAAACCCGGCCGCGTCGACTCTCCGCCGACATCTATGACGGCCGCGCCCTCCTTCACCATACGGCGCGCCTGCTCCAGCGCCTTTTCAGGCGCGATGAACAGGCCGCCGTCCGAAAAACTGTCGGGCGTGACGTTCAGGATGCCGACGACGACCGCCTTCGGACCGAGGTCGAGATAGCGCCCATGCGCCAGCTGCCATCGCCTTGTCGTCATCATCCATCAACCATGCGTGATCCGCGCGAAATCAATTCCGTTGCGCTGGTGACGGCCCTAAAGCAAGGTGCGTGAAGAGGCAATATGATGAACCGATCCCTTCTCTGCGCCCTGATGCTCGCTTTGACCGCCACGCCGGTGGGCGCGGCCAACCTGGTCAAGACTTACAGCTATTTCAGCGTCGGCGGCCGCACGCTCGACGATATCCAGAACCAGCTGTCGAGAAACGGCCCCAAGGTGAAGAGCACCGGCTCGCGGCATCCAGGCGCCACGCAGATGGCCTTCACCACCCGCATCAGCTACGCGCAGGGCGCGGACTCTTGCCGCATCACCGATGCCGCCGTCACCGTGAAGGTCAAGGTCATCCTTCCCGAATGGCGGCGCCCGCGCAAAGCCGATCCCGACGTCAGGCTGTTCTGGGACACGCTGTCGGCCGACATCAAGCGGCATGAGGAGCGCCATGTCGAGATCGCCAAGAATCATGCGCGCGCGCTCGAGGATGCGCTGAAGGCCGCCTCCGTGCAGAAGACTTGCGAACAGGCGAAGGCGAAGGCCGCCGCGATCCAGGCGGCCGAGCTCGCCAGGCACGATCAGGACCAGTTGCGCTTCGACCGCGTCGAGAGCGTCAATTTCGAAAGCCGTATCCTTCGGCTGATGCGCTACCGCATGGAACGCGTCGAAGCCGGCCAACTGCCGCCGCCTTGACTTGAGAGCCAAGCCCCTATCCCGGGCCAATTTCGTCCAAGCATGGTGCCAGACTGGAAAAACTTTCGAGCGGCGGTCGAAATCGGCCTATATCGAACGACATATAGCGGGTTCGAAGCAGCCCCCAGGGCCTCGAACAGTGAAGAGAAATGACAGACGCCAGGCACGACGGGTCGGCCGCAGCCGTTTTGGCGCACTGAGCATCAACCTTTGAAAGAATGACGCATGGACCAGACCGTCGAGAACCAGGCGATGGCGTCGAAAGCCGCGCAGATTATGAGCGAGAGCGAGAAAAATGCCATCATCGGCGGCGTGCTGTTGTCGATGTTGCTGGCGGCCCTTGATCAGACCATCGTAGCCCCTGCCCTGCCGACGATCGCGCGCGCGCTCGGCCATGCCGAGTATCTGCCTTGGATCGTCACCGGCTATCTCTTGACCGCGACCGCGATGGCGCCGCTCTACGGCAAGATTTCCGACGTCTACGGACGCCGCCCTGTCATCTACGCTGCCATCCTCGTCTTCCTGCTCGGGTCGCTGGTCAGCGCGCTCGCGCCCAACATGCTGGTGCTGGTCATCGGCCGCGCTATCCAGGGCGCCGGCGGCGGCGGTCTCTTCGCTCTCGCCCAGACGGTCATCGGCGATCTCGTGCCGCCGCGCGAGCGAGCGCGCTATGCGGCCTGGATCTCCGGAACCTGGGCGGTCGCCAGCGTCGCCGGCCCGCTGCTCGGCGGCGTATTTGCCGAACATTTGCACTGGTCGCTGATCTTCTGGATCAACCTGCCGATCGGCTTCCTGGCCATGGCCATCATCAACAACCCGCTGAGGAAGCTGCCGATCGCGGCCAAGAACCACCGCATCGACGGCCTCGGCGCTGTGCTGCTGGTTATCGCCACGTCGCTGCTGCTCCTGGCGCTCAATTGGGGCGGCAGCGCTTATCCCTGGTTCTCCCGCGAAATCCTTGGGCTGGTCGCCTGCTCGGTCGTATTCTGGGCCTTCTTCGCGTTGAGGGTGCTCAAGGCGGCCGAGCCTTTGATCTCGCTCGAAGTCCTGAGCAACCCGATCGTGCTCGCCGGCACAATATCGATGTTCCTGCTACAAGCCGCCAACATCGGCGCGTCGGTATACCTGCCGGTCTATCTGCAATCGGTCGTCGGGCTTTCGGTCAGCGAATCCGGCACCGCGATGCTCGGCCTCTTGCTGGGCACGGTCGCCGGCGCGACCTTCAGCGGCCGCACCATCCCGCGCTTCGTCCACTACAAGCGCATCGCCATGATCGGCGTCAGCCTGGCCATCGTCTGCATTGGCGTGCTCAGTGCCATTGCGGAACACGCCTCGCTGCTCGAGGTGGAAATCCTGACCACTCTGATCGGCCTGGGCAGCGGAACGACATTCCCGGTTGCCACCGTCTCGGTCCAGAATGCCGTCGATCGCGCGCATCTGGGGGTCGCGACAGGCGTGCTGACCTTCCTGCGCACGCTGGGCGGCGCGCTCGGTGTCGCCTTGCTTGGCGCCGTTGCGCTCGGCTACGGCCTGCCGCTCTCCGCCGAAGGCTCGCAGACGCATATCCAGCTGGCATCGGCGTTGCCGTTCGTGATGATTTTCGTCGCCGCCGGCATCATGCTCGTTCTGGCGCTTGCCGTGCTCTTCCTGATGCCGGAAAAGGAACTGCGCGGCCGCGACGAGCACGCCGCGCCCGTGCTTGCGGAATAGGTGTTGAGATTCAAGTGCTGCCGTTCGCAGGCCGGCGTCACCAGAATATCAATACGCGCTTAGTCGTGGACGCCGAGCTTCTTCTGCAAACTGGTCGACGAGGTCGTATACTGGAAAACGATCCGCTCGCCCGGGCTGACGATGCGCTTGGCGGCCTGCGCCATCAGCGCCACCTCATGGAAGCCTGACAGGATCAGCTTCAGCTTGCCGGGATACCAGTTGATGTCGCCGACGGCGAAGATACCCGGGATCGACGTCTGAAACTTCTCGGTGTCCACCGGGATCAGGTTCTCGTGCAGGTTAAGGCCCCATTCGGCGATCGGCCCGAGCTTCATGGTGAGGCCGAAGAATGGCAGCATGCGGGTGCACGGCACCTCGACGTCGCCGTCCGGGCCGCCCTTGACGGTCGCCGACGCAAGCTGGCCGTCGGCGCCGGCAAGGCCGCTGACCTGGCCGACCAGGAATTCGAGCTGCTTCATCTCCTGCATGGCATACATCTTGTTGACGCTGTCGGGCGCGGCCCGGAATTCCGGACGGCGATGCACCAGCGTCACGCTTTTGGCGATCGGCTGCAGGTTGAGCGTCCAGTCGAGCGCCGAATCGCCGCCGCCGACGATGACGAGGTCATGGCCGCGAAATTCCTCCATGCGCCGGACGGAATAGAAGACGCTCCTGCCTTCATAGGCCTCGATGCCTGGAATGGGCGGACGCTTGGGCTGGAACGAGCCGCCGCCGGCGGCGACCACCACCACCTTGGCTTCGAACATCTCGCCTTCGTCGGTCGCGACGCGAAAGGTTCCGTCCTCGAGCTTTTCCAGGCTCGACACCATGCGGTTGAAGGTGAAGTCCGGCTTGAACGGATGGATCTGCTCCATGAGCTTGTCGACCAGGCCTTGCGCGGAGATCGTCGGCCAACCGGGAATGTCGTAGATCGGCTTCTCCGGATAGAGCTCCGCGCATTGCCCGCCGGGACGGTCGAGAATGTCGATCAGGTGGCATTTCATGTCGAGCAGGCCGAGCTCGAACACCGCAAACAGGCCGACCGGCCCTGCCCCGACAATAAGAACGTCCGTCTTGATGGTATCGCTCATGCGCTGCGCCCTTTTGGGAATGCCGCGAGACTGCATGACCTATCGCCTGCTGCCAAGCAGCCAGCGCGAAAGAAAATTGGAAAATCGGCTTAACCCTGGCGTTCGGGGACCCGAACGATCAGCCCGTCCAGCGCGTCGCGCACCTTGATCTGGCAGGAGAGGCGCGAGTTTGGCTGGACCTCATAGGCGAAGTCCAGCATGTCCTCCTCCATCGCCTCCGGCTCGCCGACCTCTGCCGTCCATGCTTCGTCGACATAGACATGGCAGGTCGCGCAGGCACAGGCGCCGCCGCATTCGGCTTCGATGCCCGGAACCGCGTTGCGGATCGCGTTTTCCATGACCGTCGAGCCGTTTTCGGCTTCCACGTCAAATCGGGTCCCGTCATGGGCGATGTAAGTCAGCTTGGTCATTAAGTCACCTGAGGAGTCGCAGCCGAGATAATCACTCTACCGGACAAGTCAACTGCGGCGCGAAAGCGCCACGAAATGACGTTTTTCAGAAAGATAGCGCTAGAGCATGATGCCGAAAAGTGTGAAGCGGTTTTCGGGCGACATCATGCTCTATCTCTTTGATCTAGGGACGGATTCAGATTTCAGGTCGATTCGACCTGAAATCGTCCGGCTCTAGCGGCTGATGCCGGCGATGAAGTCGCGCACTTCCTCGATCAGCGTGCCTAGCCGCTTGAGCGCCCGGACGTCTTCCGGCTGCCTTTCGATGATCGCCGCGCAATCGGCCACCGCAAAGGCGCCGATGCCGCGCGCCGAGCCTTTCAGGCCATGCGCCAGAAGCACCCTTTGCCTAGCGTCGGCATCCGCGATCTGGTCGCGGACGGACAGCGATTGGTGCACGAACAGCGCCAACACTTCCCGTTCGAGGTCACGGTCGCCCATCGTCTGGCGCGCCAGATGGCCGAGGTCGACCGGTCGGGCTCCGGCCGTTCCGGAGGCATCTCCCCCCGGCATGGAAAACGCAATACCACTTTCGCCACGCATACGCACTGCAACTCCATCAAGCGGGCAGACGAGCCCACAAAAATAGGCCCTTCCGGTCGCCAACGGGTTAACGATTGCAGGGGAAAAATGTTGTCACGGAGGCAGCCGGATCACGTCTCCGTTAACCTTATATTTAAAGTTTTACGTATCGCCCGGAATGCATGTTTTCTTTACCCCTGTGTGTCATTACGATACGAAGGTCCATTTTTCAGCCTCCTGCTCGGGATAGACAAGCCAGAATCGGGCCAGAATCAGGCCAAAATCATAAGTCCCGCGGCAGCTAGTACAGGGTAGCGAAGGCATGGCTAAGAAACCAACGACGACCAAGTCTCTCGAGAATGACGTAGCCGCGGAACTGGAAAAGGCGCTTGACCTTGACCTTAACGGCGACGACGGCGGCCTCGATATGGCGGCGTCGATGGAGGATCTCGAAGCGCAGATTTCGGCGGCGGCCGATGAACTGGCGCGCGAAGGCCGCAGCCAGAGGACGGAGCCGGCAAACAATCCCCAGCCTGCCAACCCCCAGTCTCCCAGGGCGCCCGCGGCCAAGCCGGCCGAGTTGCGCCCGGTCGAGCCGCGTAATGGGCACCCGTCCGGCCTTACGCCTCCCGCCGGCTTCACGCCCGCCAATGACGACCGCCAGAAAGACTACAAGACGCTGCTGCACAGCCTCAACCGCCGTGCGTCGAGCACCGTCTACTGGGTGATCGCCTTTATCTCGCTGGCCTGGATCGCCGGCGCCGGCGGCCTGGCCAACCTGTTGTTCGGCCCCGGCATCTGGAAGATCCGCACCTTCGACCAGTTCTTCGCCCGTCCCGAGCTGATTGGCCTGGCGGTTGCCGCGATCGTTCCGGTCATTCTGTTTTGGGCGTTCGCCGCCATGATCCGGCGCGCGCAGGAAATGCGCATCGCCGCGCAATCCATGACCGAGGTCGCCTTCCGCCTGGCGGAGCCCGAAAACCTCGCCCAGGACCGTGTCATGATGATCGGCCAGGCCGTTCGCCGCGAGGTGGCGGCCATGGGCGAAGGCATCGAGCGCACCCTTGCCCGCGCGGTCGAGCTCGAAACGCTTGTCCACGGCGAAGTCAGCCAGATCGAGCGCTCCTATTCCGAGAACGAGGCCCGCATCCGTTCGCTGGTCGATGGTCTCGGCAGCGAACGCGAGGCGGTCGTCACCCATGCCGAGCGCGTGCGCGCCTCCATTGCCAGCGCTCACGAGACGCTGCGCGACGAGATCGGCTCGGCCAGCGATATCATCCGCGACTCCATCCTTAACGCATCGACCAAGCTGTCGATGACGATCAACAATTCCGGCGACACGCTGATCGATCGCATCAATGAAAGCTCGACGTCGATCTTCGATTCCGTCGAATCGCGCCTGGACAACATCACCGACCGGCTTTCGACCTCCGGCGAGGCTTTCGCGAGCCTCCTCGACACCCGTATCGCCAAGTTGACCGACACCACGGACGGCCTCACCCGCTCGCTGACCGACCTGCTCGATGACCGCACCAATGGCATGGTCTCGCTGCTCGGCGGCGCGGCGCGCACCTTGAGCTCGGAGTTCGAGACGAGCCTCAGCGGTATCGAACGGACGCTGGCCGAGCGCGGCCAGGCGCTGATCAGCGAATTCCAGACCCGCGCCGAGGCGCTCGACACCGGCACGCAGAAGCTCAATGCCGCCCTCGAGGCCCGCGCCCGCCAGATCAACGAGACGATGGTGGAGCGCGCGAAGGAAATCGCCCACGCCTTCGCGGAGAGCAAGGACACGCTGTCGGCGATGATCGATCAGGGCAAGACCCAGATCGGCGCCGATATGGCCGACATCATCTCGTCGACCTCCTCCATGCTCGAAGCCCGCGCCACCGACTTCGCCGGGCGCATGGAAGCGGCCCGGCATGTGGTGTCGCGCTCCTTCGATTCCGACATCCAGCGGCTGGCCAATGCCCGTGTCGGCATCGAGGAAGCGGTCGAGAACCACAGCCGCGCGCTCTCGGAGAGCCGCGAACGCATGGCCACCGCCATGCAGGCGGACCTGGCGAAATTCGCCGAAAGCCGCGCGGCGATCGATTCCGCCGTCACCAACCAGGTGCAGAAGCTGGCGGAAGGCCGCGGCCTGATCTCGCGCGCGCTCGAAGAAGATCTGCGCAAGGTCAACGAGTCGCGCGCAGCTATCGATGCGTCGCTGGGCGGCCATCTGGAGCAGCTCGAGGAAGGCCGCAATCGCCTGTCTCAGGCCTTGAACGAAGACTCCGGCAGGCTCGTCCAAGCCCGTACAATGATTGACGAAATGGTCGCCGGCCATGTCGGGAAGCTGGCCGAGGGCCGCAACATCCTGGCACGCGCCCTGGAGGCCGATCTCGGCAAGCTGCAGGACAGCCGCGCCTCGATCGACGGCATTGTCGCCGGTCAGGTCGAGAAGATCGCCGAAGGCCGCGCCGTGCTCGCCAAAGCGCTCGAAACCGACATCATCGGCATCAGGAACCTGATCGAGACGCACTCGAGCAAGCTCGCCGAGGACCGCGGCGAACTCAGCCGCGCGCTTGAAAACGATCTAAGCGGCATCCGCGGCCTCATCGACAGCCACGCCGGCAAGCTCGCCGACGACCGCGGCCTGCTTTCGCTGACGCTGGAAGCCGACCTCGCCAAGCTGGCCGAAAGCCGCGCCTCGATCGACGGTCTTGTCGCCGGCCAGGTCGAGAAGCTCGCCGAAGGCCGCGATATCCTAAAGCGCGCCCTGGAGGCCGACCTCAACACCATCAAGGGTGCCATTGCGGGACATTCGGACAAGGTGCTGGAAGATCGCTCGCAGCTGTCGAAAGCGCTCGAAGCCGACCTGCAAGCCGTCAGCGGCGCCATCGCCGATCACCAGGACAGGCTCGCGCAGGATCGCTCGACCTTATCGAGGGCTCTGCAGGACGACCTCCAGAATGTAAGCGGCGCCATCGCCGACCACCAGAACAGGCTCATCCAGGACCGTTCGGTGCTGTCGAAGTCGCTGGAGGACGATCTCGCCAAGCTGGCCGAAAGCCGCTCCAGCATCGATGGGCTGGTCGCCGGCCAGGTCGAGAAGCTCGCCGAGGGCCGCGATATACTCAAGCGCGCGCTGGAAGCCGACCTCAACACCATCCAGGGCGCGATCGTCGATCATTCGCAGAAGATCACCGACCACCGCGCCGAGCTTTCGCGTGCGCTCGAAGCCGATATGGCCAATGCCAGCGGCCTCATGCAGACCCATGCCGGCCAGCTGTCGCAGAACCGCACGTCGTTGTCCAAGGCGCTTGAGGACGATCTTGCCAAGCTCGCCGAGAGCCGCGCCGGCATCGACGGCCTGGTGTCCGGCCAGGTCGAGAAGCTCGCCGAGGGCCGTGACATCCTCAAGCGTGCGCTGGAAGCCGACCTTGCCAAGCTGGCCGAAAGCCGCGCCTCGATCGACGGCCTCGTCGCTGGCCAGGTCGAGAAGCTTTCGGAAGGCCGCGACATCCTCACACGCGCGCTTGAAGCCGACCTCGCCAAGCTCGCCGAGAGCCGTTCCGGCATCGACGGCCTTGTCGCCGGCCAGGTCGAGAAGCTCGCCGAAGGCCGCGATATCCTCAGGCGCGCCCTCGAAGCCGATCTCCAGAAGCTGACCGAGAGCCGCTCGGAGATCGACGACGTCATCGCGGGCCATGTCGGCAAGCTGTCCGAGGGCCGCGACATGCTTGCCAGGGCCCTGGAGGACGATCTCGTCAAGCTCGCCGACGCGCGCAAGGACGTCGATCGTTCGGTTTCCGGGCATATCGACCAGATCGCCGCCAGGAGCAGCGACATCTCGGCGGCGATTGCCGCCGACGTCGAGAAGATCGAGCAGGCCTTCAGCCGGCAGACCGGTGTGATCGAAGAACGCGCCGGCACCATGGAGCGCGCGCTGTCGACCGGCGTCGACAATGTCCGCGGCGTGCTGGAAAAGACCGCAGTGTTCGTGGCGGGCGCGCTGCGCGACAAGGTCATGGAAGTCACCAGTGCCCTGCATGAACAGGCAGGTGCTGCCTTCAGCGACGCGGACCGCAAGATCGCCGAACGCGCCGAGCAGACGTCCGCCGCGCTGCTTTCCAGGGCCGAGGACATCGCCCAGGCCTTCGAGGCGGCGGACCGCCGCCTGCATGAGCGCGCCCAGGATACGTCCAACATGCTGATGGCGCGCGCCGACGATGCGTCGAGCGCGATGATGGCCCGCGCCGAGGAAACCGCGGACAAGCTGGCGACGCGCGCCGGCGAGATCGCCAACACCTTCGACACGGCCGACCAGAAGCTGGTTGCCCGCGCCGTCGAAACGGCGCAGTCGCTGGCCGCCCGCGCCGGCGACATCCTGCGCAACTTCGAGGGCGCCGACGAGCGGCTGTCGATGCGCATCACGGAATCGGCCGAAGCGCTGGCCGCCCGCGCCTCCGATCTCGGCCGCATCTTCGACAGCGCCGACCAGCAGCTCATGTCGCGCATTGCCGAGGGTTCGGAAGCGCTTTCCGCTCGTGCCGGCGAGATCGGCCGCATCTTCGACGACGCCGACAACCGCCTGGTGTCGCGCATTGCCTCGAGCAGCTCGACCATCGGCGAGCATGCCGACACGATCGTCGGCGCCTTCGCCGCCACCGAGCAGCGTGTCGCAGACCGCGCCCGCCAGACCGGCCAGGAGCTTGCCGTGCATGCCCGCGAGATCGAGCAGGCGCTGGCCGGCGCCGACGAGCGGCTGGCCGCAAGCGCCTCTGCCGCGGCCGCCCGTGTCGAGGACCAGGTCGCGAGCGTGGAAAACCGCCTCGCCTACACCGCCGAGACCATGGGCCAGAAGCTCAACGAGCAGGTCTCCAGCGCCGAGGCCCAGCTCATCTCGCGCGCCAATGTCATCGCCGAGACCTTCACGGCGGTCGGCCAGCATATCGGCCAGAGCACCAACGAGGCCGCGCGCACGATCGGCGCCAACACCCGCGAGCTCAACACAATGCTGGCGGCGCGTTCGGCCGAGATGGCGAAAATCCTCGACGAGACGGCCAAGCCGCTGGTCGAGCGCTTCGCCCAGGGCGGCTCCGAACTGCAGCGCAACATGGAAGAGGTCACCGAACGGGCGGCCGAGAAGCTGCGCAGCGAGAACACGAACCTCGTCAACGCGCTGGCCAACCGCACGGCCGAGACCCTGTCGGCCGTCGAAGGCGCGCGTTCCTCGCTTGCCGACAGCGTGGCCGATCTCATCGGCCGCATGACGACCTCCAGCGCGCAGCTCGGCCAGCTGATCGAGCAGGCTGCCGTCAACCTCGGCCAGGTCGAGGAGCGGCTCTCCGGCAGCACGCAGAGCTTCGCTACGACCACGGAGAAGGCCGCCCAGACCTTCGCCAGCTCCGCGCGTCTCGTCGATTCCAACACGACGCGGCTCACCGATCTGTCCTCGGCGACACTGCGTGAGGTGGCCTCGATCGCGACCAAGTTCGACGAGCACAGCCGCCTGCTCTCCAGCGCCTCTAACCTGCTCAGCTCCGCGCAGAGCAATCTCGAGCACACGCTGGAGCGTCAGTCCTCGCTGGAAGACCTCGCCGTCGGCTTGGTCAAGAAGTCGGAAGACCTCGAGAAGGTGATGCGTTCCTTCGAAAGCCTCGTCGGCCAGACGATGCAGACCGCGGAGGGCCGCACGATGGAATCGGCGGAAAAGATCCGCACCGCCATCGCCGAGGTCGTCGATTCGGCGACGCGTCGCTTTGCCGACGCGACCGAGGAGATGCGCCGCACCGCGGGCTCGATCAAGAGCGAGCTCGACCTGACCCGCGCCGAGCTGAAGAAGGGCGTCATCGAGATGCCGGAAGAGGCCAAGGAATCGACCTCGGCCATCCGTCGCGCCGTCGCCGAGCAGATCAATGCGCTCAAGGAACTGTCGGATATCGTTGCGAAATCCGGCCGTAGCGGCAGCAGCGAACAGGGCGAACCGCGCGGTCTGCGGCCTGCTCCGCAGGCGCCGGCCCGCGCCGCCGAGCCGCCGCTGCGCCGTCCGCCGGCCCCTCAGCCTCAGCCGCAGCCCACGGCTCGCGCCCCTCAGGCGCCGCTCGCCGAGACCACGCTGCGCGGCACGCTCGACCTCGAACGTCCTGCCGAGGCGCCGCGCCGCGACCCGAACAGCAAGCCGCCGCAGGGCGGCTGGGTGCGCGACCTCCTGACCAACGCTTCGCGCGAGGAGGAGCTGCGGCCGGCAGCGCCGGCGGAAGCGCCGCGCGCGGCCCCTGCCCAGCGCTCGCCGCTGCATGTCATGGAGTCGCTCAATTCGCTCTCCGTCGACATCGCCCGCGCCATCGACCATGACGCTTCGATCGAGCTCTGGAACCGCTACCGGCGCGGCGAGCGCGACGTCTTCACGCGCCGCCTCTACACGCTGAAGGGCCAGCAGACTTTTGACGAGATCCGTCGCAAGTACCAGGCAGAGGCGGAATTCCGCGCCGCGGTCGATCGCTACTGCGAGGATTTCGAGAAGCTGCTCAAGGATGTCTCGCGCAACGACCGCGACAACATCATGGCGCAGACCTATCTGACGTCCGACACCGGCAAGGTCTACACCATGCTGGCCCATGCCAGCGGCCGCCTGCACTGAAGCCGATCGGCGACTGAAACAAAAAGGCGGGCCGAGGCCCGCCTTTTTCATGTTGGAGTTTGATTGCCTGTCCGGCGCTCAGATCGCCGAATCCGTCCAGCGGACGATGTCGGTCGCCGCCTGGCCGAAGGCGTTGTCCAGCGCGCCGACATAGGCAGCGTTGCCGCTGCCGGAGACCGGCGCGCTCGCGGTGAAGTTCTTCGAGGCGCGCACCTCACCATCGCGGTCGTTGAGGATGCGTACGAACAGGTCGACATCGGCATGCTCGCCGCCATCGACGCGCACCTCGAAGGAGCGTACCTCGACGATGATCTGGTAGTCGATCGCCAGCCCCTCACCCGGCTTGCCGACACCGGCAAAGCTGCCGGAGCGCTGGAAGGTTTCGGCCAGCCTCGCCTGCACGATCAATGGCAGCCGGTCCGCCCATTGCGCGCCCTTGAGGAACTGGATCGACCGGTCGGAAGGCCTGATGACGATGTTCTGGCTGTCCAGCGCCTTGAGCGCCGACGGCTGGGCTATCAGGATCTGGCGGCGGCTGTGGGCATGCATGTCGACCGACGGCGCCGACAATTCGAACGTGTCGAGCGGCGCCGGCTTGCCGCCCAGGGCCGCGCAACCTGCAACCGAAAGCACCAGCAACGCTGCCGCGGACAATCTCAGACGACCCGCTCCCACCCTGACCGACTTCACGCGTGATCCCCGTTGTCCCCGGATCTTACGATCAACCCGCATTCGCGGTTCATTTTCTTGGCGGTCGCGGCAGCCGAAGTCAACGCCGTGTCCTTCCATCGAACTGCCGGACCTCGCCGTCGCCACCGGACAGAATGCGCTGCGGATTGCGGCTGAGGTCGGTCACCGCTTCCTCGATGCGGTTGATCGAGCGCCGGCTGTCCTGCACGAGCGCCTCGACGTTCTGCAGGCCCTGGCCGGAGAAACGCGCCAGATTGTCGGTGATGGTGCCGAGCCGCGCATTCAGCGTGTCGGCCACCTGCTTGAAGGATTTCAGCGTCGCCCTGGCATCGGCCATCACGCCGTCGGCCTCGCCGGAGCCGAGGATCTTGTCGACCTTGGCCAGGATGCCGTCGACGCGCACCGAGGCATCATTGAGCCGCTGCGCGAGCTGGCGGGCGTCCTTGATGGTCTGGTCGATATCGTCGGAGCGGTTGGCGATCTTGTCGGTCACCTTGGCGATGTCCGAGGCCGCCTTGTCGGCGCTGGCGCTGGCCTTCTGGATGTTGGCCAAAGCGGCCTTGACGTCGGCCGGATCGATGCCGTCGAGCACGCCGTTGACCTTGGCCAACGTCCCTTGCGTCTGCTTGGCGAAATCGTTGATCGAGCCGACCGCCGTGTTGACGTTGCCGATGACTGTATCGAACTGCTTCGAGGTCTCCTTCAGATTCGCCGTTACCGTATCGACATTGGCCACGATACTCTTGATCTGGTCCTTGTCGACGGAATTGAGCAGGCCTTCGGCGGCCTTCAGCGTGCTGTTGAGCCGGCCCGAAACATTCTTCAGTTGATCCGAAAGCGAGCTCACCGCCGACAGGAACTTGTCGATCCCGTCGGAGTTCTTGGCCAGCGCATCCGAGAAGGTCTCGACGTTCTTGACCGTCTGCGTCAGCGGGCCGCGAACGTCCTTGGTGAAGCCTTCGAGCTCGCTCAGCACCTTGTCGGCGCGGGTGAAGATGTTCTGCGCCGTCTGCAGAAGGTTGGTGACCGCCGACGGATTGGCGGTTATCTCGGGGATCCTACCCTCTTTTTCCGCCTCGTCGAGCAGCTTCGCTTCCTTGGGGTCGGCGCCCCGGAGTTCGATATTGGCCTGGCCGGTCAAGCCGGCAAGGCCAATATCGGCCTGTGTCGACTTGGTGATCGGCGTCATGCGGTCGATCTCGGTGTCGGCAATGGCTACCGTCGGATTGTCGACGTCGATATACACACGTTTGACGTCACCGACCTTGACGCCGTTGAACAGCACGAAGCTGCCGCGGCCGAGGCCCGAGGCCGAACCCGGAATGCGCACGCGCAGCATTGTCGTTTCGCCTCTGTCGCCGATCGCCGCGGTCCAATAGACGAAGGCAAAGGCCGCCAGGATCGCACCCAGCGTGAAGATGCCGACAATAATGTAGTTGGCTCTTGTTTCCATCGCCTCACTTATGGCTATGCGCGCGCCGCAAGATCAAGTTGCCGGGCGCGTTTTCCGCGGAAATAGGACTTCACCCACGGCTCCTCGCTCTTCAGCATATCGTCGATCGTGCCTTCGACCAGCACCCGCTTCTTGCCGAGCACCGCCACGTGGTCGCAAGCGGTGAACAGCGTGTCGAGATCGTGCGTGACCATGTAGACGGTCAGGTCCATGGTGTCGCGAAGCTTGACGACCAACTCGTCGAATTCGGCCGCGCTGATCGGATCGAGGCCGGAGGTCGGCTCGTCGAGAAAGACGATGTCAGGGTCGAGCGCCAACGCGCGCGCGAGCGCCGCGCGCTTGATCATGCCGCCGGACAACTCGGACGGAAACTTCTGTGCGGCGTCGGCCGGCAACCCGACCAGCTCGATCTTGAGCAAGGCGAGCTCATCCATAAGCGCCCTGGGCAGGTCGAGATATTCACGCATCGGCACCTGGACGTTTTCCAGCACCGTCAGCGCCGAAAACAGGGCGCCATGCTGGAAAAGGACGCCGAGCCGCATGTCGATGCGCAGGCGGTCGGCGTCGCTCGCCTTGTCGACATCGACGCCGAACAGGCTGATCGTCCCCGATTGCTTCGGCATCAGCCCCAATATGGTGCGCAACAGCACCGATTTGCCGGCGCCCGAAGCGCCGACAAAGCCAAGGATCTCCCCGCGCTTGATGTCGAGCGAGAGCTTGTCGAGGATCAGCTTGTCGTCGATGGCCACGGTGACGTTGCGCACCGAAAGCACGATTTCGTCGTCGTTGATATCCTGCGCTGCCGCTGCGCCGTTGCCGTTCGCCATCTCAGAACCCGATCGCTGCGTAGAACATGGCGAAAAGCCCGTCGAGGATGATGACGACGAAGATCGACTTCACCACCGATGCGGTCACGTGCAGGCCGAGCGATTCGGCGCTGCCGCCGACCTTCATGCCCTCGACCGAGGCAATGATGCCGATGATCAGGGCCATGAACGGCGCCTTGATCAGGCCGGCAAAGATGGTGCTGAGATCGATGGCGACGCGCAGCCTGTCGATGAACGCGGCCGGTGGAATATCGGAATAGAGCCAGGCGGCGACGATGCCGCCGGCAAGCGCGGCGAAATTGGCGATGATGGTGAGGCACGGCAGCCCGATCACCAACGCGACGAGCCGCGGAAAGACCAGCACGCCGATCGGATTGAGGCCGATCACCTTCAGCGCGTCGACTTCCTCGCGCATCTTCATCGAGCCGATCTCGGCGGTGATGGCGCTGCCCGAACGTCCCGCGAGCATGATCGCCGTCATCAGCACGCCGAGCTCGCGCAGGATCAGCACCCCGACCAGGTCGACGACGAAGATGTTGGCGCCGAAATAGCTGAGCTGGTAGGCGCCCTGCTGGGCGACGATGGCGCCGACAATGGCCGACATCAGCACCACCACCGGTATCGCGCCGACGCCCATGCGATCGATCTGGTTGAAGATCGCGGCCAGGTTGACCGCGTGGCCGCGGCCAAGCTTCATCTGCGCGCCGCGGATCGTGGCGCCGAGGATGTTCATCGAAGCGAGGAAATCGTCGCGCATCTCATAGACCCGCCGGCCAACCAGCTCCAGCGCGCGCAGGATGATGTTGGGCGGCCCGGACGGGCCCGATTCGGGCTCACGGCGAACCGCATCGCCGACAGCGCCGAGCAGGATCGAGGCGATCTCGCTCTGCCCCTGCAAATGGACCTCGACGCCTTTCTTCTCGAAGGCGCTCGCCAGTCGGTCGATAAGCCAGGCGCCGGCTGTGTCCATCTTTTCGATGTGGGAAAGGTCGAGCATCAGCTGCTTTGCGCCGCTTTTCCCCTCGATCTTGCGCATGTCGGCATCGACCAGAGCCACGGTGCGCGTCGTCCACACACCGGAAAAGGCGCAGCCCAGCACACCTCCTTCCTCGCCCACGGCAACGCGTGGCCGATGCTCGGCGTCCTTGGCCTCGCCGCTTGCGTCGCGTTTGCGGATGGTCAACATGGCGTCCTGTTTAGCGTGACCGGACTGGCGTGTCGATTTGCCTGCAGACTGGTGTCGCATAGCCGGAGAAGAAAATTATGGCGCGTGTCATTTCGGTCGAAATGGAGCGATTTCCGATCGCCGGCACCTTCACCATCTCGCGCGGATCCAAAACCGAGGCCGAAGTCATCACCGTAACGATCGCTGACGGGGGACGTTCCGGCCGTGGCGAATGCGTGCCCTACAAGCGCTACGGCGAGACCATGGAGGGGGTGCGCGCGGCCATCGAGGCGATGCACGATCCGATCGTCGCTGGCATCGACCGGACCGCCCTGCTTGCGGCCATGCCCGCGGGCGCGGCGCGGAACGCCATCGACTGCGCCCTATGGGACCTGGAAGCCAAGCTGACCGGCACGTCCGTGGCGGCGGCGATCGGGGCCCTTCCTGCCGAGCCGCTGGAAACCGCCTACACCCTGTCGCTCGCCACACCGGAGGCCATGGCCGCGCAGGCGCGCGCCAACGCCACGCGGCCCTTGCTCAAGGTCAAGATCGGCGGCGACAATGATATGGCCAGAATCCGTGCGGTGACGGAAGCCGCTCCCGAAAGCCGCATCATCCTGGATGCCAATGAGGGTTGGACCGACGAAAATGTCGAGGCGAACCTCGCTTTCGCCGCGCAGCACGGCATAGCGCTGGTCGAGCAGCCGCTGCCGGCGGGCAAGGACGACATCCTGCGCCGGATCGCGCATCCGGTGCCGGTTTGCGCCGACGAAAGCGTTCATGCGGCGAAAGACCTCGATGCGCTGGTCGGCCTCTACGACGCCGTCAACATCAAACTCGACAAATCCGGCGGCCTGACGGAGGCGTTGAAGCTGCGCGACCGCGCGCGCGACCTTGGCTTCGGCATCATGGTGGGTTGCATGGTCGGCACCTCGCTCGCCATGGCGCCGGCAGTGCTCCTGGCGCAGGACGCGGACTTCGTCGACCTCGACGGCCCGCTGCTGCTTGCGCGCGATCGCGAGCCCGGCCTTGTCTACCGGGGATCGCTGGTTTCACCCCCTGAGCGGGTGCTTTGGGGCTGAGCGGGAAGCGAGGCCTATCAGCACCATGCCGATGATCGCGATCGGGATCATCGCCAGGAAACCGTCGACGCCAAGCCGCTCATAAAGGGGGCCGGAAGCGAGCGTCACCGCCGCCATGAAGAAGCCGTTGAAGAAATAGGCGATGCCTTGCGCAGCGCCCGTCCGCTCTTCGGAGACCGTCTCGCCGATCATCTTCTGCAGGCCGATCAGCACCATCGCCACCGACACCGAATGCAGCGTCTGGACAAGGAAGAAGCCGGCGACGCCCAGGCCGAGCGGCCAGACCAGCGGAAAGGCGATCCAGCGCACGATCGAACCGATACCGGCGATCACCATCACCCTGACGACCGAGATGGACGCAAAAATACGGTTGAAAAACAGGAACATGCAGACTTCGGAGACCACGCCCCAAGCCCATAGCAGGCCAACGACGGAATCGCCGATGCCGATCGATTTCCAATAGATTGAGACGAAGCCGTAGAGGAAGGCGTGGCTGGCCGTGATGATGCCGACGCCGAGCGTGAAATAGAGGAAATAGGCGCTGAACAGGCTCGGCGCCTTATGCTGGATCTCGGTCGCCGAAAGCGGCGAGGCCTTGCGCGGCCGCCCCATGCGTGGCGACAGCAGCGCCGCGACCAGGGCCGCGCCGAGCGCAAAGAAGATGATGACCGGAACCGCCTGCGGACCCGTGGCCGCCAGGATGAAGCCACCCACGACATTGGCGCCGAGATACGAGATCGAGCCCCATTTGCGCATCGCCGTGTAATTCGAGCCGAAGCGCCGCACGCCTGACAACGCCAGCGAATCGGCCATCGGCGAATGCGGCGTCCAGACGATCGTCAGCAAAAGCGAGACGGCGAGCACTATGGCGTAGGTGGCCGGCAGGAAATAGCCGGCGGAGACGACCATCGAGCCGGCGACCAATGCGATATAGACATTGGCTCGGTCATTCGCGCGGTCGGCGAACGCGGTCAGCACCGGCGTTGTCACGACACGCAGGAACATTGGCGCCGCCAGGATGACCGCGATCTGCTCGGCATGAAAACCTTTCGCCTGCAGCCAGAGCGGAAAATAAGGCAGATGGGTACCTTGCGACACGAACAAGGTCGCGAAGATCAGGCTCATGCGCAGTTCGAAATGGCTTGGCTTGACAAGTTGTTCTGGCGATAGCGGCGGCAGCGACATGAATCGATCCAATTTCGCTGCATACGACACCCATGCAACGTGTCTCGATCCCTAACATGAGGCAAAGCGCGGCGGAACTGGCTGGATCAATCGATCAAGAGCAAAGCTGTCGACGGACGGGGCCTGGGAGCGAGCGCGGCTCGCGCCTCATGTCAGCGCGACCAGGAAAGCAGGCGGAACCGGAAAAGGCAGCTGCATTCAAGCCGCCTGAGCCGCCCTGCCTTTCAGGTCGATGATGTCGACCGGCACCAGCACGTCGCTGCCTGCCGTGGTCTCAGGTAGGACATGCGCCCAAGTCAGGATCTCCATGCGGCCATCGAAATGCTCGACCACCGCCGTGCAGCTTTCCACCCAGTCGCCGGTGTTGATGTATTGCACGTCGCCATAGCTTTCGATCGCCGCGTGATGGATGTGGCCGCAGATCACGCCGTCGACATGCGAGCGCCGTGCCTCTTCTGAAAGCACGGTCTGGAACGAGCCGATGAAGTTCACCGCCTTCTTGACCTTGACCTTCGCCCATGACGAGAACGACCAGTAAGGCAGGCCGAGCAGGTGGCGCAGCTTGGTCACCACCCGATTGATCACCATCGCCGTGTCATAGGCATAGTCGCCGAGATAGGCGAGCCAGCGCTGGTTGTGCACCACCGTGTCGAACTGGTCGCCGTGGATAACCAGCAGGCGCCGGCCGTCGGCGGTCTCATGGATGGCGCGGTCGGCGACGACGATTCCGCCGAAATGCACACCCTGGAACTGGCGGGCGAATTCGTCGTGATTGCCGGCGATATAGGTGATCGAGGCGCCCTTGCGCGCCTTGCGCAGCAGCTTCTGCACCACGTCGTTGTGGCTCTGCGGCCAGTGCCAGCTGCGCCGCAGCCGCCAGCCGTCGACGATATCGCCGACCAGATAGATGATTTCGGCGTCGTGATAACGCAGGAAGTCGATCAGGAAATCGGCCTTGGCCGCTTTCGAGCCGAGATGCACGTCGGAAATGAACAGGGCGCGGAAAGTGCGGGGCTCTGGGTCTGACATGACGATTTTACCCTTTGCTTTCGCGTGCCTATGCCCCGATTCATGCAACAACCGTATGACGGTTGCGGTTGGTCCAGCCGAGGCGCTAGCTTGCGCGCAAGTCAATCAGGAGAAAACCGTCATGGATCTCGGCATTCGCGGGAAGAAGGCCATCGTCTGCGCCTCGAGCAAGGGACTGGGGCGCGGCTGCGCCATTGCGCTTGCCGAAGCCGGCGTCGATCTCGTCGTCAATGGCCGCAACGCCGAACTCGTGGCCAAGACCGCCAAGGACATCCGCGACCGGTTCGGCGTCAAGGTCATCGAAGTTGCCGGCGACGTGTCGAAGCCGGACGTGCAGAAAGCGATACTCGCCGCCTGCCCCGATCCCGACATCCTCGTCAACAACAATGGCGGCCCGCCGCTGCGCGATTTTCGCGAGCTCGACCGCACAAAGATCCTCGAGGGCGTTACGCAGAACATGGTCACGCCGATCGAACTCGTCCAGGCGGTGATCGACGGCATGGCCAAGCGCGGCTTCGGCCGCATCGTCAACATCACCTCGCTGTCAGTCTATGTGCCGATCCCCGGCCTCGACCTGTCTTCCGGCGCGCGCGCCGGCCTGACCTCGTTCCTCGCCGGCGTGGCGCGCACGGTGATCGACCGCAACGTCACCATCAACAGCCTCTTGCCCGGCAAGCTCGATACCGACCGGCTGCGCGGCCCGCATGAGGCCGGCACCGAGGAAGATCCGGCCGCGGCCGCCGCGCGCAAGGCCCGCATCAGCGCCGACGTGCCGGCAAAACGTCTCGGCACGCCGGAGGAATTCGGTCAGATCTGCGCCTTCCTCTGCTCCGTCCATGCCGGCTACCTCACCGGCCAGAACATCCCGGTCGACGGCGGTCTCTACGTCAGCGCGTTTTGACCGCCGCCAATCCAATACGCCTGAGGCTTCCGAGCCAACCGTCTGGAATCGGTTGATTATTTTCGCTCCGGCATTGTGAAGGCCGGGATCCGCGATTTGCCGTCGCGAAGACTCGCCGGCGCATGCTAAAAGGCTCCAAATCAGGAACAGAGGGAGGGCCGGATGGACGGCGAGAGCAAGAAAACGGCCCGGTCGGACCTCGACGAGGCCGCCCTCTTCTTCCACAAGCATCCGACACCGGGAAAGCTCGAAATCCAGGCGACGAAGCCGCTCGGCAACCAGCGGGATCTGGCGCTTGCCTATTCGCCGGGCGTCGCCGCGCCCTGCCTCGAAATCCGCGACGACCCGGCAACCGCCGCCGACTATACCGCCCGCGCCAACCTCGTCGGCGTCGTTTCCAATGGCTCCGCCGTGCTTGGGCTCGGCAATATCGGTCCGCTCGCCTCCAAGCCGGTGATGGAAGGCAAGGCGGTGCTGTTCAAGAAATTCGCCGGCATCGACGTCTTCGACATCGAGATCGATGCGCCGGAGATCGACCGCATGGTCGAGACCGTCGCGGCGCTCGAACCGACCTTCGGCGGCATCAACCTCGAGGACATCAAGGCGCCTGAATGTTTCGAGGTCGAGGAGCGGCTGAAAGCCCGCATGGGCATCCCGGTCTTCCACGACGACCAGCACGGCACCGCGATCATCGTTGCAGCCGCGGTGCTCAACGGGCTGGAATTGGCCGGCAAGGCAATCTCCGACATCAAGATCGTCACGTCCGGAGCGGGTGCCGCGGCGCTCGCCTGTCTCAACCTTTTGGTCTCGCTCGGCGCCAGGGTCGAAAACATCTGGGTCACCGACCGTTTCGGCGTCGCCCACAAGGGCCGCGTCGAGGAGATGGATCGCTGGAAAGACCCGTATGTGAAGGATACCGAGGCGCGCACGCTGGCCGACGTCATTCCCGGTGCCGACGTCTTCCTCGGCCTTTCCGCCGCAGGCGTGCTGAAGCCGGAACTGCTGCAGCATATGGCGCCGAAGCCGCTGATCCTGGCTTTGGCCAACCCTAATCCCGAGATCATGCCGGAAGCGGCAAGAGCCGCGCGGCCGGACGCCATGATCTGCACCGGGCGCTCGGATTTTCCCAATCAAGTCAACAACGTGCTCTGCTTTCCTTACATCTTCCGCGGCGCGCTCGATTGCGGCGCCAGCGCCATCAACGAGGAGATGAAGATGGCGGCGGTCCGCGCCATCGCCGCCCTTGCGCGCGAGGAGCCATCGGATGTCGCGGCGCGCGCCTATTCCGGCGAGACGCCGATGTTCGGCCCCGATTTCCTGATTCCCTCGCCCTTCGATCCGCGCCTCATCCTGCGCATCGCGCCGGCGGTGGCCAAGGCTGCCTGCGACACCGGCGTCGCGACGCGGCCGATCGCCGACTTCGCCGCCTATATCGACAAGCTCAACCGCTTCGTCTTCCGCTCCGGCCTGGTGATGAAGCCGGTGTTCTCCTCCGCCAAGGCTTCAAGCGCCAAGCGTGTCATCTATGCCGACGGCGAGGACGAGCGCGTGCTGCGCGCCGCGCAGGTGGTGCTGGAGGAAGGCATCGCCGAACCGACCTTGATCGGTCGCCCGCATGTGGTGGAGGTCAGGCTGAAACGCTACGGTCTGCGCATCCGGCCGGGCGTCGATTTCGCGCTGATCAACCCGGAGGACGATCCGCGCTATCGCCACTATGTCGACCTCCTGATCGAGCTGGCCGGCCGGCGCGGCGTGACGACGGAAGCCGCCCGCACCATGGTGCGTACCGACAACACGGTGATCGCGGCCCTAGCGCTGAAGCGCGGCGACGCGGACGCCATGGTCTGCGGCCTCGAAGGCCGCTTCGAGCGGCATCTGCGCAATGTCACGCTGATCATCGGGCCGCGCGCCGGCATCAAGGATCATGACCTGTCGACGCTGTCGATGCTGATCTCGCAGCGCGGCATCATCTTCCTCACCGACACACATGTCTCGGTCGACCCGACCGCGGAGGAGATCGCCGAAATGACGGTGCTGGCGGCGGAGGAAATCCAGCGCTTCGGCATCGAGCCGAAGGCAGCGCTTCTGTCGCATTCGGATTTCGGCTCGCGCGATTCCCCGAGCGCGCTGAAGATGCGCCGCGCGGCGGAAATCCTCGGCCGCATCGCGCCCGGCTTGCAGTGCGACGGCGAAATGCATGCCGATACAGCACTTTCGGAGCATCTGCGCCAGCGCGTCTATCCGCATTCCAGGCTGAAGGGCGAAGCCAATCTGCTGGTCTTCCCGAACCTCGATTCGGCCAACATCACGCTGACGGCGCTGCGCGCCATGATGGACGCGCTGCATGTCGGGCCGATCCTGCTCGGCACGGACAAGCCCGCGCATATATTGACGCCGTCGGTGACCTCGCGCGGCGTCGTCAACATGACCGCGCTAGCCGTGGTCGAGGCGGCGCACAAGGCGCAGGCGGTGGTCGATCTGGGTTAGTGTGTGTTGAGGCCTGCCTAGGCAGGCGCGAAGCGGAAATGCCCCGTCCGCCTGAAGACAAAGAGCGTGTCCTCCTCGCGGGCGCCCCGGCCGATATTGTGGATGACCAGTGGCCGTTCCGGTGCCTCGGTCGAGCGGTTGGTGGAGACGATGGCGATATGCGTCAGGTTGCCGGGCAGCATCTGGGTGACGAGATCGCCCGGCTGATAGTCGGCAGGATCGTCGCTGACGGCGAGCGAAGCCCCCCGCCGTTCGAAGAACACGGCGAGATTAGGCACTCTGCGGTGGTCAATGTTCGGATCGGTCGATTTCAAACCCCAGGCCTTGGGATAGGCGGAGAAATCGGCCAGCATGTCCTCATGCACCAGCTTTTGTAGGTCGAGCCGGAAGGCGTGGCGATAGGCTCGGATCACGACATCCGTGCACACGCCCCGGTCCTGCGCGACATCGCCGCCGGGATAGGGGATGCGGGTGTAAGTCGGATCGTAGAGCGTGGTGACGCCGATCTGCCTGCGCGCGGCATCGACCAGCCTGAAGGTCCATTCAGGCGTGGCGATCTTCGCCATCGCCTCAGGCGTGGCTTTTCTGGCCATCGCGTACGGCACGGCCAGGAACAGAAGGCCGAGCTGCAGCGCGCTTCGACGGGTAATCGGGATCATGCATCGCCCCTCTCTTGCAAGCCGAATTCGCGCAATTGGTCCCGCGCGAAAGCGTCTTTTTTAGGCTCTCGGCGTTTTGCGGCTGGCAACGGAGGTTGTGTTTCCGGTTGAAAACGTTTCACGCCGAATTGTCCTTGAGCTCGGTGGCTCCGACTCTGGCATAGTCGATTAACCACGGCAGCGTAGCTTCGGGTCGAACAGGCGATTTGGGGTTTCGGATGAAAGGCGCGGGGTTGAAGCTGACCCACCTGATGGCGCTGCTTGCAGCGCTTGCAGGCTCGGTCGTCGCCGTGACCGAGTCCGAGGGGGCCTCGCGCGCTTGCAGGCAGCTCGAAGCCGAACTCGCCGCGACACGCGGTGGCGGCGGAGGGCCGGGCATCGTGCGCAAATATGATGATGCCATCCAGCGCCAGCGCGAGCAGCTTGCCAAGGCCCGCAGTCGGGCGGGCGACGCCAATTGCGGCTTCACGCTGTTTTCGCGCAATGTCAGCCAATGCGCGGCGATCAATGCCTCGATCCAGCGCATGAACGCCAACCTCGACACATTGCAGGCCAAGCGCGAGCGGCTCGCCGACGGCGGCACGCGGCGCGACCGCAGCCGCATCCTGGCGGCGCTCGACGCCAATGGCTGCCGCGATGAAGAGATCGCGCCGCGCCGCGCCCCGCTTCGGGAGGCGGCCCGCGACAATGGCGGCGGCAATCTGTTCGAGCAGCTTTTCGGCCGCCAGGACCAGCAGCTCGAAACGCCCGATGCCCCCGATATGCCGGACTCGGAGGTGCCTTCCGATGATCCAGGCGAGCGCAACATCCGCCGCGTCATCAACCAGCCGGACGGCATGGACCTGCCGCGACTGGGCGGCGAGTTCCACACCATGTGCGTGCGCACCTGCGACGGCTATTTCTTCCCGATGTCCAACGCGGCTTCCATCGGCGACTTCGAGCGCGACCAGAAGAATTGCGAATCGAGCTGCCCGGGCACCGAAATGCAGGTCTTCTATTCGCGGGGAATGGACGACGACTCTGGCTCGATGACCTCGTCGGCGACCGGTCAACCCTACAGCGAGCTGCCGACCGCCTATCTCTACAAGCAGGCCAATTATTCACGGCCGCCGACCTGCGGCTGCAACGCGCAAGCCGGCAACTTCACGATCATCGGCGGCAACCCGCCCAACCCCGAACAGTCGCAGCCCGACAGCGAAGCAGCGCCCTTCATTCCCGTGCCGGCGTCCAAGCCGGATCCCGGCGCCGATCCGGAAACGCTCGCCAATGCAGAGGGCGGGCTGGACCAGGCTGCGATCAAGCGGCTGACCACCAAGGTGCCGGTGTCGCCGGTCTCGGCGCTGCCGCCGGATCAGCGCAAGGTCAGGGTCGTCGGGCCAGCGTTCCTTCCCGACCCATCAGCGGCAATAGATCTGAAAGCTCCGGCCCCGAAGTCCGCCCGGTAAGGGCGAGCCTCAGCGGCATGAACAGCGGCTTGCCCTTGCGCCCGGTTGCTTCCCTGATCTTGCCGGTCCAGTCCTTCCACACCGTGCCGTTCCACGGTTCCTCCGGCAAAAGCTCGAAAGCCTGATTGAGGAAATCACGGTCCTCGCCGGAAAACTCGGCCGGCTCCTGCGGGCCCTCGCTCAGGATTCGCCACCAGGCGACCGCGTCCGACAGGCGGTCGAGATTGCCGCGCACGGCCATCCAGAACGGCTCGGCCTTGTCGCCGGAAATGCCCAGCACCATCAGCCGGTCGCGCGCTTCCTCGAACGGCATATGATGGATCAGCGCGCGGTTGAGCACGAAGAGCTCGTCCGGGTCGAATTTGGAGGCGGACTTGGACGTCGCCGCCGGGTCGAAATGGCCGGCAAGCTCGTTGAGATCATGCGCGGCGGTGACATTTTCCGACGTGCCGACCAGCACCGCAAGCGAAGCCACCGCCATCGGCTCGATGCCGTCCTCGCGCAGGCTTTCGATCGACAGCGCGCCGGTGCGCTTCGACAGCCCCTCGCCCGACACGGTAGTGAGCAGATTGTGGTGGCCGAAGACCGGCGGCTCGGCGCCGAGCGCCCTGAAGATGGCGATCTGCACGCCGGTGTTGGTGACGTGGTCGTCGCCGCGAATGACGTGGCTGACGCCCATATCGATGTCGTCGACCACCGAAGGCAGCGTGTAGAGATAAGTGCCGTCCTCGCGCACCAGGACGGGATCCGATAGCGAGGCGAGGTCGACGGTCTCCTCGCCGCGCACCAGGTCATTCCAATGCACGTCGGTCCGTTCGGGCTGCAGCGGATCGCCGGTGAAGTTGGGCAGCAGGAAACGCCAATGCGGCCGGCGGCCATCCGACTGGTATTCGGCCACCTGCTCCGGCGTCAGCGTCAGCGCCTCGCGGCCATAGACCGGCGGCAGGCCGCGCGTGCGACGCACCTTGCGGCGCAGATCGAGTTCTTCAGGCGTCTCGTAGCAGGCATAGAGCACCCGCGCCGCCTTCAGTCGCTCGACCGCAGCGTCATAAATCTCGAAGCGACGCGACTGGTATTCGGTGACATCCGGGAAGATGCCCAGCCAATGCAGGTCGTACAGGATGGAATCGGCATATTCCTGCTTCGAGCGGGCAATGTCGGTGTCGTCGAAGCGCTGGATGAAACGGCCCTTGTTGTTCATGGCGAAAAGCCAATTGAACAGCGCGGTGCGCGCATTGCCGATATGGATGCGGCCGGTCGGCGATGGGGCAAAACGTACAGTAACTGTCATGAGCGGGGCGTAGCGGATGCTTTTGGTGTTGACAAGGCGCGCCCCCGCGCGAACGCAACAGATAGTGCAAGCCAGCTAAAATGAAAAGCCGACGGCCCGACACGGCTTCACGGCAGACTGATAAACCGCGTCAAGTGCCTGCGAACCCAAGCTTCCTATGTCCCCGTTATCCACATATGTGACACACAAGATGTTGGGGTCACAAAAGCTACAAAAACGAATCCTTGACGGGTCGGAACGAGTCGCTTTTTATAGGCCATGCGCTCCTGTTGCGGGCGCGACCGGAGAGTTTCGAGCCCGGTCTTTTTTCCCGGATTTTGTGCGTTTTGCCCGGATTTCCGCCTGTTCACGAGGCCGGCGGAGGCGTGGGGATCTTTAGGGCTTGGGTGGGCGAAAGGGAGAATTGTCGGTCTGGAAAAAATGATCTGTTAACACTATATTTAGTGTTTGCAGGCAGGCTCGACGCTAGATAGTGTGAACCTCCCTCTACGGAGGGAATCGACAAAAGTTTCAGTTTAGGGACCCGCGAGGGTCGGCCTGCAGCCCGGGCGGATGCTTGGAAAGCGTCTTGCTGTCTGCGTGCCGGCACTTGCGACGAGGAGAATGCCGGCGCTGCTTGCAGTGCCGGCAAACGGCGGACTGCGCTTTTCGCCATGTGGGGCAGCAATCCCTGGGGAAAAGCGCTATATATAGACACAAAGGAACGGGACCAATGCGCATCGAGCGTCGCTTCACCAAGCCAGATCAGTCTGCCTATGCGGAGATCGAATTCCGCAAGGCTTTGTCGGAGATCAAGAATCCCGACGGCTCGGTGGTGTTCCGCCTGGACAATATCGATGTGCCGGCGCAGTTCAGCCAGGTCGCGGCCGACATCCTGGCCCAAAAGTATTTCCGCAAGGCCGGCGTGCCGGCGCGCCTGAAGAAGGTCGAGGAGAACGACGTCCCCTCCTTTCTGTGGCGTTCGGTTGCCGACGAGGCTGAGCTCGCCAAGCTGCCCGAGGCCGAGCGCTATGGTTCGGAAACCGACGCCCGCCAGGTCTTTGATCGCCTCGCCGGCACCTGGACCTATTGGGGTTACAAGGGCGGCTACTTCAAATCCGAGGACGACGCGCGCGCTTTCCGCGACGAGCTCGCCTATATGCTCGCCACCCAGCGCGTCGCGCCGAACTCGCCGCAGTGGTTCAACACCGGCCTGCACTGGGCCTACGGCATCGACGGCCCGAGCCAGGGCCACTTCTATGTCGACCCCTTCACCGGCAAGCTGACCAAGTCGAAGTCCTCCTACGAGCATCCGCAGCCGCATGCCTGCTTCATCCAGGGCGTGCAGGACGATCTCGTCAACGAGGGCGGCATCATGGATTTGTGGGTGCGCGAGGCGCGCCTGTTCAAATACGGCTCCGGCACCGGCTCGAACTTCTCGATGCTGCGCGGCGAAGGCGAAAAGCTGTCCGGCGGCGGCCGCTCGTCCGGCCTGATGAGCTTCCTCAAGATCGGCGACCGCGCGGCGGGCGCCATCAAGTCGGGCGGCACGACGCGCCGTGCGGCGAAAATGGTCATCGTCGACGCCGACCACCCGGATATCGAGGACTTCATCGACTGGAAGGTCAACGAAGAGCAGAAGGTCGCCTCGCTGGTGACCGGCTCCAAGATCGTCAAGAAGCATCTCGAAGCCATCATGAAGGCCTGCGTCAATTGCGAAGGCCATGGCGACGACTGCTTCGATCCGGCTTTGAACACCGCGCTGAAGCGCGAGATCAAGGCGGCCAAGAAGGACGCCGTGCCGGAGAACTACATCTACCGCGTCATCCAGTTCGCCAAGCAAGGCTACACCTCGATGTCGTTCAAGACCTACGACACCGACTGGGATTCGGACGCCTATCTCACCGTCTCCGGCCAGAACTCCAACAACTCGGTGTCGCTGAAGGACAATTTCCTGCGCGCCGTCGAGGCCGATGGCGACTGGCAGCTTACCGCCCGCAAGGACGGCAAGGTGCTGAAGACGCTGAAGGCGCGCGACCTGTGGGAAAAGATCGGCTACGCCGCCTGGGCTTCCGCCGATCCGGGCCTGCACTTCAACACGACGATGAACGACTGGCACACTTGCGCCTCCGCCGGTGCGATCCGGGCCTCCAACCCGTGCTCGGAATACATGTTCCTCGACGACACGGCCTGCAACCTCGCCTCGATCAACCTTTTGCCCTACCGCCGCGAAGACGGCACGATCGACATCGCCGCTTACGAGCATACCGTTCGCCTGTGGACTGTCGTGCTCGAAATCTCGGTGATGATGGCGCAGTTCCCGTCCAAGGAAATCGCCAAGCTCTCTTACGAATACCGCACGCTCGGCCTCGGCTACGCCAATATCGGCGGCCTGCTGATGACCTCGGGCATCCCTTACGACTCCGACGAGGGCCGCGCCATCTGTGCAGCGCTTACCGCCATCATGACCGGCGTTGCCTATTCGACTTCGGCCGAGATGGCCGCCGAGCTCGGCGCCTTCCCGGACTATGACCGCAACGCACAGAACATGCTGCGCGTCATGCGCAATCACCGCCGCGCCGCTTACGGCGACAAGGACGGCTACGAGAAGCTCGCCGTCAACCCGGTGCCGCTGGTCGCCGCCGACCTGAAGCAGCAGGCTTTGGCCGAGCATGCCCGCGCCGCCTGGGACCGCGCCATCGAGCTCGGCGAGGAGCATGGCTACCGCAACGCGCAGGCGACCGTGATTGCGCCGACCGGCACGATCGGTCTGGTCATGGATTGCGACACCACCGGCATCGAGCCCGACTTCGCGCTGGTGAAGTTCAAGAAGCTCGCCGGCGGCGGCTATTTCAAGATCATCAACCGCGCCGTGCCGGAAGCGCTGCGCACGCTGGGCTACTCCGAAAGCCAGATCGCCGAGATCGAGGCCTACGCGGTCGGCCACGGCAACCTCAACCAGGCGCCCGGCATCAACCCGTCCTCGCTCAAGGCCAAGGGCTTCAGCGACGAGAAGATCGCGGCGCTGAATGCGGCGCTGAAGTCGGCCTTCGACATCAAGTTCGTGTTCAACCAGTGGACGCTCGGCGCCGACTGGGTGAAGGAGACGCTCGGCTTCACCGACGAGCAGCTCGGCGACATCTCCTTCGAGATGCTGCCGGCTCTCGGCTTCTCGAAGAAGGACATCGACGCCGCCAACATCCATGTCTGCGGTGCGATGACTTTGGAAGGCGCGCCCTTCCTCAAGGCCGAGCATCTGCCGGTGTTCGATTGCGCCAGCCCCTGCGGCAAGATCGGCAAGCGCTCGCTCTCGATCAATAGCCACATCCTGATGATGGCGGCGGCGCAGCCCTTCATCTCGGGCGCTATCTCCAAGACCATCAACATGCCGAACGAGGCGACCGTCGAGGACGCCAAGAACGCCTATATGCTGTCGTGGAAGCTGGCGCTGAAGGCGAACGCGCTTTATCGCGACGGCTCGAAGCTCTCGCAGCCGCTCAATGCCTCGCTGCTCGCCGATGGCGAGGAGGACGAGGACGAGGCGGTCGAGCAGCTGATCGCCGCGCCCGCCGCGCAGCGCGCCGTGCAGGTGACGGAAAAGATCGTCGAGCGCGTCATCGAGCGGCTCTACCGCGACCGCGAGAAGCTGCCGAACCGCCGCAAGGGCTACACGCAGAAGGCCGTCGTCGGCGGCCACAAGGTCTATCTCAGGACCGGCGAATTCGACGACGGCCGCCTCGGCGAGATCTTCATCGACATGCACAAGGAAGGCGCCGCCTTCCGCGCCATGATGAACAACTTCGCCATCGCCATCTCGCTCGGCCTGCAATATGGCGTGCCGCTCGACGAATATGTCGAGGCCTTCACCTTCACCAAGTTCGAGCCGGCCGGCATGGTGCAGGGCAACGACGCCATCAAGAACGCGACATCGATCCTCGACTACGTGTTCCGCGAGCTCGCGGTCTCCTATCTCGGCCGCCACGACCTCGCCCATGTCGACCAGTCGGACTTCGACAAGACCGCGCTCGGCCGCGGCATCACCGAAGGCAAGGCGACGCCCTTCTCCAAGGGCCTCTATCGCGGCGCCTCGCCGGTGAAGCTGGTGTCAGCTGCCGGCTCAGACCCGAAGGGTTTCGGCGGCTCGGGGCCGTCGACCGCCCCTGCCCGCGCGGCGCCCACCGCCTTCTCAGGCTCCAACGTGCTGGCGCTGAAGCCGGCCAGCGACGAGGCCATCGCCTACAAGCGCGACTATGAGGAGCGCGCCCGGGAACTGGCCGAGGATATGGTCGAAGAAGAAGCCGAAGCCGCCGGCGGCGCCGAGGCGTTATTCACCGACGCCGCCGCCAACGAGGCCGCCGAGGCGAAGAAGCTCGCCGCGACAAGGCGCCAGCAGTCGCTGCTCCAGGGCTACACCGGCAACGAATGCTCCGAGTGCCACAACTTCACCATGGTGCGAAACGGCACCTGCGAGAAGTGCGACACGTGTGGTTCTACGAGCGGGTGCAGCTGAGAACTGATGCCAAATAATGGATACCGCTGATTTAGAGTCCCGCCTACAGGGCGGGACTGAGACACAAAACTTCGATATAAAGGCGGCTGGGCAGTGGGATGCGCAACAGCTGGCCAAGGACATTCTTGCTATGTCGAACGTCGAAGACGGCGGGCTAATCTTAATCG
This sequence comes from Mesorhizobium sp. B3-1-7, assembly GCF_006439385.1. NCBI lineage: Bacteria > Pseudomonadati > Pseudomonadota > Alphaproteobacteria > Hyphomicrobiales > Phyllobacteriaceae > Mesorhizobium > Mesorhizobium sp. B3-1-7. The sequence goes on from NZ_VFTL01000005.1 coordinate 230,327, forward strand.
GAGTGGAAGATAAGACATTCACTCGACAGGGTTTGTCTGCAGCGCAATTGGCTACCTATGATCTCGATATTATGCGAGACCAGATGGCCAAATTTGCTGACCCGCATGTGAATTTTTCAGTGACTTTTCCGAAAGATTCCAACGGATTGACATTCGCAGCTATCAGGGTGGAACCATTCCAAGACGTGCCAGTTTTATGCAGGCGCAACGGTGCCGACGTAAAAGAGGCTACGCTCTACTACAGAAATCGCAACAAACGATGGCAGAGTGCAGCAATCTCAAACTCCTTTGACTTGGGACAGGTCATAGAGCGTGCAACGGCGTTGCGCATGCATCGCTTTCAACGGCTTGGTTTGGCAGTGCCGGCACAGCCAATCAAAAAGCTCGATGATGAACTCGGTGGACTTTAATGAAAGAGGGTCTCATCGAAAAGATACGCTCGAAGGCCTACTGGCGTATTAATTTTCGGCCGCTCACGTTACCCATGGAAGACCTCTCGCTTCCAAACTGCAACGTGATCGTCGACCGAAGTCATGTAGAATTACGTGGCTGGGATTACCCGCATATTTCTAACCGAAACGACGACTCTTCAGGAAGAGGACCGGCGGGCGAATACTATGAGAATTGGGTTGACTGGAACGATCATATTGAGTTTTGGCGAATGTACCGATCAACCCAGTTTCTACACTATCGCGCTCTTGGTGAGGACTGGGTCGTCTGGACAAAATATCACTCAGGTCGCCCTCCTAAGCCAGGTGCCGTAAGCGTCCTTGGGTCGATATGGCTTCTTACCGAGATCATCGAATTTCTTTTTAGACTATACAGAAATGGTATCTATGGCTCTGGCGTTGAGATCAGTATCAAGCTTGAAGGAGCTGCCGACCGCCATCTCTGGATAGGCGAATTTGATAGAATGCCCTTCTCGTACGATAGAATAACTAAAGCTAACGCGGTATCCATAAGCCGAAAGGTTGAGCCAAATCTGCTTCAAGCGGCAAATCATGACGATTTTTCTGACGTGATTGTCGAATTCTTTGAGAATTTTGATTGGACTCCAGATTTGAGTTCATTGAGGTCTGATCAAAGGAAATTGCTTACAAGGCAGTTCTGATTGGCCAAGCCCTTTTGTTCCTAATCGATCCAATAGCACTCAAAAGGCGTGGTGCCATCACCGGAGCAACTGTCGCAAAAGTGATGTTATCGGACCGGTCGCAGCCGATTTGCTAACGTCTGGAACACCATGATCGACCACATCACCATCGAAGTGAGCGACCTCGACAAGAGCAAGCTCTTCTACGAACAGGCTTTTGCGCCTCTGGGCTACAGCCTGTCCTTCGGCAAAGAAGGCGTCTTCTGGGCCTTTGATGTCGGCAATGGCTGCCTGTTCGAGATCCAGAGCACGGGCGAGAAGCCGCCGCTCACCCATCTGCATGTCGCCTTCCGGGTGAAGAGCAAGGCCGAGGTCGATGCGTTCCATCGCGCGGCGATCGAGGCGGGCGCCGCGGACAATGGCGCGCCCGGTCCGCGCCCGGATTATGCCGAGCATTACTACGCCTGCTTCGTACTCGATCCCGACGGTTATAATATCGAGGCGATGATCAACGAGGCGTAGTGTGGCAGAGAACCCTCCGCTTCGTCATTCCAGGGCGGAGCAAGGAGCGAAGCGACGCGCGCAGACCCGAGGATCCATGCCGTGACCTTTATCGTAGGGCGCAACGGCGCAGAATTCTGAACCGTTGCAACGCGTTGATGTAACGGCATGGATTCCAGGGTCTGCGCGCGTCGCTTCGCTCCTTGCTCCGCCC
>NZ_VFTL01000050.1:0-39383 GCF_006439385.1 Mesorhizobium sp. B3-1-7
TCGTTGACGCTTTGTACGGTCTTTGCGCCGACATCGAGGATCATGCCGTCGGCCGGCACGTCCGAGATGGCGACGCTGGTCAAGCTCTATGACGAACTCTATGCGGCGCGCGTCGTGCTGGAAGGCTCGATCCTGAAGCCCAATATGGTCATCTCGGGCAAGAAATCGGGCAAGACCGACAGCCCGGAGGAAATCGCCGAGAAGACGATCAAGCTATTCCGCGAAGTGGTGCCGGCGGCGGTGCCGGGCATCGCCTTCCTCTCCGGCGGCCAGGAGGACGAGGAGGCGACCGCCAACCTCAACGCCATCAACGCCATCGGGCCGCATCCGTGGAAGCTGACCTTCTCCTATGGCCGCGCGCTCCAGGCCGCGCCGCAGAAGGCGTGGAGCGGCAAGGCCTCGAACGTTGCCGCCGGCCAGGCCGCCTTCACCCACCGCGCGCACATGAACCATCTGGCGGCGCTCGGGAAATGGCAGCCGGCGCTGGAAAAGGCCGCGTGACGCCATCCCTTCCAATAAACAGCAAGGGCCCGGGTATAGCCCGGGCTTTTGCTTTTTACGGGCACCGTTCCTACCTGATGCAGCGAAACGGCGGCGGCGATGTCGGATCGCGCCCATGTCGAACGTCCTTGGCAGGAGAGGACAGGAGATGGTCATGCATCGCAATGCCGTGGTTTCGCGCGAGGACTGGTTCGAGGCGCATCGCAAGCATCTGGAACGCGAGAAGGAACTGACACGGTTCCGCGACCTTATCGCTGCCGAACGGCGACAGTTGCCGTGGTTCAAGCTGCGCAAGGATTATGTCTTCGAAAGCGAAGCGGGACCGAGGCGCCTAGGCGACCTGTTCGCCGGCAACAGCCAGCTGATCGTCTACCATTTCATGATGACGCCGGGTTGCGATCACCGTTGCCAGGGCTGCTCGTTCCTCGCCGACCATATCGACGGCGCCAACCAGCATCTAAAGCATCATGACGTCTCCCTGGTCGTCGTCTCGCGCGCGCCGCTCGCGGAAATCCTGCCTTACAAGCGGCGCATGGGCTGGAAGTTCGACTGGGTGTCGTCCTACGCGTCCGATTTCAACTTCGACCTGCAGGTCTCCTTCACCGACAAGCAGATCGCCGCAGGCGAAACCACCTACAATTTCGAGAAGCGTCCGTTGCGGTCGAAAGACCTGCCGGGCACCAGCGTCTTTTATCGCGACGGCAATGGCGACATCTTCCTCACCTTCCTGTCGCGGGCCCGCGGCGGCGACGCGCTGATCGGGGCCTATCATTATCTCGACATGACGCCCAAGGGCCGCGACGAGGCCGGTCCGTATCACAACCTGATGGACTGGGTGCGCCTGCACGACGAATACCAGGACAAGGACCGGCCGGACTGCTGCGCGTGAACGGCATCGTTCACGTCAGCCCAAACATGCGCTAATGGCTTGCGGGTCACGCCAACGGAACCGCCATGCAGCGCCTGCTTGCCCTTCTCACCTGGCTCGCTTTCCCGGTCTATGTCTGGCAGGGCCTCGGCGTGCGCCGGCGCACCACGCGCATGCTGCCCGCGCGAGGCCCGGTCCTGCACGAGATACCAGGCAAGGCGCCGCCCATCGCCTTGCTGGTCCTGGGCGACTCCTCGGCAGCGTCGGTCGGGATCGAGCAATCCGAATACGGGCTTGCCGCACAGCTTGCCGGCCTGATCGCCGAACGCGCCGGCAGCGCCGTGCGCTGGCGCGCCGCCGGCTTCAATTCGGCGACATCCGGCCAGATCCGCGATTATGTCCTGCCCAACCTGTCGGCCGATCATTGGACCCATATCGTGCTCGCCATCGGCACCAACGACACCAAGAACTTCCACTCCGTGCCGCGCTTCAAGAAGGAGTTCGGCGGCCTGCTCTACGCGCTGCGCGCCAAATGGCCGGAAGCGCGTGTCGTGTGGTCGCCGGTGCTGGAATTCACCCGCTCGCCGGCAATGCCGCCATTGCTCGGCAGGATTCTCGAGATCCGCGCCACGGAAATGAACCGCATGGGCGTGCGGCTCTGCAACGAGCGCGGCGCCATTGCCGCCGCGCGCCTGCCGATCACCGATGCCGAGGTCGGCTTCGCCTCCGACGGATTCCACGCTTCCGAAGCAGGCTATCGCGCCTGGGCGGAGCATCTGCTGGATTTCGTGCTGGGTGGTGAAGCGAGCAAGGTAAGTTGAGCTTCAGGTCAGGACACGCCACTCGCAGGCCGTCCTCGCCTGAATATGGACAGACCTACGCCCAGTGCCCAAGCACCGCCGCAAGCGAGATCGCGGCCATGGCCAGCAGCGCCAGCTTCCAGAAATCGCCACGCCGCTTCAGCCCGGGCCATCCCAGCGGCTTGATGACCTGGATCAGCATGATGCCGATGATGACAAGGGCGAGCAGTTTCGTCATGCCGCCTTTGACCAGCAATGCCGATGCCTGTCAAAGCCGTTCTTAAGGCACGCTTCGTGCCGACCATTCCTGACAGAACCGGCTTCATTTGAACTCTGCGAGGGGCACCGCACCGCCTTCTTCGGCACCCTGTCAACCTCCTGACAGACTGCTGTCAGGAGGGGTGTGAGATACTCTCCTCATCGAAAAGAGAGGAGTGAGGTCATGAACGGTTTTACCATTCTGCGCAGCGTGCAGCACTATGTCGGCAGGATCCGCACCGTGCGCAACGAGATCCGTACCCAGCGTTTCCTGAACACCTTGCCGGCGGACATCCGCAAGGACATTGGTTGGCCGGACCTTTACACGGGCCGCGTGCGCGAAAACTGAAATTTTGCCGCCGCGACTTGGATTGTGGCGGCACCGCGCCCAGATGTAATGGCAGCCAGTGATGTTGCGTTCAGGGAAGAAGCCTTTGTTTGCCGGTAGCTTCGCCGCAGCCTCCTGACAGGATGTTGTCAGGAGGCATGCGGTAGTTGGAGCAGCTTCGATCCTGACAGCAACGAACACGAACCGACGATCCGGACCAATCCGCGTATGGTGAAAAGCTGGAACGACAGGCTGAACACGCCAGGCATCAACGGCATCAAGCCGTCGCCGCGCACGGTCGGCGATGTCGTCGAGGGCCAGTCGATGCTGGTGCCGACCGCGCGCCAGGTCGACGACTTCATACGCTCGATTCCTGAAGGGGTCGAAATGGATGTTCGTGCGTTGCGTACCGCTCTGGCGATCGAGCACGGCGCCGAAGTGACATGCCCGGTGACGATCGGCTATCATCTGCGCACCGTTGCCGAAGCCGCTCACGAGGACCTCGAGCGCGGCATGGCGCTGGGCGACGTCGCGCCCTTCTGGCGTGTGCTGGATGCTGGGACGCCGACCACGGGCAGATTGTCCTTCGGAGCGAAATTCGTTGCCGCGCAACGCAAGCGCGAAGGGCTCAAGCCATAAACCCCGGGGGAGAAATCGATGCGCCGCGCCGACAGGCTTTTCCAGATCGTGCAGCATTTGCGGGGTGGCCGGCTGGTCACCGCGCAGAAGCTCGGCACGTGGCTCGAGGTTTCCGAGCGTACCATTTATCGCGACATAGCCGACCTGCAGTCGACCGGCGTGCCGATCGACGGCGAAGCGGGCGTCGGCTACATGATGAGGGAGGGTTTCGACCTTCCGCCGCTGATGTTCACGCGTGACGAGATCGTGGCGCTGGTGGCCGGCGCCCGCATGGTGCGCGCCTTTGGCGGCGCGGCAATGGCGAGGGCCGCCGACGAGGCGCTGGTCAAGATCGGCGCGGTGCTGCCCGATGCCGAGAAGGATCGCATCGCCCGCACCGAGATCCACACGCCGATGTGGGTGGTGAGCGACGCCGCGCGCGAGGCCATCGACTTGATCGAGCGCGCCGTCGAGAAACGCCAGGTGCTGACCATCGACTATTCCGACGAGGCCGGCCGCGGCACCGCGCGCGACATCAGGCCGCTCGGCCTGTGGTTCTGGGGCAAGGTCTGGACCCTGGTCGCATGGTGCGAGATGCGCGACGATTTCCGCGCTTTCCGCATCGACCGCATCGCCTCGGTCGTCATCGCCGGCCGTATCTTCAAGCCGGAGCGCGGCAAGCAGCTCGCCGATTTCTACCGCGCCGTCGAGCGCTCAGAGGATTACGGCATGGCGCCCGACCGCGCCGCGCGGACGTGACTTCCTCCCAAGCCATTGTCCAACAGAAAAGCCCGCTCGAAGCGGGCTTTTTTGTTGGGTTCGTGGATACCGCCGCTCAAAAAGCGTGCAGCAACCGCACCGCGACGACTACTCGTCGTCCGCATCCTCGTTCTTCGACTTGAGCGCCGAAAGCTTGGCGAAGACGGCGTTGGCGTCCAGCTCCTGGTCTTCGTCCTTCGGCTTCTCGGGCGCGGGCACCAGCCGTTCGGTGAGCGCCGCGGGCAGCAGCGTGTCGCCGACGGGCTGCGCCGGCTCGCGGCCGCGCGAGGCGCGATTGACTTCGAGGTCGAGGTCGATCTGCGAGGTAAGGCCGAGCGTCACCGGATCCATCGGCTGCAGGTTGGCCGAATTCCAGTGCTTGCGCTCGCGGATCTGCTCGATCGTCGACTTGGTGGTGCCGACAAGACGCGAGATCTGCGCGTCCTTGAGTTCCGGGTGGTTGCGCACCAGCCACAGGATGGCGTTCGGCCGGTCCTGGCGTTTCGACAGCGGCGTGTAGCGCGGGCCCTTGCGTTTCGATTCAGGCACTCGCACCTTCGGCTCCGACAGCTTCAGCCGGTAGTTGACGTCCTTCTCGCCGCGCGCGATCTCGTCGCGCGTCAGCTGGCCGGTGATGATCGGGTCCATGCCCTTGATGCCCTGCGCCGACTCGCCGTCGGCGATCGCCTTGACCTCGAGCGGATGCAATCCGCAGAACTGCGCGATCTGCTCGAAGGAGAGCGCGGTGTTGTCGACCAGCCAGACGGCGGTCGCCTTGGGCATCAGCAGCGAATTGGCCATATCAAAAATCCTTCTCGTTCGCCCGCGTTCCCGCGCGGGCGGTGGTTTTAGAGCCACCAAAATGGGAAATTCGCGGCCTGTATAAACGCTCCCTCCAATTTTCGCAATGTTTTTGGGAAGGGGCCGATTCACAGCCCTAGAAAGACAAAACCCGCTGGACGAGGTCCAGCGGGCTTGGAACCGGAAACAAAGCAAGCGTCTCGACGGCTCTGGCTTGCATGCCGCAGCCCGGCCTTGCGGTCGGGCTGCGTCTGATTACACCGCCTGACGGGCGATACGCTCGATGTCGGCACGGTTGATGCCGAGGTCGCTCAGCTGGCGGGCATTGAGCTTGTTCAATTCACGCACGGTCTCGTTGTACATGCGCCACTTACGGAAAGCACTGATCGGGTTCATTTTGGTTCTCCAGTCGTTTGGTCAAATCGTTTGATGACGCGTAAATAGGCACTCCTGCCCACAAATTGAACGGACGCTTTTGCATGGCCGCAATGCGTTTTGTGCATTGCAGCATTAAGGCTTCGTTCAGCTTGTCGCTAAGGGAGGGCGCGGAGCCAGGATAGGTCGAGATTCAGGTCAGGCCGAGCCGAGAACAATGGCTTCCGAGAACCGGAGCGGAGCGTACTTTAGTATGTGAGCACCGGAAGCACAGAAAGCCATTATTCGCAGGCCGGCCTCACCTGAATATCGGCCCATCCTAGCCGACGTCGAGGACGATCTTGCCAATATGCTCGCCCTCTTCCATCCGTTCATGCGCCCGCCAGGCTTCGGTCAGCGGAAAGATCGTGTCCATCACGGGCGCAACCTTGCGCGTGCCGAGCAGCGGCCACACCTGGGCCTCCAGCGCGGCGGCAAGCGCCGCCTTGAATTCGACGGTGCGCGGGCGAAGTGTCGAGCCGGTATGGGTCAGGCGCTTGACCATAAGCGTTGCGAAATTGGTGCTTGCGACGGCGCCGGCCTGCACCGCGATCTGGACGATGCGCCCCTCGACGGCCGCCGCCTCGTAGTTACGCGCGACATAGTCGCCGCCGACCATGTCGAGAATGACGTCGGCGCCCTTCCTGTCGGTCGCGTCCTTCACCGCGGCGACGAAATCCTCCTCGCGGTAGTTGATGGCCCGGGCGGCGCCGAGCTTGAGGCAGGCGTCGCATTTCTCCTTGCTGCCGGCGGTGGTGATCACAGTGGCGCCGAATGCCGAGGCGAGCTGGATGGCGGTGGTGCCGATGCCGGACGAGCCGCCATGGACGAGCAGCGTCTCGCCCTTCTTCAGGCCGCCGCGCTCGAACACATTGTGCCAGACGGTGAAATAGTTCTCCGGCACGGCGGCGGCTTCCGAATAGGTGAAGCCGGCCGGGATCGGCAGCACGCTGCCGGCATGGACCTTGACATATTCGGCATAGCCGCCGCCTGGCGTCAGCGCGCAGACCCGGTCGCCGATGCGCCAGCGCGATATCTCGTCGCCGAGTGCCGCGATTTCGCCGGCCACCTCGAGACCGGGCAGGTCCGAGGCGCCGGGCGGCGGTGGATAGGCGCCCTTGCGCTGTTGCACGTCCGGCCGGTTGACCCCGGCGGCGTGCACACGGATCAGCACCTCGCCGGGGCCGGGCACCGGCACGTCGCGCGTTTCCGGCTTGAGCACCTTTGGCCCGCCCGGTTGCGAGATCGCGATGGCCGTCATATTTGCCGGAATCTTCTGCCCGTTTGCCATGGCTTGCCGTCTCCTTATGTCGATCTGTCGTCGGCCGTTTGCATCGGCGCCCCTGCTTGGAACGTTTTGACGTCGGATAACGCCGAACCGCTCCAACTCTTTGTTCTTGCGCAATTCCGGACGGAAAACCGCTACGCACTTTTCCTGGAATTGCTCTATGTATGCTGATTGTCAAATCAGGCAAATGGCCAAGTAAGGGAGGAGCGACGGATGGCGATCTTCGACGACGAACCCAGGAAGAAGCCGCGCCCGCACGAGATCGGCCAGGACCTGTCGCTGCTGTCCGTGGACGAATTGTCCGAGCGCATCGCATTGCTGCGCGACGAGATCGCCAGGCTGGAAGCCGAGCGCACCGCCAAGGGCGCCACCAAATCCGCCGCCGAGTCGCTGTTCCGCCGCGGATAAATTGTTCGGCGTGCTCGCTCGCCGCCGAAAAGCCCGAATACATCTGTCTTCAGACCCTGCGTCTCGAACCCGGATCAAGCGATGTTTGCAACCTACAGACCGATCCTCTCGCTGCTGCGCGGCACGGCGTTCCTGCTCGCCGCGTCCGGCCTGCACGGCCTGCTCTTGCCGCTGCGCGGCCAGGTGGAGGGTTTTTCGACCGCATCGCTCGGCCTGATGGGCACGGCCTGGGCGGGCGGCTTCGTCGCCGGCTGCTTCTTCGCGCCGCGTCTCGTGCGCCGCGCCGGCCATGTCAGGGCTTTCGGCGCCTTCGCCGCGTCGGGCGCGATCATCGCGCTGCTCACCGGCCTCATCATCGACGAATATGTCTGGATCCTTTTGCGTGCCTTCACCGGCTTCACCATGGCCGGCGCCTTCATGGTGATCGAGAGCTGGCTGAACGAGAAGGCCACCAACGAGAACCGCGGCACCGTCTTTGGCCTCTACATGATGGTCACCTATGCTTCGATCATGGGTGGCCAGATGATCGTCGCCGGCGGCGATGTGCGGTCGGCCTCGCTGTTCATGATCACCGGCATCCTGTTTTGCCTGTCGCTCATTCCGACGGCCGTGTCGACGCAGTCGCATCCCAAGCCCCTGCAGGACGTCAAGCTCGACGTCAAAGGCCTCTACGCCAATTCGCCGGTGTCGGCGGTGGCCTGCCTCCTGATCGGCATCGCCAACGGCGCCTGGGGCACGCTGGGTGCCGTCTATGGCGCGCGTGTCGGCATATCGACCGCCGAGATCGCGCTGATGATGAGCCTGGTGGTCATTTCCGGTGCCGCCATGCAGCTACCGGCCGGGCGCCTGTCGGATACGACCGACCGCCGCTTCGTGCTGGCCGGCGCGGCCTTCGGCGCGGCCCTGGTCGCGGTGCTGATCTTCCTGATCGCGCCGCGTTCGGGCGTCTTCATCATCGTGATGACCGCAGCCTATGGCGCGTTCGCCTATACGCTCTATTCGATCGCTGTCGCGCATGCCAACGACCACGCCCGCTCCGAGGACTTCGTCAAGGTTTCCGGCGGCCTGCTCCTGCTCTACGGCTTCGGCACGATGATCGGCCCGCTTTTGGCCGCGGCCTTGATGGGTTCGGTGCGTCCGGAGGGGCTTTTCCTGGCAACGGCGCTCGCGCATCTCAGCCTTGCCGGCTACACGCTGCTGCGCATCCGCGCCCGCGCGCCGGTGCCGATCGAAAACCGCGATGCCTTCAAGACGCAGCCCGCGGACCGCGCGGTCACGCCCGAGGCCACGCGGCTCGATCCGCGCAGAAAGGTTGAAACCAATAGTTGAGATTCGCAAGACTTTGCCTCACAAATAAAGGCATGATGTTTTCTGACGCCTTCGTGGCGATAGCCGATCCCAACCGGCGCTATCTTTTGGAAGAACTCCGGCGCGGCCCGAAGACGGTGAACGAATTGGCGGCCGGGTTGCCCGTCTCACGCCCTGCGGTCTCCCAACATCTGAAGGTCCTGCTCGACGCCGGCCTGGTCAATGCCAAGGCCGAAGGCACGAGGCGCGTCTATGCCGTCAGCAGCGCCGGCTTCCTCAGGCTCAACATCTGGCTCGACCAGTTCTGGGAAACGGCGCCGGGAGAGTGATTCGAGGGGCGTCGAGCCGCAGGCGCGCGACAAGGTGATCGTGCTCTAGACACAGGGACTCAGTTCGCCGCCAGGGCTGCGCCGAGTGCGTCGAGCAGTTCGCGGGTGCCGTGCTCGCGGGTGGCCGGCGTATCGATGCCGTCGAAGAAGGCGCCCTGCTCCGTCAGGATAAGCCGCGTACCCTTGCCTTCGGGGACAAGCTCGATCGTCGCGAGCGAAACCGAGACCCGGGTTTCGCCGAACAAGAGCTCATAGCTGTAGACGATGCGCCGGTTGGGCACGATATCCTGATAGACCGCGTTGTAGAAATGCATCTGCCCATCGCTGGGACAGCCGGCATTCACCTCCTTGCCGCCAACGCGAAAATCCATCTCATGCCGGCTGGGCATGGGGTTGTCGGGATCGACGAACCAGCGCTTCTTGGCGGCCGGATCGCTCAGCGCGAAATAGACCTTCTCGGGCGCCGCCGGGTAGACGCGTTCGATGACGAAGGTGGAATGGACGACGGATCGTTCGCTCATGACGGGACCCTTCAGGTTTCATCCTTGGTTTCGGCGAGGAAATCGCCGAGGCGGTCGAGCCGGCGCTCCCAGGCGAGCCGCCGCTCGTTGATCCAGCGCTCGGCGGCCCGAAGCGCCTGCGGTTCGATCCGGCAGGTGCGGACCCGGCCAAGCTTTTCGGTCCTCACCAGGCCGCTCGCCTCGAGCACGTTGAGATGCTGGACGACGGCCGACAATGACATCGCCAGCGGTTCCGCCAGCTGGCTGACCGACGCCGGCCCGCGCGACAGCCGATCCACCATCTGCCGCCGCGCCGGATCGGCGAGCGCCTGGAACATCAGATCGAGCTGGGCGGTATCGTGCAGCATCGCGCTCTAGAGCATGATGCCGAAAAGTGTGAAGCGGTTTTCGGACGACATCATGCTCTATCTCTTTGATTTAGAGACGGATTCAGATTTCAGGTCGATTCGACCTGAAATCATCCGGCTCTAGCCGTTGTTGTAGGGGAAGAACTTGAAATAGGGCTGCGCTTCCTCGATGACGCGGGCGAAGGACGGACGCGCGAGCAGCCGGTCGTGGTAGCGCTTCACCGCCGGAAACTTGTCGCCGAACGGCTCGACCTTGTTGGCATAGAACAGCGCCGGCGACGCGGCGCAGTCGGCCATCGTGAAGGTCTCGCCCACCGCCCAGGTCTTGCCCTGCATGTCCTCTTCGACGATGGCGTAGGAATTGCGCAGCTGCGCCCGGCACTCCTCGACGCCGAACGGATCGGTCTTGTCCTTTGGCCGCAGCCTGTCGCCGACGATTTTCTGCATCGGATGCTGCACGTAGAAATCGTAGAAGCGGTCGGCCTGGCGGACCTGCAGGGCGAGATCGATAGTGGCGGGAACGAGCTCGACCGGCCCCGGATAATGCGCGGCGAGATATTCGATGACGATGGTCGATTCCAGCACCGTGCGGCCCCGCGCATCGTCACGCAGCGCCGGCATCTTGCCGGTCGGCGACACCTTCAGGAAGGCGGCGCGGGAGGCCTCGTCGCCGAGGTCGACAATCACCGGTTCGAAAGGCGTGCCGTTCTCGTAGAACGCGATCAGCGGCTTCCAGCAGAACGAGGCCAGCGGGTGGAAATGCAGCGTCAGGGACATTCCGGCTCTCTTTCGCGTTCGGCCGTTGGACAATACTGAAGTGATCACTTCACTATTGTCCCAGGCGGCTTGAGTCAAGGCGGCTTCTCGTCAGCGCTGCCCGTGAGCGGCGATAGCTTCGACGATTTGAGGCCAGTCGTTGCGGTGCAGTTCATGGCCGCCGCCTTCGACCTTGACCAGTCTTGCGCCGGGAACGGCCTTGGCCAGCGCTTCGCCATGCTCGATCGGGAAGAGCGGGTCGGCGCTGCCGTGGATGACGAGCAGCGGCGCGCGAAGATCCCGCACCGTCCGCTGCGGGCCGCCGCCCTTGAGCAGGAAATGGTTGGTCGCGCTGGCGAGACCGCCGGAGCGATCGTAGTCCGCCTCGATCATCGCGCGCGTCCGTTCCTCGTCGAACGGATGGCGCGTGCTGGCAATCGCGCGGGCGTCCTTGACCATGAAGTCGAGCACCTGATCCCTGTTCGACCAGTCGATATCGGCGCCTTGGGCCGAATGTTCCTTATAGGCTTCGCTCGTCCCGGGCAGGCCGGATGTGTCGACGCCGAGCGGCGAAGAAGAGATCACAGTGAGCGCGCCGACGCGTTCGGGATATTTCAGCGCGACGCTCTGCGCAAGCATGCCGCCCATCGACATGCCGGCGACATGCGCCCTGGCAATGCCATGGTCATCGAGCACGCGCATGGCATCGTCCACCATGTCCTCGAACGCATAAGGCGGCGCGCCCGGCGGATATTTGGTCGACAGGCCGGTATCGCGGTTGTCGTAGCGGATGACGAAGCGGCCGCGCCCGGCAAGTTGCCGGCAGAAGGCTTCGGGCCACCACGACATCGAGGCCATGGCGCCCATGATCAAAAGGATCGTCGGATCTTTCGAACTGCCAAAGGTCTCCGAAACGATGTCGGGGCGCTGCGCTGCGGTGGTCATCTGCTCCTCCAATCTGATTGCATTTTGCAATCGGTTGCAGGATAATTAAACCGATATCATAATGCAACTGGTTTTTCTGGAGACTGCCATGAGCATCGACCGTCGGTCCGGCTGCCCGATCAATCTGTCGCTCGAAGTGTTCGGCGACCGGTGGAGCCTGATCATCCTGCGCGACATGATCTTCGGCGGAAAACGCCATTTCCGCGAGTTGCTCAACGGCTCGATCGAAGGCATCGCCTCCAACATCCTGGCCGACCGGCTGAAGCGGCTGATGCAGCTCGGGCTTCTGACCAAGGCCGACGACCCCAGTCACAAACAGAAGGCGATCTACAGCCTGACCGAGATGGCGATCACGCTGGTGCCGATCATGGCGCAGCTCGGCGCCTGGGGACGCGTCTGGCTGCCGGTTACGGAAGAATTGTCGATCCGCGCCGAGCTGCTCGAAAAGGGCGGCCCGCCGCTATGGGAGCGATTCATGGACGAACTGCGCCACGAGCATCTGGGCATGCCTTCGAAGACGCCGCCGGGCACGCCCACCGTGCGCCAGCAACTGCGCGCTGCCTACGAGGCAGTCGTCGCGCGAAAGGCTGAGGCTGCGGCAGGTTGAGACGCGGCGAAGAGGCTCGTCATTCCAGGGCGAAGCAGGAGCGAAGCGACGCGGCGCAGACCATAGAATGACGATCCGATCAACGTGTTTCGCCAATCACGAAGTCATGCTTCCGCGCTGTATCCCTAGTTCAAATTGATATCGCGGCTCGCCGACCGCATCGACACCGAGAAGCCGGCCAGCACGTCGAACAGGGCGATGATCATCAGCGTGAAGAAGACGGAGTGCGCCGCGCCCTTCACCAGCAGGAATTCGACCAGGAAGGCGATGAAGACCAGCGTCGACAAAAGATGGTCCAGGATCGAGGCATTGGTCGTGCGCACCGATTTCGAGATCTCGATGAACAGGAAGATCAGCCCGATCAGCACCATCAGGTCGCCGAGCGTCATCGAGAACACGCCGCCCGACATCATGCGGAAGGAGAACATCTCGGTCATCCACGGATCGTCGCCGCCGCCGAACAATCCGAGCAGGCCGAGATTGTAGAGGACGAAGGGCACGATCAGCAGCGGGATGGCACCGAACATCTGGGCGACTCCAATGGGGCACCCTTTTGTAAAATCCGCCGCAGGCGCGCCGTCAAGGGTTTTCACCGGCGGCGGCGAACACGCTCTAAGACCTAATGAAATAACGATGTCAGCCGGTTGTTCGGCTGAAATCGTGCCATCATCTCACGCGCGAACGACCCTTAGCGCTTGAAATAGACAAGAGACGGCTCAGGGCCGCGCGGGCGCGAAGTCAAGTCGTGCCGATTTCGGGTCGGCCGCCGCGCCATGAGGTCGCCAAAACAAAAAGACCGGCCACGGGCCGGTCTTTTGAAACGTCATGAACCTTGGAAGCTTCTCAGCTTTCCTTCGGCTCCAGAACCTGGCGGCCGCGATACATGCCGGTCTTCAGGTCGATATGATGCGGGCGGCGCATTTCACCGGAATTCTTGTCCTCGACATAGGTCGGGGCCTTGAGCGCGTCGGCCGAGCGGCGCATGCCGCGCTTCGACGGAGAGGTTTTTCTTTTTGGAACGGCCATGGATATGCTCCACTACATGGTCAAAATGCCCCGGCAACCCTCGCGAAAGGGCCGCATCGAGGCCATAATCTGAGAAAGTCGGGTGCGTATACACGCCTTGCGCCGTTTTGGCCAGCGCTGGCCGCGAATTTTTTTGAGCCGGCGGCGCTTCGCTTGGATCGCGACGCCGTTTTGTTGAAACGCCGTCATGATCCAAGTCTTCGTTGGGAGCGTGATCTTTTCCGAAACCGGTTCCCACTTTTCGGGATCACGCTCTAATCCAGGCAGCCCACATACGCACCCGACCTGCTCGCGCGCCGCTCGATCAGCGAGGCCAGCCGCCGCAGGCCCGGCCCCGGCTTGGCGGGATTGCGCGCGATCGGGTTGGGCAGGCTGACGGCAAGCAGCGCCGCCTGCCTTCGCGACAACTGCTTGGCCGAGACGCCGAAATGGTGTTGGGCGGCTGCCTCGATGCCGTAGATGCCCGGCCCCCATTCGGCGATGTTGAGATAGATTTCCATGATCCGCCGCTTCGACATCACCGCATCGAAATAGACGGCCAGCGGCAGCTCGACGACCTTGCGCACGCTGCCCAATGGCCGCGACCACAGGAAAAGGTTCTTCACCGTCTGCATGGTGATGGTGGAGGCTCCGCGCGTCGCCTCGCCGGCCAGCGCGTCGTCGACCACGCCGCGCAATTCGCCGAGATCAACCCCGCGGTGGAAGCAGAACTGTCCGTCCTCCGACATGATCACCGAATGCGCCAGCACCGGCGCCACGTCGTCGATCGACACCCAGCGCCGGTCGTAGCCGGAAAAAGTCACGAGGTCCTTCAGCATCAGCGTCGAGACCGGATGCACGAAGGGCGGCAGGTAGAGGAAGGTGAGCACGACCGGGATGGCCGCCAAAACGATGGCGACGACCAGGCAACGCCGGCCAAGCCGCTTGAGACCGGCGCGGTTCAGGCGCCGACGTCGCGCCATGTCCAGCCCTTCGCTTTCATATTCGACGATCGGTTCCGTCAAGCCGCCCCACCCGTGCCTCGCCTCCTCCGGCATAAAGGCGCGAGCCTGCTTGCGCAATGTCTGAGTGTCGGCTACCGCTCCGGCCATGAGCAAAGACGACCAGATCGCCTTCGAATCCGCGCTTTTCATGCGTGCCGCCGCGGTCGAGACCGAGCTGCGGCGGATCCTCGACGCGCGTCCGCTCACCAGTGAGATCGCGCGGCCTGAGCGCCTGATGGCGGCGATGCGCCACGGCGTGCTCAACGGCGGTAAGCGGCTGCGGCCTTTTCTGGTCCTGGAAAGCGCCGCGCTGTTTTCGACCGAGAACGAGGCCGCACTCCGTGTCGCGGCAGCGCTGGAATGCGTGCATTGCTATTCGCTGATCCATGACGACCTGCCGGCCATGGACGACGACGATCTGCGGCGCGGCCAGCCGACGGTGCACAAGGCCTTCGACGAGGCGACCGCGATCCTCGCCGGCGACGCGCTGCTGACTTTGGCCTTCGATATCATCGCCGACGAAGCGACCATGCTGTCGGCCGAGCGTCGCGGCACCCTCGTTCTCGCACTTGCCCGCGCGGCCGGCGCCGGCGGCATGGTCGGCGGCCAAATGCTGGACCTCGAAGCCGAGCGCGAACGGCCGGACGAGGCCGGCATCATCACGCTGCAGGCGATGAAGACCGGCGCGCTGATCCGCTTCGCCTGCGAGGCCGGCGCGATCGTCGCCGGCGCGCCTCCAGCCGACCGCGAGAGGCTGGCCGAGTTCGGCTCGGCGATCGGCCTTGCCTTCCAGCTCGCCGACGACCTGCTCGACCTGACCGCCGACGCAAAGCAGATGGGCAAGGCGACGAATAAGGACGCCGCCGCCGGCAAGGCGACGCTTGCCGCGCTGCACGGAGCCGACTGGGCGCGCGGCCAGCTCCACGGCCTTATCGACCAAGCGCATGCGTTGCTCGAGCCCTATGGCGAGCAGGCGGAATTGCTGAAAGCCGCCGCGACATTCGTCGCGACGCGGAGCAGCTGAGCGGCCGGTTTGCTGGCTCAGGATCGCGCATCGAACGGCTCCGGCAGGTTTCAACGTCAGCCGTGCGGCCGTCGAAGCCGCCGCCTCTAACTTCCCGATAGACACTCTTTTGCCCGGACCAGCTGGGCCGGCGATGCCTTAAATGTGATCCGGCGGATCCCTACCTGCCGGGCTCCGGTCCCCTACCCTTTTGGCAAAGACGTTCCGCCGTTGCGTGGACTTCATTCCGATCAGGGAGGGTGCGGTGCTCACTCTTACAATCAACGGACAATCGCGCGACGTCGATGTGCCGGAAGACATGCCGCTTCTATGGGTGCTGCGCGACCATCTCAACCTGGTCGGCACCAAATATGGCTGCGGTGTCGCGCAGTGCGGCGTCTGCACGGTGCATGTCGGCGGCAAGCCGGTGCGGTCGTGCCAGCTCTCCGTAGGTGACGTCGGCACCCGCGCCGTCGTCACCATCGAGGGGATCGGCAGTACGCCCAACGGCGCCAAGGTTCAGCAGGCCTGGATGGAAGCCGCGGTGCCGCAATGCGGCTATTGCCAGGCCGGCCAGATCATGTCGGCGACGGCGCTGCTCGATGCAAACCCGCAACCCGACGACGCCGACATCGATGCGGCGATGGCCGGCAATCTGTGCCGCTGCGGGACCTATATCCGCATCCGCGGCGCCATCAAGAACGCCGCCGCCAAATCGGCCTGACCCATGAAGCGAGCCGTCGGCATCCTCATCGCGATCATTGTCGTCGCCGGGCTTGGCTTCGCCGGCTGGCTTGTCCTTGGCCGCAACCCGCTTGCGTTTGCCGGCGGCTCGACCGTGGCCCTGGCGGATTATCATGACGCCACCGTCACCGGCGTTCCGGCCGAACTTGCCAGCGCCGATCTGGTAAAGCGCGGCGCGTATCTCACCCATGCCGCCGACTGCCAGGCCTGTCACACCACGCCGGGCGGCGCGCCCTTCGCCGGCGGCTTCGCTTTCAACATGCCGTTCGGCACCATCTATTCCACCAACATCACGCCGGACAAGCAAACCGGCATCGGCAATTACAGCGACTCCCAGTTTTTGGCGGCGGTGCATCGGGGCGTTCGCGCCGACGGCGAAAAACTTTACCCTGCCATGCCCTATGCCTCCTACGCCTTGATGACGGATGCCGACGCTCTCGCCATCAAGGCGTATCTGTTCACGCTGGCGCCGGTGAACGCGCCGGCGAAGCCGAACCAGCTGTCGTGGCCCTTCAACCAGCGTGGCCTGATCGCGCTCTGGAACGTGGCGTTCAATCCCGACCGGCGCTTCCGCCCCAACACCGGCCAGAGCCCGCAATGGAACCGGGGCGCCTATCTCGCCGAGGCGATGGGCCATTGCGGCGAATGCCACACGCCGCGCAACCTCGCCTACGGGCTCGACAATCACGGCAAGTTCTCGGGCGCGCTGACCGCCGGCTGGCGCGCTTACAACATCACCGGCGACAAGAATTCCGGCATCGGCGACTGGAGCGACGACGACCTCTATGCCTATCTCTCCACCGGCCATGCCAATGGTCATGGCGGCGCCGCAGGCCCGATGGGCGAGGCCGCCGACGACAGCCTGAGCTATCTGGTGCCGGACGATACGCATGCGTTAGTCGCCTATCTGCGCAGCATTCCGGCCCATGCCAGCGACCTGCCCCGCACCGTCACCACGGCAGCACCGGCCTCCTATAAGGAAGGCGTGGTGGCCGACGCCAATGCGCGCGGCGAAAAGATCTTCGCCGGCGCCTGCGCCTCATGCCACGACTGGACCGGCGTCAGCCCGGTGACCGGCTTTGCCACGCTGACCGGCGTGCGCGCGGTGAACGATCCCAGCGCCACCAATGTCGCGCAGACCGTGATCAACGGCGTCAGCCGCAAGACCGCCGACGGCAGGATCTTCATGCCGGCCTTCGGCGAGGGCTATTCCGACGACGACATCGCTGCCGTCGCCAATTACGTCACCGCCCGCTTCGGCGCCAAGGGCGCGCATCTGACGGCCAAGGACGTGGCCGTGCTCAAAGAGCAGGCGGCGCAGCAATCGAAAGAGGCTCCCAATGGCTGAAACGCATTTCGCCCAGTCCGACGCCTATCTCTCTGCCCTGCTCGACGAGGTCCATTCGGTCAGCGCCGCCAAGGCGGCAATGACGATGGGGCGGCGCACCTTCTTCAAGCTGACCGGGGCAAGTGTCGCAGGACTGGTGCTGGGCTTCCATATCGGCGACGCGGCATTCGCGGCCGGAGCGGTCGACGGCGACGCAGCGGCCGCCAACGACCAGGCGATGAATGCTTTCATCCGCATCGCGCCGGACAACACGGTCACCATCTATTCGAAATGTCCGGAAATCGGCCAGGGCATCAAGACCTCGTTCGGCGTGATCATCGCCGACGAACTCGACGCCGACTGGAACCATGTCGTCATGGAGCAGGCGGACATCAATCCCAAGGTTTATGGCGGCCAGGGCGCGGGCGGTTCGACCTCGATCCCGCGCGCGTGGAACCAGTTGCGCCAGGCCGGCGCGGGTGCCAAGGCGATGCTGGTCGCCGCCGCGGCTCAGGCATGGAGCGTGGATGCCTCGCAGATCACGGCGCAGGCCTCGATGCTGACGCACGCCGCCAGCGGCCGGTCCGCAACCTATGGCTCGTTGGCGGCAGCGGCGGCGAAAATGCCGGTGCCCGATCCGAAGGGCCTGAAGCTGAAGACCCGCGCCGAGTACCGGCTGATAGGCAAGCGCTTTCGCGGCGTCGATGACCCCAAGGTGGTCACCGGCAAGCCGCTGTTCGGCATCGATGTCCAGCGTCCCGGGATGGTCTATGCCACCTATGCCAAATGCCCGGCGGCAGGCGGCAAGGTGAAATCCTTCAACGTCGACGAGATCAAGCGTCAACCCGGCGTGCTCGACGCCTTCGCAGTCGAGGGCACGGGCCTGGCGGTCGAGGTGATGCCGGGCGTCGCCATCGTCGCCAGGGACACCTGGAGCGCCTTCCAGGCCAAGGACAAGCTCGAGGTCGACTGGGACCTCAGCGAAGCGTCGAACGACTCCTCCTCGCGCTTCTCGGCCGATGCGCAAAAGCTCGCTAACAATTTCCCGCAGAAGACCGACGACAATGTCGGCGACGTGGACAAGTCCTTCGCCAATGCCGCCAAGACCGTCGAGGCCTATTACGAATATCCCTTCGCTGCCCATGTGCCGCTGGAGCCGATGAACACCACGGCGCACTGGCATGACGGCATCATGGAGCTGTGGGTGCCGACCCAGCAGCCGGATCGTGGCCTGCCGCTGATCGGCAAGGTTGCCGGCATTCCGCCTGAAAAGGTCGTCATGCACCAGACCCGCGTCGGCGGCGGTTTCGGGCGGCGGCTGGTCAACGACTATGCCTGCGAGGCGGCGACGATCGCGCTGAAGGTCAACGCGCCGGTCAAGCTGCAATGGACCCGCGAGGACGATTTCGCCCACGACTTCTACCGGCCCGCCGGCTACCACCAGTTCAAGGGCGCGATCGACAACGGCGGCAGGCTCGACGCCTGGCGCGAGCACTTCATCACCTTCACCGCCGACGGCAAGAAAGAGGCCTCGGGCGCCAACCTGACCGACAATCTCAGATATTCCATCAAGGCGCCCAACCTGCGCCGCGCAAAGACGATGTTTCCCCTAAAAATCCCGACCGGCGCCTGGCGCGCGCCGGGCGACAATGCGCAGGTCTTCGCCGCGCAGAGCTTCATGCACGAATTGTCGCTTGCCTCGGGGCGCGACCATGTCGAGTTCCTGCTCGACGCGGTCAACCGCGACGTGCCCGAACTGGCGCCCAAGGACCAGAGCGTCAATTTCAGCCCCAGGCGGGCGACCGACGTCATCAGGATGTGCGCGCAGAAAGCTGGCTGGGGAAAGACGTTCGCCAAGCGCAGCGGGCTCGGACTTGCCTGGTGCTATTCGCATGCCGGCCATGTCGCGCAGGCCGTCGAGCTTGGCGTCGACACCGACAAGCGGATCAGGATAAACCGTATCGTGGTTGTGCTCGACGTCGGCCCGATCATCGACATGGCGGGCTCCGAAGCCCAGGCGCAAGGCGCGTCCACCGACGCCCTCTCGACCGCGATGGGGCTCAAGATCAACATCGAGAATGGCCGTATCCGGGAACAGAACTACAACGCCTATCCGATCCTGCGCATGCCGTTCGCACCGATGACGATCGATGCCTATTTCATCCAGTCGGACAATCCGCCGACCGGCATGGGCGAGCCCGCTTTCCCGGCGCTGGCGCCGGCGCTCGGCAACGCGATCTTCGCCGCTACCGGCGAGCGTGTGCGCCGGCTGCCGCTGCGCGACCTGGGCTATTCGCTGGCGGCCTGAAGGATTGCCTTGTCTTCCCATCCCAGGGGAGTTGCATCGACAGGACAGTCGCGCCGTCGGCTGCCGGCCCCGGCCGATGATCCTCACAGCCTTGCCTCGGCGAAAATGCGCGATGCCCATTCCAGGAAGACGCGCAGCCGCGGCGCGAGCTGCCGGTTCTGCGGGTAGAGCGCCGACAGCGGCGTCGGCGTCGGCGGAAAATCCCCCAGAACCTCGACCAGCGTGCCGTCCGCGATATCTTTTTCCAGCCGATAGCGTGGCGCCTGCAGAAGCCCGAAACCCAGCCGCGCCAGATCGGCCGCGGTGTCGGAATTGTTGACCCGGACCCGGCCCGGCAGCGTGACCTGACGCACATTTGCGCCGATCGTGAATTCCAGCGGCAGCACCTCGCCTGTGCGTGAAGAGACGAAACCGACGGCCTGATGGCCCTCCAGCGCTTCCGGTGATGCCGGCACGCCGTGCCGCTTCAGATAGCTCGGGCTGGCGCAGGTGATTTCGCCGATCATCGCCAGCCGCCGCATGATCATGCCGCTGTCCTGCAGCTCGCCGGCGCGAATGACGCAATCGACGCCTTCGCGCACCAGGTCGACCAGCCGGTCGCCTTGGCCGATTTGCAGATCGATTTCGGGATAGCGGTCGAGGAACGCGGGCAATTGTGGCAGCAGGAACCTCTGCGTGAGCAGCGGATGCGCATCGATGCGTAGCAGGCCGCGCGGTTCGGCGCTGCGGAAGCCGGCCTCGGCGTCCTCCACCTCGCCCAGGATCGACAGGCAGCGCTCGTAATAGGCCTGGCCATCGAGTGTCGTGGCGACGTGGCGGGTGGTCCGGTCGAGCAGCCTCACGCCGAGATGGTCTTCCAACTGCTTCACCGCTTCGGTTGCGGTCGAGCGCGGCAGGCCGAGATCGGCCGCCGCGGCTGTGAAACTGCGCCGCTCCACCACGCGAACGAAGAGCCGCATCCCGTCGAGTCGATCCATGCCTCGATTGTTCGCCTAATCCGAATACTGCTGTCAATGGAGGGCTGATTATCCGGTTGGCGCGGCGATCTATATCCGCCCCACAACAACGAACGGAGATCGATCATGCAGAAAACAAGAACAGCGATCGTGACCGGCGCCTCGAGAGGCATCGGCGCGGCAATCGCCAAACGACTCGCCCGGGACGGCATCGCCGTCATCGTCAATTATGCGCGCGGCAAGGATG
The DNA here is from genome assembly GCF_006439385.1 of Mesorhizobium sp. B3-1-7. NCBI lineage: Bacteria > Pseudomonadati > Pseudomonadota > Alphaproteobacteria > Hyphomicrobiales > Phyllobacteriaceae > Mesorhizobium > Mesorhizobium sp. B3-1-7. Next base: position 20,451 of record NZ_VFTL01000050.1, read on the forward strand.
CCGCCGATGAGGTGGTTTCCGCCATCGAGGCCGCCGGCGGCACTGCCCTGGCCGTCCAGGCCGATATCGGCGACCCGGCCGGCATGGTCGCTTTGTTCGATGCGGCGGAAAAGGCCTTCGGTGGGATCGACATCCTCGTCAACAACGCCGGCATGATGAGGCTCTCGCCGGTCGCGGACACCGACGACGCGGCGTTCGAACGCCAGGTCGCCATCAATCTCGGCGGCCCGTTCCGCGGCATGCGCGAAGCTGCAAGGCGCCTGAAGGATGGCGGACGCATCATCAACTTTTCTTCAAGCGTCGTCGGCTTCTACCAGCCCGCTTACGGCGTCTATGCCGCGACCAAGGCCGGCGTCGAAGCCATGACGCATATCCTGGCCAAGGAACTCGGCCCGCGCCGCATCACGGTCAACGCAGTCGCGCCCGGTCCGGTCGACACGGAACTCTTCACCGACGACAAGAGCGCCGCGCAGATCGAAGCGATAACGAAACTCATCCCGCTCGGCCGCCTCGGCCAGCCCGACGACATCGCCGGGCTCGTCGCCTTCCTCGCCGGTCCCGACAGCCAATTGGTCAACGGCCAGGTCATCCGCGCCAATGGCGGCGCGATCTAGAGTAATTCCAGCAAAAGTGCGCAGCGGTTTTGCGTCCGGAATTGCACCAAGAAGGGATACACGATCATGCAGCAGACGATACTCATCACCGGCGCATCGAGCGGCTTCGGCGCCATGACGGCCGAGGCGCTCGCCAGGGCGGGTCACCGGGTCTATGCCTCGATGCGCGATCCGCAGGCGCGCGGCGGCACAGCCGTGGCCGAAGTCGAAAGGCTGGCGCGCGAGGAGAAACTGGCGATCCGCGCCATCGCGCTCGACGTGCTGTCGGAGGCCTCGATCGAGGCGGCCGTCGAAACCATCCTCGCGGAAGCCGGCCGCATCGACGTCGTCATCCACAATGCCGGCCATATGGTGTTCGGACCGACTGAAGCCTTCACGCCGGAGCAGTTGGCGGCGCTCTATGACGTCAATGTGCTGGGCACCCAGCGCGTCAACCGGGCTGTGCTTCCACACATGCGCGGGCTCGGCCGGGCTCTGATGATCTGGGTCGGGTCGAGCAGCACGCGCGGCGGCACGCCGCCATTCCTGGCGCCCTACTTCGCCGCCAAGGCGGGCATGGACGCGCTGGCGCAGAGCTACGCGCTGGAGCTTGCCCGTTTCGGCATCGAGACGACTGTCGTCGTGCCGGGCGCGTTCACCAAAGGCACGGAGCATTTCGCCCATTCCGGCAAGCCGGCCGACACCGGGCGCGCGGACGCCTATTGGTCGGGACCTTATGCTGGCGTCGACGACCAGGCGTTGAAGGGCCTTGCCCGGCTGGAGCCGGTCGATGCCGATCCCTCGAAAGTCGCTGAGGCCATCGTCGATCTCGTCGCGATGCCGCATGGCCGCCGGCCGTTCCGCGTCCATGTCGATCCTTCGGATGACGGGGCGACCATCGTCAACGGGGTCGCCGACCGCGTCCGGGCGCAGCTTCTTGAGCGCATCGGTCTTGCCGATCTTCTCCACCCATCGCTTTAGACCAACCAACCCGAAAGGACCCTAAAAATGCCCTTTGCCAACTTCAAGACGCCCGAAGCCGCCCTGACAAAGGCGCAGAAGGAAGAGCTCATTCACAAGACCACGCAGATGTTCGTCGACTATTTCGGCGAAGGCGTGCGCCCTTATACCATGGTGCTGATCGAGGAAGTCCGCGACGGCGGCTACGGCCGCGCCGACGAAGTCTTCGTTCTTCCCGACACCTACCGCGCCAAGGATAGGGTCTGATTTGAGCAAGGCGGGCCGCTTGCAGAGCGACCCGCCCGACTTGATCCGTCAACGCAGGCGATCTTGCCCCACCAACGAAATCTTAATGTAAATCAAGCGTAATCCCGACCATTAAAATTGTGCGTATGTGTTGGGGTTGCGCATGCCGGAATATTCTTCCTTCCTCCGGTCGATCCGGATCCGCTACATTTCGGGACTGCTGATCTTCGCGCTGGCCTCGGCCGCCGTCATGTTCGCGCTCAACCGTGTGAATTCGTACCGTCACGAGGTCGATGCCCTCAGCGGCAATTTCGTCATCTTCGCCCGCGATCTGCGCAACGCCACCAATTTCGCCGAGACGACCGGCACCGCCTGGCGCAGCGAGACACGCGACGCGTTGACGACCGCCGCGCGCGGCCATTCCGAACGCCTGATGGGCGAGATCGAGACACTGAACGGCCAGTTGGCGACGATCCGGCCGCGCCTGTCGAAGGGCACCGCCGACGCGCTCGAATCCGCAGCGGTGAACGGAGACCTGTTCTGGTCGGCGCGCGACATGGTGCGCAACTTCAACCTGATGTCGGTGGCCCAGAAGGTCGACGAATGGAGCTACCGCGAGATCCGCAACCAGAACGATCTCTTCGCCCAGCCGATGCTGGTGCGCGTACGCACCGCGCTCGACGACGAGCGGCATCTGGCCGACGCTTCCAGCGACCGGCTGCTGTTATGGGCGAGCGGCCTTTTGTTCGCAGTGCTAGCCATCGCCGCGGCTCTGATCTTCCGGCCGATGGAGAATGCGATCCGCCGCGCTTTCGCCGAGACCGCCGCATCTTTGTTCAAGGCCGAGGCCGCCGATCGCGCCAAGTCCGAATTCCTCGCCAATATGAGCCATGAGATCCGCACGCCGATGAACGGCGTGCTCGGCATGGCCGAGTTGCTCGCCAAGACGGAGCTGACGCCGCGCCAGAAGACCTTCACCGACGTCATCGTCAAATCCGGCAACGCGCTGCTGACCATCATCAACGACATCCTCGATTTCTCGAAGATCAATGCCGGCCAGCTGACGCTCGACCCCGCCCCCTTCCGTCTGGCGGAGGCGGTCGAGGATGTGGCGACGCTGGTGTCGGCACGCGTTGCCGAAAAGAACCTCGAGCTCATCGTGCGCGTCGACCCGCGCCTGCCGGCCTTCGTCGTCGGCGATGCCGGGCGCTTCCGCCAGATCGTCACCAACCTGCTTGGCAATGCCGTGAAGTTCACCGAGAAGGGCCATGTCCTGATCGATGTCGGCGGCGATGTCGTCGACGGCGTGGTCCAGCTCAAGGTCCGCGTCGAGGACACCGGCATCGGCATTCCGGCCGAAAAACTGCAAAGCGTGTTCGAGAAATTCGCCCAGGTCGACGGCTCCTCGACCCGCCGCCATGAAGGCACCGGCCTTGGCCTGGCGATCGGCGCGCGGCTTGTCGACCTGATGGGCGGCAAGATCGGTGTCGAAAGCGAGATCGGCCGCGGCTCCGTGTTCTGGTTCGCCGTGCCGCTGCCGGCGCACGACCAGCAGTCGCGCGACGATTTGGTACCCGTCGACGTCACCGGCGCAAGGGTGCTGGTCATCGACGACAATCCGGTCAACCGCGAGATCCTGCTGGAACAGCTCAGAAGCTGGAGCTTCGACTGCGCCGCCGCCGAAAGCGGCGCCGTCGGCCTCGCTTTCCTCGACCGCGCCTGCCAGCTCGGCGCCTCGGTCGACTGCATTATCCTCGATTACCAGATGCCCGGCATGAACGGCGCCGATGTCGCCAGAGCCATCGCCGCCGACACCCGCCTCTCCTCCATCCCAGTCGTGCTGCTCACCTCGGTCGACCAGGTCGATTTCGGCAGGATGGTGATCGATTTCGGCATTGTCGCGCATCTCACCAAGCCTGCGCGTTCGGCGGTGCTGCTGGGCACCGTGATCTCCGCTATCCAAAAGGCGCGCACGCAAGGCGCCAAGGCGCATTTCGTGCGCGAGCCGGCCGCGGCCCAAGCGGCTCCGCCGGCCTTCACCGTCATCCGCGGCCCGGCCGTTCCGGTCCCGGCCGCGCCGGAATCGACGGCAGCGCCGAGCGGCCCGATCGACATCCTGATCGCCGAGGACAATGACGTGAACCAGCTGGTCTTCGGCCAGATCCTCAACGGTTTCGGTCTCAGCTACCGCATCGCCGGCAATGGCCGCACCGCGGTCGAGATGTACCGCTCGCTGCGCCCGCGCCTGGTGCTGATGGACGTCTCCATGCCGGAGATGAACGGCTATGAGGCGACCCGCGCCATCCGTGCGATCGAACAGCAGAACGGCGATCGCACGCCGATCATCGGCGTCACCGCGCATGCGCTCAAGGGCGACCGCGAAAAATGCATCGAGGCCGGCATGGACGACTATCTGCCCAAGCCTGTCTCGCCCGACCGCCTCGGCGCCAAGATCGGCACTTGGCTCAGCGAGACCGTGGCGGCGAAGACGGCTTGAGCGGCAGGTGGGTACAGGCAGCCATCGGCTACCGCCGAGTTCCTTCGCGCCAGCACGTCCAACTTCGTGGTACCAGTCAGCGGTTACGCAACACCACGCAGGCGCCGCCGACGCTTTGCAGCTTGTTGCAGATACCGTTGGCCTCGCCGCGTGAGTCGGCGCCGATCCTGACCGCATAGATGCCGCGCCGGCCGATCGGCGTGCGCACCCGGCTCACCACCGGGTCATGGCTGGCGAGCAAAGCGGGGAAGCGGCCCCTGACCCTCAGCCACTGGCCTATCGCCGCCGAGCGGCGGAAATTGCCCGCCACCTGCACGCCCCACGGCTTCACGTTGATCGAGGCCATGGCGACGGTCCGCGACATGATCACCGGCAGCCTGCGGCAGGCAACCGCGAAGCTCATCTTCGGGTCGAGCGGCTGGACGGTGCCGGCATAGGACTTGTCCGAGAACTTGTCGACGGGCTCGCCCATGACGTCGAAGACATAGCTTTCCGTCTCCATCGGCAGGAAGCCGCCCGAGCTCAGCCAGCGCGACACGCGGTTCTCGCCGGCATTGTAGGCCGCGGCCGCGAGCCCGAGATTGCCGTAGCTGACCTTCATCTCGGCGAGATATTTCGCCGAGGCCGGGATGGCCTGCCCGATGTCGAAGGGATCGGCGAGCCCGCGCATCTTGGCTGTGCCCGGCATGAATTGCGCTATGCCTTCAGCGCCGACCGGGCTCACCGCGTTCGGATCGAAGCGGCTTTCCTTCCAGATCAGTCGGGCGAAGAAATCCTTGGGCAGGCCGTTCTGTTGGGCCTGGGCTTCGATCAGATCGCAGACACGGTTGATCAGCCGTTTGGCGGCGGACCGCGACTGCGGTGGGTCGGCGAATGCCTGACCGGACAGGATCAGCGCGCAGATCAGGATCAGCGTCGCGCGCGGCAAAAGCGGCATCGGCCTACTCGGCCGCTGCTTTGCCGTGTCCGTAGCGCTGCTCGATATAGTCGCCGACCATCTTCTCGAAATCCTGCGCGATGGACGGACCACGCAGCGTCGCCGCCTTCTTGCCGTCGATGAAGACGGGCGCCGTCGGCGTCTCGCCGGTGCCGGGCAGCGAGATGCCGATATCGGCATGCTTGGATTCGCCCGGACCGTTGACGATGCAGCCCATCACCGCGACTTTGAGATTCTCGACGCCGGGATATTTCTCGCGCCACACCGGCATGTTCTTGCGGAGATCGGCCTGGATGCTCTGGGCGAGCTCCTGGAACACGGTTGACGTCGTGCGCCCGCAACCGGGGCAGGCCGCGACGATCGGCACGAACTGCCGGAAGCCCATGGTCTGCAGCAATTCCTGCGAGACCTGCACCTCGCGGGTGCGGTCGCCATTCGGCTCCGGCGTCAGCGAGATGCGGATCGTGTCGCCGATGCCCTGCTGCAGGAGGATGCCCATGGCGGCCGAAGAGGCGACGATGCCCTTGGTGCCCATGCCGGCTTCGGTGAGACCCAGATGCAGCGCATGGTCGGAGCGGGTGGCGAGTTCGGTGTAGACGGCGATCAAATCCTGCACGCCGCTGACCTTGGCCGACAGGATGATCTTGTCGCGGCCAAGTCCGATCTCTTCGGCCATCTCGGCCGACAGGATCGCCGACTGCACGATCGCCTCGCGCGTGACTTCCTGCGCGGTGAGCGGCGAGCCCTTCGCCTGGTTGTCGTCCATCAGCCGGGTCAAAAGCTCCTGGTCGAGCGAGCCCCAGTTGACGCCGATGCGTACCGGCTTGTCATATCTGATCGCCATCTCGACGATCGCGGCGAACTGGCGGTCCTTCTTGTCCTTGAAGCCGACATTGCCCGGATTGATGCGGTATTTGGCCAGCGCTTCGGCGCAGGGCGGATGATCGGCGAGCAGCTTGTGCCCGATATAGTGGAAGTCGCCGACCAGCGGCACGTCGATGCCGAGCCGCAACAGCCGCTCATGGATGCGCGGAACCGCCGCCGCGCTCTCGTCGCGGTCGACCGTGATGCGCACGATTTCCGAGCCGGCACGGTGCAGCGCCGCAACCTGGGCGACGGTCTGGTCGATATCGGCGGTGTCGGTGTTGGTCATCGACTGCACGACGACCGGCGCGCCGCCGCCGACCACCACGCCGCCGACCGATACGCCGACCGACTGTCGCCGCGGGAAGGGAGAGGAAAAATATCCGGTCATGCCGGCCGCCTTCATCTGGGAGTTCCGGGCATGAGGTGGCGGAGCAAAGATGGCTTGTCAATGGCAAGCGGCAGGCAAGGCCTGCAAATCGGTGACCGCGATCAACGGCCGCAGGGCTCATGTAAAAACCCTCGGGCTGCAAGATCCACACTAAAACGGTCTGGTGATTGAGTAAAAACCAACAAGCCGGCGGCATATCTTGCCACCGGTAGGTTGGCACCGCAACGAGTGCGGTGATGTTGCCTAGGGCATGTTCAGTGTGTCGTCGGGCCCCCCTTCAGTTTTTCAATCTCGTCCTTGATTGCCAGCTTGCGTCGCTTGAGATTCACGATTTCGAGGTCGTCCACCGAAGGATGGTTCATCGCATCGGTGAGCTCACGCTCGATGTCACCGTGTTTCCGCTGCAACTCATCAAGATGGGATGCAAGAGACATGATTGGTTCTCCCTTTCATGGTTTCCTCGATTGCAGCCGTCGCGGGCGCCTCCACCGCAGGTTGCGACTGTGACGGCACCATGACAGTTTGCCACCAACCGATCTCGATGTCGAATGCCACGTGGTAGCATTCCACGACAAAGTGAAATGTGATAAGGGCTGCGCGCCGGTCACAAACCCGCAAGTCACGGCCCCGCCCAAACAGCCCGATTGGGCGATGCACACGCAGACGGTAGATAATGTCCGAACAGGAACAGGCTGAAATACGCCTCGAATATTCCCGGCTCAAACAAGAACACGCCGATTTCGACGCCGCCATCAACGCGATGATCGCCACGGGCTGCGACCCGCTTCAGATCCAGCGCATGAAGAAGAAAAAGCTGATGTTGAAAGACCGGCTGTCGGCGCTGGAAGACCGCATCATTCCCGACATCATCGCTTAGGGGCCGAATGCTGGGCGCGCGCCCAGGAGGCCGCGGAACGTGCGGGCAGCGAGAGAGCGTATTCACCACATCCTTGCGGCTGTCGGCGAATTCCGCTAAGGCGCGCCTTTGCCGCCGCGGAGCCACACCTTGACCGATCAGCGTGCCGACGTCGCCATCATCATGGGCAGCCAGTCCGACTGGGCGACGATGCGCCAGGCCGCGGAGACGCTGGAGGCGCTGGGCATCCCGCACAAGCGGCTGATCGTCTCGGCGCACCGCACCCCGGACCGTCTCTATGAGTTCGCCAAGGGCGCCAAGGCCGCCGGCTACAAGGTGATCATCGCCGGCGCCGGCGGGGCGGCGCATCTGCCGGGCATGACGGCGGCGATGACGCCTCTGCCGGTCTTCGGCGTTCCGGTCGAGTCCAAGGCGCTTTCGGGCCAGGACTCGCTGCTTTCCATCGTGCAGATGCCGGCCGGCATCCCGGTCGGCACACTGGCGATCGGCAAGGCGGGCGCCGCCAATGCGGCACTTCTCGCGGCCGCCGTGCTGGCGCTCAGCGACGACAAGCTCGCCGCCCGGCTCGACGCCTGGCGCTCGGCGCAGACCGCCAAGGTCACCACCGAGCCGACGGACGCGCCGTGAGCCTGGCTCCTGGATCGGCCATCGGCATCATCGGCGGCGGCCAGCTCGGCCGCATGCTGGCGATGGCCGCAGCGCGCCTCGGCTACCATATCGTCGTGTTGGAGCCCCAGCCCGACTGCCCGGCCGCGCAGGTCGCCAACCGGCAGATCGTCGCCGCCTATGACGATCCGGCAGGGCTCGCCGAACTGGCCGCCGCCAGCGCCGTCGTCACCTATGAATTCGAGAACGTCCCGGTCGCCGCCGCCGAAACGCTGGCGGCAAAGGTCCCGGTCTATCCACCGGCACGCGCGCTCGAAGTCGCGCAGGATCGCGCCACCGAGAAGAGCTTCCTCAACGGCATCGGCATTCCGACGGCGGCATTCCGCCTGGTCGACAATGACGACCAACTGACCGAGGCCCTGAAGGCGTTCGACGGCAGCGGCGTGCTCAAGACCCGCCGCATGGGCTATGACGGCAAGGGCCAGCGCGTCTTCCGCAACATGGAAACGGCCGGCTTTGCCGGCGTCTGCGAGGCGATGGGCAATGTGCCGCTGATCCTGGAATCGCTCGTGGCTTTCGAGCGCGAGATTTCGGTGATCGCCGCGCGAGGCCTCGACGGAACCATCGCCGCCTTCGATCCGGCCGAAAACGTCCACCGCGAAGGCATATTGCGCAGCTCGACCTTGCCGGCCGCCATCCGCCCGCAAACGGCCGCCGCCGCCAAGGACGCAGTCGCGAAAATCCTGTCCGCGCTCGACTATGTCGGCGTCATCGGCGTCGAGTTCTTCGTGCTTGCTGACGGCTCGCTTCTGGCCAACGAGCTGGCGCCGCGCGTGCACAATTCCGGTCACTGGACGGAGGCCGCCTGCATCATCTCGCAGTTCGAGCAGCATATTCGCGCCGTCGCCGGCCTGCCGCTGGGCTCGCCCGCCCGGCATTTCGACTGCGTGATGGAAAACCTGATCGGCGACGATATGCTGAAGGTGCCGGCGCTGCTCGCCGAGCCCGACCTCATGCTGCATCTCTATGGCAAGGCCGAGTCACGCCCCGGCCGCAAGATGGGCCATTTCACGCGGATTCGACGCCCGGGCTAAGCTCGCGCCCTATTGCATGTCCTGGTTGCCGTCGCTCCCATCCGAGCCGGCGCAGCTCGGATCGCTCAGCTTGCAGTTGGCGTCGGACGTGAGCTGCTTTATGCGCTGATTGGTCAGCTCCGTCAGGCACTCCGAAACCTCCATCGGCTGGATGGAGCCGCCCGCGCTGTCGGCGGTCGAATAGGCGCATTCGGCGTCGCGAAAGGCGATCCAGTCGCGTTGCGCCGTCTGCAGCAATTTGTTGGCCTTCTGGTCATTGTCGCCGACAAGACCCTTATACGCGGCGTTGAGCTTGGCATCGGCGGCCTGGTAGTCGGCATCGGCGCAGATGTTCAGCATCGACTGGCTGTCGTCGTTGCGGTCGCAATCTTCGGCAAAGGCGGCCGGGGCGGTCGCAAGCAGGACCAGACAGGCGGGCAGAAAGAGACGGCGCATGGGGAATCTCCGGTCGTTTCGCCGAGATTGCACCATTCCAGTCGGCCTTGAGTCGCGCAATGCCGCGCCGCGCGGATGGCGAATATTTGATATGCCGCGCCACTTGTGGCATTCGGACATCGTCACGTGGTTGACACGGACAACACTCCTCGTTTATGAGCCACCGCAAGTTCAAAGGCGCGCTTTTTCCGGGCGCGCCTTTAAAATTCGGCCCGGGACGGGCCCTGACCGAACAGGCAAGACCATGAAGATCAAGAATTCGCTCAAGGCGCTCAAGGCGCGTCACCGCGACAACCAGCTGGTTCGCCGCAAGGGACGCATCTACATCATCAACAAGACCGCTCCGCGCTACAAGGCGCGCCAGGGCTGAGACTTGCTGCGCGCGGCGCGACCACGCCGCGCCGCTGATGTCGAGTGCCGGTTCGCCGGCCCTCTCACGCTAAAATCACTTTGACGATCCGCCGCCCGGGATTAGATTCCGGCGATGCGGATTCGTTTTGCATTTCTCGCCGCCCTTTTGCTGTCCGGCACAGCTTTGCCTGCAGGGGCAGAAACGGTGCCAGGCGCGCTGCCTCCAGATGCCGCGCCGCCACCCGCCGCCACGCCACCGCTAGCCGCTCCGACCAAGCAGGGTCGCCTCGACCAGCTCTTTGCCGAGCTGAAGCGAGAGCGCAACGAAAAGGCGGCCGAGCGCATCGCCGGCCGTATCTGGAACGAGTGGAACCAGTCCGGCAGCGCCTCGATAGACCTGATGATGCAGTGGGCGCAAAAGGCGACGGAAGACCAGAAGTTCGACGTCGCGCTCGACTTCCTCGACCAAGTGGTGACCCTGCAGCCAGATTATGCCGAAGGCTGGAACCGGCGCGCCACCGTTCATTTCATGATGAAGAATTACGGGAAGTCGATGGCCGACATCGACCGCACCTTGCAGCTCGAGCCGCGCCATTTCGGCGCGCTCTCAGGGCTGGCGCAGATCATGGCCGAGACCGGCCACAAGCAGTCGGCGCTGGAAGCCTGGCAGAGGGTGCTCACCATCTACCCCATGATGCGCAGCGCCCAGAACCAGGTCTCGACGCTCTCGGAAGAGCTGGCCGGCGAGGGGATTTAGGCAATAGGAATTGGGCAGTAGGCAGTAGGGAAAGACAGCAGCCTACTGCCTACTGCCTACTGCCTACTGCCTACTGCCCTACTCCCCTCCTTCCGTATCTCCCGCATGAACCTCATCTGCGCCGCCCTCCTCTTCCTCGTCGCTCTCCTCTTTGCCCTCGCCGGTGTCACCCGCGCCGGCGTCTGGTCGATCGAGCGCCGCAATCCACCCGTTGGCGGGTTCGCCGAGATCAATGGCGCGCGCATCCACTACGTCCATATCCCGGCGCCGGCCGGCGCCGATCTGCCGCCGGTCGTCTTCATCCATGGCGCCAGCGCCAATCTGAAAGACCAGATGCTGCCGCTGAAGCCCCTGCTCGAGGGCCGTGCTGAAATGCTGTTTCTCGACCGGCCGGGCTTCGGCTGGTCGGAGCGTGGCGATAATGAAACGCTTGCCGCGCAGGCGGACACCATTGCCGCGCTGATGGACCGCCTCGGCATCGCAAAAGCGGTCATCGTCGCCCATTCCTTCGGCGGCGCGATCACCACGGCCTTCGCCCGCCAGCATCCGGACAAAACGCTCGGCCTTGTCTTCCTTTCTCCCGCCACGCATCCCTGGCCGGGCGGCGCGACCGCCTGGTACTACAAGCTCACCGCCATGCCGGCGATTGGCTGGCTGTTTTCCGAAACGCTCGCTTATCCGGCTGGTATGCTGCGGATCGGCAATGCGACGGCTTGCGTCTTCTCGCCCAACAAACTGCCGGACTTCTATATCGACAACACCTCGATCCCGCTGGTGCTGCGGCCGTCCGCCTTCCGCGCCAACGCCCGCGATGTCGCCCAGCTCTACGACTATGCACGCGCCGCCTCACCGCATTATCGCGAGATCAAGGCGCCGACCGTCGTCATCTCGGGCGACCGCGACAAGGTGGTCTACGCGACGATCCATTCCGTCGGCCTCGAGCGCGACATTCCCGGCGCCGAGTTGGTCTGGGTCCACAATCTCGGCCACAAGCCGGACTGGATCGCGCCCGACCTCGTGGTCGGCGCGATCGAGAAGGTTGCCGGTGCGCCGATCGACCTGCAGGCAATGGCAAGAACGGTGGAAGGCCGGATCGCCGGCGACGCCTATACCGACGGCAAATGCCCCGACATCAAAGTGCCCGACGCCGAGCTCGCGCCGACCTGATTTTTGGGAAATTAGCTCCTGAATGCCACGGCGGAGACGGTTAGGTGAGTCGAGATTCAGGTCAGGCCGAGTCGAAAGTAGTGGCTTCCGAGAACCGGAGCGGAGCGTACTTTAAGTACGTGAGCACCGGAAGCGCAGATAGCCACTACTTGCAGGCCGGCCTCACCTGAATATCGGCATACCTAATGCGCGTCCGATCCCAGATACGCTATCCGCAGCATATTGGTCGAACCGGGCGTCCTGAGCGGCACGCCGGCCGTGATGATCACCCGGTCGCCCGGCTTGCCGAAGCCTTCTTCCAGCGCGATCCGGCAGGCCCTGTCGACCATGTCGTCGAGGTCGGTGGCATCTGGCGAGACGACGCAATGCGTGCCCCACAGCAGCGACAGGCGACGCGCCGTGTTGAGGATCGGCGACAGCGCCACGATCGGCACCTGCGGGCGCTCGCGCGCGGCGCGGAGCCCAGTGGTGCCCGATGCGGTGTAGGAGATGATCGCCGACAGTTTCAGCGTCTCGGCGATCTCGCGCGCGGCCAGCGAAATGGCGTCGGCCCCGGTGGCCTCGGGCTCGGAGCGCTGCGCGTTGATGATGCCGGCGTAAGTCGGGTCGGCTTCGACCTTGGTGGCGATGCGGTTCATCATGGCGACCGCTTCGACCGGATAGGCGCCGGCAGCGGATTCGGCCGAAAGCATGATCGCGTCCGCGCCTTCGAAGACGGCGATCGACACGTCGGAGACCTCGGCGCGGGTCGGCACAGGCGCGGTGATCATCGATTCCAGCATCTGCGTGGCGATCACCACCGGCTTGCCGGCGCGGCGCGCCGCGCGCGTGATCTGCTTCTGGATGCCGGGCACCGCTTCGATCGGCATCTCGACGCCGAGATCGCCGCGGGCAACCATCAGCGCGTCGGAGAGCTCGATGATTTCGGGGAGCCGCGCCACGGCCTGCGGCTTCTCGATCTTGGCCATGATCAGCGCGCGGCCGCGCGCGATCTTGCGGGCCTCCGCCAAATCCTCCGGCCGCTGCACGAAGGACAGCGCCACCCAGTCGACGCCGGTGGCGAGCACCGCGTCGAGATCGGCGCGGTCCTTCTCGGTCAGCGCGCCGACCGGCAGGTCGGTGTCGGGCAGGCTGACGCCCTTCTTGTCGGAAATGCCCGAGCCGGCGACGACCGTGCAAGTGATCGACTTGCCGTCGCTCTTGACCGCCTTCAGCTCCAGCTTGCCGTCGTCGATCAAAAGTCGGTGACCGGTCTCGACCGAGCTCAGAATTTCGGGATGCGGCAGATAGACTCGCTTCGACGTGCCCGGTTCGGGATTGTCGTCCAGCGTGAATGTCTGCCCTGGAGTCAGCGCTTCCTTGACGTTGGCGAACTTGCCGACCCTGAGCTTCGGGCCCTGCAGGTCGGCGAGGATGCCGATCGGCCGGCCGACGGCCTCCTCGACGGCGCGGATGCGGCCGACCAGCGTGCGCATCAGTTCGTGGTCGGTATGGCTCATATTGATGCGGAAGACATCGGCGCCCGCTTCGAAAAGCTTCTTCAGCATCTCCTCGGATGAGGATGCCGGACCGATGGTGGCGAGGATCTTGACCTTGCGGTTACGTCTCATTGACTGTTTGTTCCCGGAGCGGGGGCCGCTGTTGGCGCGCCTCCCGTTGCGGGCTCGTCGGTCAGCTGGACCATCCAGCTGGCCTGCTCGCCCGTGTCATATTCCTGAAATCCGGCGCGCTGGAAGCCCCGGGCGACGCAATCATTCACGCCGGCGATCTTGAACTCTTTTTCGGCGACGCACATGTTGATCGGGCCGTCCCAGCGCCCGCCGCGTTCGGCGTCTTCTGCATAAAGATAGTAAAACCTTGATGACAGCGGACCTTCGATCAGCGTCTTGCAGGTCGATCCTTCGATGTGCCACCAGCCCTCGGTGATCCAACCGGCCTTGGCGCGATAGCCGATGCCGACGCCCACCAGATTTTGCGTTGCGTTGCAAACGCGGAAGTCGGCCCGGGCCGGCGAGGTCGCGGCTATCGCGAAAAATCCCGCGCCGATGATCAGCAACGGCACGACCAGGCGCTTGCGCAACCGGCCGGCAAAACCCATCGCAGATCCCCTTGCGAACCACATTTGCATCTCTCGAAGCCCCTTTTCAGCAAACTCAGGTCGCATGTCAACGCGCCGTTTTGTTCAATTCCAATCGATTTAGAAGGGCCCGTCGCGCGAATTCTCCACCCGTCGGGGATTTTTTGCAGAAACCTTGGCCAAACAACGGCATTGCGCCGGCGTCCTCTTCGTGGAATGACGATAGCACATCGCAGCCGCCATCCCCTTTTCAGCCGATGACCCGATCCACAGTTTTCACGCCATTCGACATTGTCGAGGGCGACCGCAAGAAAGGCGTCGTGCTTCTGGCCGATCACGCCCGCCGCGATCTGCCGGAGGAGTATGGCAGCCTCGGTTTGCCGGCGTCCGAATTCGATCGTCACATCGCCTATGACATCGGCGTCGAGACGGTGACGCGCGAGCTTGCCGCGGTGCTCGATGTGCCTGCGGTGCTGGCCGGCTTCTCGCGGCTGCTGATCGACCCCAACCGGGGCGAGGACGACCCGACCATGATCCGTCAGCTCTATGACGGGACCGTGGTGCCGGGAAACTATCCGATGGCCCGGGAGGAACGCGAGCGGCGGCTCGACCGCTTCTATCGGCCCTACCACGACGCCGTCGGCGCGATGATCGCCTCCGTCGCGCACGCCTCGGGCAAGGCGCCGTTCATCTTCTCCGTGCATTCCTTCACGCCGGTGATGCAGGGTTTTGTCCGCCCCTGGCATGTCGGCGTGCTGTGGGATCGCGACGACCGCGTGGCGCGGCCGCTGATCGACATGCTGGCTAAGGACGAGTCCCTCGTCGTCGGCGACAACGAACCCTATGACGGCGCGCTGCGCGGCGACACCATGTTCCGCCACGCCATCGTCAACGGCTACGCCCACGCGCTGATCGAGATCCGCCAGGACCTGATCGCCGACCGTGCTGGCGCTGTCGCCTGGGCCGAGCGCCTGTCACCGATCGTTGACGCCATCGACCGGCGTCCCGATATACATGAGGTGAAGATGTTGGGCTCGCGCACTGGACCCGCATGAAAGGCCGTCGGGCCAGACATGTACGTGATGAGACCGACAGTCCAGGAGTTCCTCAATGACCGAACTCAACGACGATCAGAAACGCGATTTCGAGGCAGCCGCCTTCCGCAGGTTGGTGACGCATCTGCGCGAACGGGGCGATGTCCAGAACATCGATTTGATGAACCTCGCCGGCTTCTGCCGCAACTGCCTGTCCAACTGGTATCGCGAAGCCGCCGAGGCCGAGGGCGTGGCGCTCTCCAAGGACGCTGCGCGCGAGATCATCTACGGCATGCCCTATGCCGAATGGCAGGCGCTCAACCAGACCGACGCGTCGGAAGCCAAGAAGGCCGAATTCGAGGCGCGGCGGCCTAAGGATCACTAACGATGCCGAACGCTTTCACGGCTTCGTCATTCTATGGCGGAGCAAGGAGCGAAGCGACGCGCGCAGACCCTGGATGACGAACGGAGGGGCGTTTCGGCCAATCTCCACGGCGGCAGCCCGCCACGAACGAAAACGGCATCGGTCGCTCGCTTGGTCCAAGCACTTCCCGAACGCGGTTCTTGACTGCCGATTGAATCGATCTAATTTGCCGCACGAACCCCTTTGCATGGCGGATTTCAGACCATGAGCGTGCAAACCACGATGCAGGTCGCGACGCGCGGCCGCTGGGCCGTCGCCGGCATTTTCCTCGCCAATGGTTTCTTGACCGGCAGCTGGGCGCCGCAGATCCCGGTGTTCCTTGCCCGACTCGACATCACGAGATTCACGCTCGGCCTGCTGATCCTCCTGTTCGGCGTCGGCGCCGTGATTGCCATGACCTGGTGCGGCCATCTCATTTCCAGGCATGGCTCGCGCACCGTGACGCGTTGGTTCGGCATCTGCGGCAGCTTCGGGCTGCTGATCGTGGCGCTCGCGCCCAACGTTCCCCTGGCGGCCATTGCCATGCTCGTCTTCGGCGGCTCGATTGGCGGCATGGATGTCGCGATGAACTCGAATGCCGTGGTGGTTGAAAGAAGGCTCTCCCGGGCGATCATGTCGTCCTCGCATGGCTTCTGGAGCCTTGGCGGCTTCGCCGGCGGCGCGCTCGGCGGCTATTCGATCCAGAACTACGGGTATCTTCCCCATGCCGTCGTGGTGACGGCGATCGCCTTTGCCGTCATCGCCTTCGCCATTCGCTATCTCGTCGCGGACGACAAGCCGCAGGCCGTCGAGCACCAGAAATTCACGCTGCCGCGGCACACGGCCGTCTACCTCGTCGGGCTGATGGCGCTGCTCACCATGATTTCGGAAGGCGCGGTGCTCGACTGGGCGGCGCTCTTCCTGCATCAGGAGCTGGGCGCCGATCTCGCGGTCGCCGGCCTCGCCTACGCCGCCTTTTCCGGAGTCATGGCGCTGATGCGTTTCCTGGGCGATGGCGTGCGCAACCGCTTCGGCGCGGTGGCGACCTTGCGCGGCTCGGCGCTGGTCGCCGCCACCGGCATGCTGGTCGCCGGTCTCTCGCCCTCGCCTTACCTCGCCATTGCCGCTTTCGCCTTCTGCGGCTTCGGCATCGCCAACATGGTGCCGATCCTCTTTTCGGCCGGCGGCAACCAGGAGGGCATGTCGTCGGGCACAGGCATGAGCGTCGTCACCACCATGGGCTATTCCGGCATCCTGGTGGCGCCGTCGGCGATCGGCTTCGTCGCCGAGCATTCGAGCTTCGGGCCGATCTTCGTCGCACTGTCCGGGCTGCTGGTCATCGTGCTCTTGATGGCAAGCCTCGCTCACCGGGCCGAGTTCGCGCCCGAGCCTGTTCCTGCCGAATAGCGTTTCAATTCTTCATGCAGGAAGTCCGCCACGCGGCGGATGCGCATGCTGGTGCGCACGTCGCGATGCATGGCGAGCCACACGGGCAGGACCGGCAGCGGTACATCGGGCAACAGCTTTTCCAGGTCCGGATCGCGGTCGGCCAGCGGCTCCTGGCCAATGCCGATGCCGTTGCCGGTCCGCACCGCTTCCCACAGCACGATCTGGTTGTCGGTCCGGAAGCGGAAATGGCTACGGCCGACCGGAATGCCGAACGCGGTGAAGCCGCGAATGATCTCGTCGCTACGGTCGAAGCCGACCAAGGCGTGCTCGGCAAGGTCGGCGGGTGTTTCGGGCCGGCCACGCCGGTCGAGATAGGCGCTTGCCGCACATAGGCACAGTGGAATGTCGGCGACCTTGCGCGCCACCAACTCGTTCTGCGCCGGCCGGACCATGCGGATGGCGATATCGGCATCGCGGCGCAAGAGGTTCTCGACCTGGTTCGAGGCGACGATCTCGACCTCGATGCCCGGTTCCTCCTCGCCAAGACGGGCATCATCTGCGGCAGCACAAAGGCCGCGACCACCTCCGAGGCGGCGATGCGCACGGTGCCCTCGATCGCCTCGACGGAGCCCAGCGCCAACAGCGAAAAGGCGTTGGCCTGCTCGCTGACCGCTCGGCCGCGTTCGTAGAGCGTGCTGCCCGCCTCGGTCAGCTCATAGCCACGTCGCCCGCGCCGGAACAGGATGACGCCAAGCGCTTGCTCCAGTTCGGCAATATGGCGGCCAAGCGTCGGCTGGCTAGCCGCAAGCCTGCGCGCGGCGCCCGACAGACTGCCGGTTTCGGCGACGGCGACGAAGCTCTTGATCAGGTTCCAGTCGAATTCTTTCATTCATTTTTGAATAACAGATCGCCGAAATAGGTCAATTTCAATTCGCCTGTGAAGGCACCAGATTGATCGGGCAAACGCAAACAACGGAGAGAACAGATGACCAAGATCGCAATCCTCGGCGCCAATGGCCGGCTCGGCCGCGTGGTCGGCAAGGCTTTCATCGACGCCGGCTTCGACGTCCGCGCCGTCACCCGCACCGGCAAGGTGCCGGCGGAACTGAAGGGCGCTATCGCCGTTGCCGGCGATGCGCTCGACCGCCAATCCCTGATCCGCGCAACGGAAGGCGTCGACATCATCTTCAACGGCCTGAATCCGATCTACACCGACTGGGGCAAATGCATGCCGATGGCCGAAAACGTCATGGCCGCCTGCCGCGAAAACGGCGCGCTGCATCTCTTCCCCGGCACCGTCTACAATTACGGCTCGCCGATGCCGCAGGTGATCACGGAAGCGACGCCGTTCCATCCGACCACCGAAAAGGGCCGCATCCGCTGCGCCATGGAAGCGCTGTTCCGCGACGAGGCCGAAGCCGGCCGGGTGCGCACCATTGTCCTGCGCGCGGGCGATTTCTTCGGCGGCACCGGCTCAGGCTCCTGGTTCGACCTCGTCGTCGCCACCAAGATGAACAAAGGCGTCTATACCGCGCCCGGCCCAACCGACCTTACGCATGAGTGGGCCTACCTGCCGGACTTCGCCGTCGGCTTCGTCGGCCTGGCGCGCAATCTCGACAAGCTCGGCTTCTACGAAGCCATCAATTTCCCCGGCCACGCCATCACCGACTTCGATATGAAGGCTGCGTCCGAGAAGGCGCTCGGCCGCAAGCTGAAGCTCTCCTTCATGCCTTGGTGGGTGCTGCGCGCCGGCAGCCCGTTCGTGGCCATGTGGCGCGAGATCGTCTCGATGTCCTATCTGCGCTTCGAAGCGCACCGGCTGGTCTCGACGCGGCTGGAAGAGGTGATCGGCGAAATCCCGCACACCCCGCTCGACGAAGCGGTGAAAGAAGCGCTGCGGGATATCGGCATCGCCGCGGAACCCGCTCGCCGGGCCGCCTGATCAGATCCTGCCCATGAGCACAAGGATCAGCAGCACGACCAGGACGACGCCGACGATGCCGGACGGCCCATAGCCCCAGGAGCGCGAATGCGGCCAGGCCGGCACGGCGCCGATCAGGATCAGGATCAGGATTATTACGAGAATTGTGCCGATCGTCATGAGAAACCCTCGCCGTCTGGTTGAACTTGAGGGCACAATGCAAAAAGCCGCTCGGTTGTTCCCGGGCGGCTTTTGTCTCTAATGCATGTCGCGCAAAAGTGTGCAGCGGTTTTGCGATAACGACATGCATGAAAACAAAGGCTTAAAGCGCGTC
>NZ_VFTL01000051.1:0-38852 GCF_006439385.1 Mesorhizobium sp. B3-1-7
GCGACGCGCTTTAAGCCTTTGTTTTCATGCATGTCGTTATCGCAAAACCGCTGCACACTTTTGCGCGACATGCATTAACGACGCAACAGGGGGAAATTCAGACCAGAACGGTCTGCAACCGGGTCAGTTCGTTGATCTGGGACTTCGTCGCCTGGTAGCCGAGGCTGATCGCTTCGTCGGCGCGATGGAATTCCGTCAGGCCGATATGGCTGAGCTTGGGCTGCAGCGACATATCCGGCGGATCGCCGGCGAGCCTGGCGCGCGAAATCCGGTCCTGGATGATGTTGAAGGCCTCTACCATGACGCCAGTGATACCAAGGCGGGTCTGGTGTGATTGGGGATTGACCTGGCCGGGGCGCGGCGCGTCGTTCTCGACAAGCAGTTCGCCGGCGCTGTGCTTGATGACGGCGGCGCGGCCGAACAGGTCGTAATGCAGGTTGACGGCCACGACGAGCGGCTGCTCATAGGCGCGGCAGACCGAGACCGGCACCGGATTGACCAGCGCGCCGTCGACCAGCATACGGCCGTTGCAGGCCACCGGCTCGAAGACGCCCGGCAGCGCATAGGAGGCGCGCATGGCGGTGACGAGCGAGCCGCTCGACAGCCATATCTCATGGCCGGTGCGGATTTCAGACGCGACGGCGACGAAAGGTTTCGACAAGTCCTCGAAACGGGCGCCGGCGAGGTGCTCGCGCAGGCGCTGATCGAGCCTCATGCCGCCGAACAGGCCGCTGCCGCGAAGATTGAGATCGAGAAGGCCGAAAATGCGCCGCTTGGTCAGGCTTCTGGCGAATTCTTCCAGTTCGTCGAGCTTGCCGGCAAGGTAGCAGCCGCCTACCAGCGCGCCGATCGAGGTGCCGGCGATCATCGATACTTCGATGCCGGCCTCGTCAAGCGCGCGCAGCACGCCGATATGGGCCCAGCCGCGGGCGCATCCGCCGCCGAGCGCCAGCGAGATACCGGCTTTCCTGTCTGGCTTCGGGTTAGACGCGCCGCCGGACGATGCGGGGCCGTTGGCCTCCCGAACGTCAGATCTGCTGCGCAATGACGCCCATTCGAGCATCACGATCTCCCTTGTCCCATATCCCTTCTACCGCAAGGATATTTGAGAATAGTGAATATGAGTGGTTTGTGAATATTGAATGGTTCACACCGGCTTCCGATACCTATGGTCCGCATCGAACAGCGGTCTGCTGCCGTCGTCGACAAGCGTCGTCTTGCCGTCGTTCAGCCCCACCGTCCGATAAAAGCAGGAACGTCTGCCGGTGTGACAGGTTGCGTCGTGGCCCAACACTTTGACACGCAACCATATCGCGTCCTGGTCACAATCCGTGCGCATCTCGACGACGTGCTGGAAATTGCCCGAGGTCTCGCCCTTCTTCCACAGCGCGTTGCGTGAGCGCGACCAGTAGTGGGCGACCCCGGTCTCGAGCGTCAGCGCCAGCGCTTCGGCGTTCATATGCGCGACCATCAAGAGCATGCCGTCGCCGGCATCGGTGACGACGACGGTGACGAGGCCCGCGGCATCGAAGCGCGGAGAAAGAACGGTGCCTTCCTCCAGCGCTTTCTTGTCTGATGGAGCTTTTGGGAATTCGACTGCCGACATCGCCGGTCCTTGTATGTTCGGGCAGGCGACGGCCGGCAAATCAGCCGGCGCGCACCATGGTGACGAAGCGGACCTGCTCCTCGGGCGTATCCTTGAAGACGCCGGTGAAGGTCGAGGTCAACGTGGTCGAGCCCTGCTTGCGGATGCCGCGCATGGCCATGCACATATGCTCGGCTTCGAGCATGACGGCGACGCCACGCGGGTTGAGAACATCCTGGATGACGCCGGCGATCTGCGCCGTCATCGCTTCCTGGGTCTGCAGGCGATGCGCGAAGATGTCGACGACGCGCGCGATCTTCGACAGGCCTACGACCTTGCCGTCCGGCAGATAGCCGACATGCGCCTTGCCGATGATCGGCACCATGTGGTGCTCGCAATGCGAATGGAACTTTATGTCCCTGACAATGACGAGATCGTCATAGCCGGCGACTTCCTCGAAGGTGCGGCCAAGCTCGTCGGCCGGGCACATGTCATAGCCGTTGAACATTTCGCGGAAGGCTTTGGTGACACGCTTTGGCGTGTCGATCAGGCCTTCGCGGTCCGGATTGTCGCCGGTCCAACGCAAAAGCGTACGCACGGCGGCTTCGACCTCAGCCTCGCTCGGACGATCGGTGACAGGCTTGTCCAGATATTCGGACGGGGGCATGATTTTCTTGATGACGGCATCCATAAAGGCGTCTCCCGTAGTCCCACTCAAAGGTGGGACGAGTTGAACGGACCACGACCTTTTGGGTGAAAATCGCCCATTTCCATCCCGCAAGCGGCGTGAACATATGGGCAGGGACAACGGCTTGTCGTCGCCTTGTCGATGCCCGACTGCGGTTATTATATATGGTTCTGGCGGCGCGAAAGGAAGACGCGAGAGCGGCAAAGCCTGTTCGCTCGGCGGCGACGGATTGGAAAAATATGATCGACGACGTCTACAATGCGAAAATTCTCGGTTTCGCCGGGAACATAGGGCGGATCGGCCGGCTCGACGATGCCGACGCGACGGCCAGGGCGCATTCGAAATTGTGCGGCTCGACGGTCACCGTCGACCTCAAGATGGATGGCGACGTGGTGACCGATTTCGCCCATGACGTGAAGGCCTGCGCGCTCGGCCAGGCCTCGTCGTCTATCATGGCCCAGCATGTGGTCGGCGCCCGCGCCGACGAATTGCGCGCCGTGCGCGAAACCATGCTGAAGATGCTCAAGGAGAACGGCGCACCGCCCGATGGCCGTTTCGCCGACCTCAAATATCTGGAGCCGGTGCGCGACTACAAGGCGCGCCATGCCTCGACCATGCTGACCTTCGACGCGGTGGTCGATGCGATCGGCCAGATCGAGAAGAAGCGCGCCGGACAGGCGGCCTAAGGATAGGACTTAGGCAGTTCTTCGGTTCACAGCGAACTCGTTTCGGATCCAGTCGGCAAAAGCCTTGGCGGGCTCCGGCAGATTCCGCAGGTTCCTGGCCACCAGCCAGTAGGCGCCGGAAGCGACATCGATACCGAACGGCTTGATCAAAGTGCCTGACGCGAGTTCTTCCCCGACCTGGAGGAGATCGCCAAGCGCCACGCCATGGCCGAGCAGCGCAGCCTGTTTCGACAGCGAGATGTCGGCCAGCATGGGGCCACGCGCGGGTACCGCATCGGCGGGCACGCCGGCTGCCTGGAACCAGCGCGCCCAACCCTGGCGGTTTTCCTCATGCAGCAGCGTGTAATGGCGAAGGTCGATCGGTTTCTCCAAGGGAGGGCCGGATGCCAACAACCCCGGCGACAGAACCGGTGAATCGACGGTCGAGACCAGGCGCTCGGCCTCGCTGCGCGGCCATGACGTGGCGTGCGCGCTGAAACGCAAGGCGAGTTCGGGCTGATCGCTGCGGAACTCGATCGGCCGTGGATCGACTTCGAGGGACACATCGATATCGGGCCGTAATTGGCGGAAGCGATTGAGCCGCGGCACCAGCCATACGGCGGCAAGCGACGGTTCGACGCTTACACGGACGACGGCTTGCGCCGGTGAGGCCGTAAGCTCCGAAAGCACCCGGTCGATGTCGTCGAAGCTCCTGACCAATCGGTCGAGCAGCCTTTGTCCCGCATCGGTCAGTTCGACGCGGCGATGGAGGCGCAGAAACAGCGGTCTCCCAAGGAAGGTCTCGAGCTCGCGGATCTGACGGCTGATCGCGGCCTGCGAGACATAAAGCTCCTCGGCCGCCCGGCTGAAGCTCAAATGCCGGCCGGCCGTCTCAAAACTCCTGAGCGCCGTCAGCGGCAGCCGTCCTCGCTTCATTCGCATAACCTCAAGTTATTCAAAGCGGAAATTATACTCGTTTGAGCAGGAAGACCAGCAGCAGTCTAATCCGTTTCGAAGGAGATCTGCCATGAACGAGTTCCTGGCCATTTTCAGCGACGTGATACGGATAGCGACCTTCCAATGGCACGGCGAAGTCGTGCGCGGCGGCCACCATAACTGTCGCGATCTTCCCTCTCACCATCGCCCATGGACCGGCAGCCATCCCGTCCGGCGCTCCAGGCCATGAGGGCATTGCGTTTCAGCGCCGGAGCCCACATCTATCGCGCAGTGAAACAGGCTGCGGAGAAATGGGCGACCATTCCGGGCATACGCATGGCGTCCGGCCGGTGCAGAGCGGGCGCAACTGGCCGGGGCCATGGCGCAAGACGCCTGGGCGCATCCTGGGCACGTCGCTCGTGCGCCTCTATCAACTGACGCTCTCGGGCTTCGTCGGCAACAGCTGCCGGCACCTGCCGACCTGCTCCGAATATGCGCATGAGGCGATAGCTCGCCATGGCCTTTGGGCCGGTGGCTGGATGGGCCTGTTCCGGGTCCTGCGCTGCGGTCCGTTCGGAACGCACGGCATCGACCGCGTGCCGGAGACGCTTGCCCAGCGCTATGTCTGGTTCATGCCCTGGCGCTACTGGCGGATCGGTAAGAAACGCGGCGAAGCCAATAGCTGAGGCTTGTCCCGAAACGGGTGGCGGCACCCGCTGGCCGAAGCGACACTGGAGCCCTCCAAGATGCGAGGTTTCCCCATGATGTCGCTGTTCCTGGCCATTCACGCCCATGCCGCCAAGCGGGGTGATGGGCTGCGGCCTGAATTCCTCGGGCTGATGCCGCAGCCACGCGATATGCCGAAAGCCGTGAATGAAAATCCGGCCGGCCCTGCCGCTGAGCCAAATGGCGCTTTGAAGGCCGACCCGCAGCCGGGCAAGACAGTTCGCAGGCCTGTCATCGTCTAAGCTTTGTTTACCGCCCGGTAGGGTTAACGCGAAGCTGCACGAACACTGCGAATTTGAGACAAAATCGAGACAAGTCGCCTCGCTAAGCCGCTCCCGCAATCTCATTCCGGAGTGACTTCGCCATGCGCCAGATGGACCGCTATCCTTTCATTTTCGCCATCGTCCTCTTCCTTCTGGCCTGGATGCTGGGCTTGCCGGTGCGGGCGCAATCGGCGCCGCTCGACGATATCCGCTGCACGCTGATCCAGGATTCACGGAGCGGCGAAACGCTTTACCAGGACGGCGTCTGCGACCACCGCGTCAGTCCGGCCTCGACGTTCAAGGTGCCGCTCGCGCTGATCGGCTACGATTCCGGCATTCTGAGCGATCAGCACACGCCGAGCTGGGATTACAAGCCGGAATTCAAGGCGGCGAAGCGTGACCAAAAGACCGTCGACCCGACGATCTGGGAGCGCGACTCCATCGTCTGGTACTCGCGCGAGATCACGCGGCGTCTCGGCGCCGAGAAGTTCGCCTTCTATCTGTCGAAATTCGGTTATGGCAACGAGGACGTCTCGGGCGATGCGGGCAAGGACAACGGGCTGACGCAATCCTGGATAAATTCCTCGCTCGAGATATCGCCGGTCGAGCAGACGGCGTTCCTGCGCCAGCTGCTCGCAGGCAAGATGCCGGTGTCGGCGAAGGCGCATGAGATGACCAAGGCGATCCTGCCGATCTTCGCGGCAGGGAATTGGACCGTGCAAGGCAAGACCGGCAGCACAAGGCTCGGCCAGGACGGCAAGCGCTCGCTCGGCTGGTTCGTCGGCTGGGCGGAGAAGAATGGCCGCCGCATCGTCTTTGCCCGGCTGGTCGTCGATGCCAAACGGACCGATAAGCCGAAAGGCCTCGCGACGCGGGCGGCGTTCCTGAAGGATTTGCCCGGCCTTATCAAATAGAACGGCTTGCGGCTTTACGGCGGCGGAAACTCCTCATAAAAGACTGCCGCTGCCGGACGCCTCCGGCTAACCCTCTGCATGCCGCAACGCATCCTGCGGCATGCATTTTACCACCCGCGCTCGTTTGCGGGACTGGATAGGAGAACCCTGATGCCGAATTCCGTTTCCCTGACATTTCCCGATGGTTCCATCCGCGAGTACGACGCGGCGCTGACCGGCGCGGGTCTTGCCGAATCGATCTCCAAGTCGCTGGCCAAGAAGGCTGTCGCCTACAGTCTCGACGGCACCGTTCGCGATCTTTCCGATCCGCTTGGCACGTCCGGCAAGGTCGAGATCATCACCCGCGAGGATCCGCGCGCGCTGGAACTCATCCGCCACGACGCCGCGCATGTGCTGGCAGAGGCCGTGCAGGAGCTGTGGCCGGGAACGCAGGTAACAATCGGGCCGGTGATCGAGAACGGGTTCTATTACGACTTCGCGCGCAACGAGCCGTTCACGCCGGACGATTTCCCGGTGATCGAGAAGAAGATGCGCGAGATCATCGCGCGCAACAAACCGTTCACCAAGGAAGTGTGGTCGCGCGAGAAGGCGAAGAAGGTCTTCGCCGAGAAGGGCGAGCGCTACAAGCTCGAGCTGATCGACGCCATTCCGGAAGACCAGGACCTCAAGATCTACGCCCAGGGCGACTGGTTCGACTTGTGCCGCGGTCCGCACATGGCCTCGACCGGGCAGATCGGCAATGCCTTCAAGCTGATGAAGGTGGCGGGCGCCTATTGGCGCGGTGACTCGAACAATCCGATGCTGACGCGCATCTACGGCACAGCCTTTGCCGACCAGGCGCAGCTCGAGGCCTACCAGACGCTGCTGGAAGAGGCGGAGAAGCGCGATCATCGCAAGCTCGGCCGCGAGATGGACCTGTTCCATTTCCAGGAAGAGGGGCCGGGCGTCGTCTTCTGGCACGCCAAGGGCTGGAAGATGGTGCAGAACCTGATCAACTACATGCGCCGCCGCCTCGACGAGCACGGCTATCAGGAGGTCAACGCGCCGCAGGTGCTGGACAAGAGCCTGTGGGAGACGTCGGGCCACTGGGGCTGGTATCGCGATGCGATGTTCAAGGTGACTGTCGCCGGCGACGACACCGACGACGACCGCGTCTTCGCGCTGAAGCCGATGAACTGTCCCGGTCACGTGCAGATCTTCAAGCACGGGTTGAAGTCCTACCGCGAACTGCCCGTCAAGCTTGCGGAGTTCGGCAATGTGCATCGCTACGAGCCGTCGGGCGCGCTGCACGGGCTGATGCGCGTACGCGGCTTCACGCAGGACGACGCGCATATCTTCTGCACCGAGGAGCAGCTCGCGGCCGAATGCCTGCGCATCAACGACCTGATCCTGTCGACCTATGCCGATTTCGGCTTCGACGAGGTCAGCGTGAAGCTGTCGACCCGGCCGGACAAGCGCGTCGGCACCGACGAGGCCTGGGATCATGCCGAGGCGATCATGAGCAACGTGCTGGAGACGATCCGCGCGCGCTCCGGCAACCGCATCAAGACCTCAATCAATCCGGGCGAGGGCGCGTTCTACGGTCCGAAGTTCGAATATGTGCTGAAGGACGCCATCGGCCGCGAATGGCAATGCGGCACCACGCAGGTCGACTTCAACCTGCCGGAGCGCTTCGGCGCCTTCTATATCGGCTCGGACTCGGAGAAGAAGCAGCCGGTGATGGTGCATCGCGCGGTCTGCGGCTCGATGGAGCGGTTCCTCGGCATCCTGATCGAGAACTATTCCGGCCATTTCCCGCTGTGGTTCGCGCCGCTGCAGGTGGTGGTGGCGACAATCACCTCGGATGCGGACCAATACGCCATCAAGGTCGTCGAACGGCTGAAGGCGGCGGGGCTGTTGGCCGAAGCCGACCTGCGCAACGAGAAGATCAACTACAAGGTGCGCGAGCATTCCCTGGCCAAGGTCCCGGTCATCCTCGTCTGCGGCAAGCGCGAGGCGGAAGAGGAAACCGTCAATGTCCGCCGGCTGGGCTCCCGCGACCAGGAATCGCTGAAGCTCGACGAAGCGGTGAAGCAGCTTTCCAACGAGGCGGTCTCGCCCGACCGCAAGCGTCGCGCAGCCTGATCTACCAGCACTTCCTAGAATGGCGGTGGCGTCTCCACCGCCATTTTCATATGCCTGTCACGCCAGCCTTGTAACGAGCCGCCATGCTCAAGTTGAAACTGCGGGAAAGACGTTTTCCCGAGCTCTCCTACGCCAACCCGCATCAACCGGTGCTGACGCGCTGGTTCATCCATTCCGTCGAGGGCCTATCGGGTCGCGACCGCTTTGCCGTGCTCTACGACTTCTGGCGCCGCCAGGTGGTTCCCACCGGCGACCGCGTGTTCACCCGCATGCTGGAGCTGATCGACGTCAAGGTCCGCAACGCCGTGCAATGGCCGCCGGCGGCGCTGCCCGATACGCCGCTGGTCATCGTCGCCAACCACCCCTTCGGCATCGGCGACGGCATTGCCGTGCTTTCGCTTGTCGAGCAGTTGGGCCGCCCGTTCCGGGTCATGATCCATAAGGACCTGCTCAGGATCCGCGAGATGGAGCCCTATTCGCTGCCGATCGATTTTTCCGAGACAAAGGAAGCGCTGAAGAACAATATGGCGGTGCGCCATGAGGCCGTGAGGCTGTTGAAGGAAGGTGTCACCATCGTGATCTTCCCCGCTGGCGGTGTCGCCACGGCGCCCAAGGTCTTCGGCCGCGCCATCGACCTGCCATGGAAGATGTTTCCGGCCAAGCTGGTTCAGGAAGCCAAAGCCTCGGTCATCCCGATGCACTTTTCCGGCCAGAACGGGCGTCTGTTCCACCTCGTCAGCGGTCCGATGAACATGGCCGAGCGCGACAACCGCGTGGCCAAGTTCATCGGCAAGGCATCGTTGACGCTGCGTCTTTCCCTGCTCATCCGCGAATTCGCCCGCCTGTCAGGCAGGACAATCGAGGTGCGGGTAGGCGACGTGCTGAGATGGAACGACCTCGAACCGCTGCGCGAGCGCAAGGCGCTGCTCGATCGTCTCTACCGCGCGGTCTTCGACCTGGCGATCCCGGTTGCGCAACGCGGACGTGTACCGTTCCTGCCGAAGCGGATGCGCAAGGCCGCCTGACGGACAAGCTTCGTCTTGGCGACATAGTCACCCTTGATAGCCTTATTTTAGCTGTTGCTTTAGTAATTTATAGATATTCATACTGTGGCTCAATAGCCGCAGTCACAAGTTGCGCGATTTGCTATCAAAGGCTGGGTGGGAGCTGAGCCGATGAATATCGCCAACACTATTGTATTGACGGGATTGGCCCTGGGTGCCGCAGGAGTTGGCATCAACTCCGCAATGGCCGGCGATGCGGCCCCCTCTTGGAGTGGCGCCTATATCGGCGCCAATATCGGCTATGGCTGGGATTCGGGCGACTTGGGTTTATTGTTGAAACCAGGGCCTGAACACGCACCGCCTGATTTTCCTATTGAAGACATTCAGGCGATTGTAGACGCTCTTAACGAGGCCGGTGCGTTTCCAACGTCGATGTCACCCTCCGCGCGCGGCGTCGTTGGTGGGGGCCAGGTTGGCTATAACTGGCAGTTGCCTTCCAACTGGGTCGTCGGCATCGAGGCGGATATTCAGGCGTCGGGGATAAAGGGCTCGGAGACGCAACTAAGGAGCCCCCAGTCTTTTGACCAGACAGATACGACCGTCAGCAAGAAAGTTGACTGGTATGGCACCGTGCGCGCCCGCGCCGGCTATCTCGTCGATCCGCAATGGCTGGTCTACGCGACTGGCGGTTTGGCCTACGGCAAGACCAATATTGGCTTCAGCACGGTCAATTTGCCTTCCATACCCGCGCAGAATCCCTGCTCCGAAGTTGATATTTGCGTAAACAGTTCGTCCGACAGCACCCGGTTGGGCTGGGCGTTGGGAGCGGGCGTCGAGACGATGCTGGCGCCCAACTGGAGCGTCAAAGCCGAGTACCTCTATGTTGATCTCAGGCGTCGGTCTTTTACAGCTCCCGCGACTGCTCCGGTGGATTTCAAAGTGTCGGCCAAGTTCCACGAGCAGACCGTTCGCATCGGCCTGAACTACCACTTCAACTGAGAGCCGGACCCGGTCAGTCCGCGCCTTCCTCCGGATCGATAGCGGACTGCTCATTGGCCACCACCTCGATTTCCTGATTCTGGCCGGCAACGACCGTGAAGTCCTTCTGGTAGATGCGGTCGCGGTTCTTGGCGATGATGGTGTACTGGCCTTCGGCCAGCACCATCGAGGCGAAGGCGCCGACCGCTTCCTTGATCGGATCGCCGCTTTCGTTGAGCAGCGACCAGGACGTGTCGGCGATGGCTTCGCCGCCGGGCTCACGCACCAGCTTCATCGTCATCTCGGCGGCGCGGTGCTCGACGGTCGCCTCCGTCAGCTTGCCGGCCTCGACGCGGATATCGGAGCGGATCACGGCGTTGACCGCGCCATAGGTGGAGACGACATGGTAGGTGCCGGCATTCAGCCGCACCACGGTGTTCGGCGCGACGTCGGGGGCGATCAGCGCCCGGTCGCCGTTGGCCGCGGCCGCGCCTTCATAGATCGAAAAGCGCAGTTTCTTCGACGGGATGGGCGCGCCGCCCGATGTCACCGCGTCGAGCTTCAGGCCGCCGGCATCGAGCACAAGGCTTTCGCGCCGGGCCTCCTTGCCGACGGTAATGCGCTTGGTGGCGCCGGCGCGTCCGTAGGAGGCATGGACGAGATAGCTCCCCGGGTCGAGCTGGAACACGGCCGTGCCGCCATGCGCGGACGCCACCATCGGCAGCTTGCCGTCGCTGGCGGGTTCCGGCTTGAAGACCCGCCAGACGATGCCGCGAGTGATGTCGGCGCCCTTGTCGGTCAACTGCGCCGACAGGGTGATGGCGCCGCCATTGCCGAGCGCCAGCGGCGCCCCGGTCTTTGGCGTCGCATAGCTCGAAATGCCTGGAAGTTTGATGTCGCCGACATCATTGGCGTTCTGGGCGAGCGCGAAGGAAACCGGCACCGCGAACAACGCAGCGACCAGTGCGATCACGAAAAGGCGCAGATACCCCTCAAACATGCTTGCGTTGAAGCCCAAGGCGGTGGCAATTTCAAGGCCTAGAGCCGGATGATTTCAGGTCGAATTGACCTGAAATCTGAATCCGGCTCTAAGTCAAAGAAGTAGAGCATGATGTCGTCCGAAAACCGCTTCACACTTTTCGGCATCATGCTCTAGAAGCGCGTCGCCCGGCGCGGCAGCTTCTTATCCGGCGCAAAACGCCACCGCCCGAGCCGCCCGACCTCCCGATGGCGTGCTTCAGCTCAAAATTGAATGCTATTGAATGCTTAGGAGACTTGCGCCCATGGCGTCGCCGATCATCGACTTCCTGCTCACCCGCAATTCCGCGCCGATCCCCGACCTCAAGGAGCCGGCGCCGAGCGATGCCGAGATCGCGACGATGATCGCGGCGGCCTCGCGCGTGCCCGACCATGGCAGGCTCGAGCCCTGGCGTTTCATCCTCTATCGCGGCGAGGCGCGGGTCGAGATCGGCAGGAAGCTGGCGGCGCTTGCCGAGCAGCGCGAGGGGCCATTGCCGGAAGGCCGGCGCAACCAGGAACTGGCGCGCTTCTCGCGCGCGCCTCTGGTGATCGGCGTCGTGTCGGTGCCGAAGGAGAACCCGAAGATCCCCCAATGGGAGATGTTCCTGTCGGGCGGCATGGCGGCCATGAACCTGATGATCGCGGCCAACGCGCTGGGCTATGGCACCAACATGATCAGCAACTGGTATTCCGATGTAGCCGAGGGCAGGGCGATCCTCGGACTGTCGCCGCAGGAGCGCGTCATTGGCTTCGTCCATATCGGGTCGTATCAGGGGCCTGCGCCGGAGCGGCCACGGCCCGATCCGGCGAAGCTTTATGCCGATTACGCCGGTCCCTGGGCCGGTTAGGATCTTTTGGGATTTTCGCAGAACGGCTCGGCGGGCGACCAATAGTGGCGGGGGACGTCACGGAAGGTTGGTCATGGTCTCGAGATTGGTTTTCCAGACATTCGTATGGTTCGGCATCATGGGCGCGCTGATGTTCGTGTCGGCCGGCACGCTGCACTGGACCGGAGCCTGGGTGTACATAGTCGTGATGGTCGGACTGAGCCTGACCATGGGCGTGGCGCTCGCCCGGCGCGATCCAGGCCTGATGAACGAGCGCCTCCGCCCGCCGATCCAGAAGACCCAGACCGCGGCCGACAAGATCGTGCTGAGCATATTGCTTATCGGCATTTTCGCCTGGCTGGTCCTGATGGGGCTCGACTTCCGCTTCCGCTGGTCGGCAACTCCCGTATGGGTGCAGGTGGTCGGCGTGCTGGTCCTGTTCGTCGGCATCTGGATCTGCTATCTCACGATGCTGGAAAACAGCTTTGCGGCGCCTGTCGTGAAGATCCAGGACGAGCGCGGGCAGAAGGTGATCACCACCGGTCCATACGGCTATGTCCGCCACCCCATGTATGCCGGCGCCATACTCTATTTCGCCGGCACGGCGCTGCTGCTTGGTTCCTGGTGGGGGTTGGCATCGGTCCCCGCCTTCATCGTCCTGCTCGCCATCCGCACCTTCATCGAGGAAAAGACCTTGCGGACCGGCCTGCGGGGCTATGACGATTACGCCGCGCGCGTTCGCTACAAACTGATCCCGATGGTCTGGTAGCGGTCAGGCGAAGCTGTCTGCCGCCCTGGAGCATTTCACCGTTTCCGTGAAACGGTGAAATGCTCTATCTCCTTGTTTTTACGCAATTCCGGACAGAAAACCGCTCACACTTTTCCTGGAATTGCTCTAGCGCGAGCCAGCAGCCGTTCGGCCAGCCGCAGATGCGGCCGGTCGTACATCTTGCCGTCGATGCCGACGACGCCCGGGTTTCCCGCCGCCGCGAAGGCGTCGACGATCGCCTGCGACCGCCCGACCGCTTCGGCGGATGGCGTGAAGGCGGCGTTGATGACCGGCACCTGCGCCGGATGGATCGCCATCTTGCCGGTGAAGCCGTCGCGCTCGGCCTCGCGGCATTCCTTCTCGAAGGCGGCCATGTCGCGGAAATCCGGAAAGACGGTGTCGACAGCGGCGACTTCGGCCGCGCCGGCCGCCAGAATGGTCATGGTGCGCGCCAGGCGAAACAGGTCGGTGTAGCGGCCGCCCTCGTCGCGGGTCGAGCGCGCGCCGATCGCGGCCGACAAGTCCTCGGCGCCCCAGGTCAGGCCGGCGAGCCGCGCGCTCGTTCCGGCATAGCTTGCCGCCGCCAGCACGCCCGCCGCGGTCTCGGTGATGATCGGCAGGATTCTTATGGCACCGTCCGGCAGCCCGTTTTCGGCCTCATGCACGCGGAGCTTCGCCGCCAGCTGCTGGACGTCCCGCCCGCTGTTCGACTTGGGCAGCATGATGCCGTCGGGCTTCGCGGCGACGAGTACCGCGAGATCGGCGTCGGTGAGGCCGGTCGACAGGTCGTTGACCCGCACATAGATAGCGGAACCCGTCCGGTGTCTTTGGCTCGAAATGAACCCGGCCGCGGTCGTGCGTGCCGCCCCCTTGTTCGCGGCGGCGACGGAATCCTCAAGATCGACGATGACCACGTCGGCACCGGCTTCAAAACCTTTTTCCAACTTCCGCTCGGAGTCGCCGGGTACGAAAAGCAGCGAGCGCATCAGGCCGCCTTCTTCAACATCATCGCCTGCCTTGTGCATTTGGCGACGAGAACGGCATTTTGATTGTAGGCGCGATGCTCGAACTCGACGATGCCGCGGTCGGGTTTCGACTTGGACTCGCGCACGGAGACGACCGTCGTCTCGACCCGGATGGTGTCGCCGTGAAAGACGGGATGCGGGAACACGGTCTCCTTCATGCCGAGATTGGCGACAGTGGTGCCGACCGTGATGTCGTTCACCGAGATGCCGATCATCAGGCCGAGCGTGAACAGCGAATTCACCAGCGGCTTGCCCCATTCGGTCTTTGCGGCGAAGTCGAAGTCGATGTGCAGGGGCTGCGGGTTCAGCGTCATCACCGAAAACAGCATGTTGTCGCTCTCGGTCACTGTCTTGCGCAGCGTGTGATGGAAAACGTGGCCGACGACAAACTCTTCCAGATAAAGCCCGGCCATGGTTCGATCTCCTCCAATGCACCTGCTTGATAGGCGTTGGCCTCGCCTCCATCAAGCCGGTTAAGAAACATGGTGAACCGTTCGTAAACCATTTCCAGCCTACCGTTGACAACGGGGCCGGGAACATCCCGGCGAGGGCGTAGCTGGTCGGCATGGTTGTTTCGCACTTTCTAAAATGGATTGATACGGCAAGGGTTTCCGAGCGTGCCGCCGCCGCGAGCGCGCTGGCGCGTGCCTATATCAATTCCGATCTGCCGTTCGAGGATCGCTGCGCCGCCGAGGCGGCGCTCACGCTGCTTCTGGACGACGCTTCCTCCAAGGTGCGCCAGGCGCTCGCCGAGGCGCTGTCGATGAGCCATCACGCGCCGCCGCAGGTGATCAGCGCGTTGGCCGCCGACCAGCCGGAAGTCGCGGCGCTGGTTCTGGCGCGTTCGCCGCTGCTTACCGATGCCGATCTGATCGACCGCGTCGCCTGCGGCCAGAAGGCGACGCAGAAGCTGATCGCCAACCGTCCGGTCGTCTCGATGTCGCTGGCGGCGGCGATCGCCGAGATCGGCGAACCGGAGGCCTGCGCCGCGCTGGTCGGCAACAGCGGCGCCGAGATTGCTTCGCTGAGCTTCCGCCGCATGGCCGAGCGGCACGGCCACCTGCCGCTGGTGCGCGAGGCGCTGATTGCCGATCAACGCCTGCCCGCCGATTGCCGGCACATGCTGCTGGTCAAGCTCGGCGAGACCCTGAAAGGTTCACCCCTGGTGCTGGCGATGATGGGCGCGGCGCGCGCCGATCGCGTGATGCGCGACGCCTGCGTGAAGGCCTCGGTGACGCTGATCGAGGGAACGCGCCTGGAAGAACATGCCGCGCTGATCGAGCATCTGAGGCTGCGCGGCGACCTTACGGCAAGCTTCATCATCCGCACCATCGCGCATGGCAAGGTGGACTTCTTCGGCTCGACGCTGGTGGCTTTGGCCCAACAGTCCGAGCAGCGGGTGACGGCACTTCTAGCCGGCGGGCACGACGTGGCCCTGCAGGCGCTGTTCCGCAGCGCCGGACTTGCGCCGGCCACGCATGCCATCATCCTGCGTGCGCTTAAGATCTGGCGCGAGGTCGCCAACGGCCGGCGTGTCGCCGGCGTACAGGAAGTGAGCTGGCTGATGTTGAAGGAACTCGGCGGCCAACCCGCCGAGGGCGATCTTGCCGGGCTGGTGAAGTCTATCCACCTCGATGCCTTGCGGGAAAACGCGCGCGGGCACGCGCTGGCCATCGCCGCGGCCTAGGGCATATTCACGTCTCAGCCGAGTTCCTGGGCGAGGCCGATGAGAAGCCCTTCAGGCCCGCGAATGTAGCAAAGCCGATACGCGTCCTTATACTGGACCACTTCGCCGACGAGCTCGGCGCCGCGCTTGCGGAGTCTCTCAAGCGTCTCGTCGACGTCGTCCACGGCGAACATGACGCGGAGATAGCCCAGGGCGTTCACCGGAGCGTTGCGGTGATCCGCGACGACAGGCGGTGTGATGAAGCGGGACAGCTCGAGCCGGCTATGACCGTCCGGCGTGCGCATCATCGCAATCTCGACGTGCTGATCGCCGAGTCCGGTGACACGTCCGGCCCATTCTCCCTCGATAATGGCCCGTCCCTCGAGTTCAAGACCGAGCTCGCGGAAGAATTCAATCGTCTCGTCCAGGTCCTCGACGACGATTCCTATGTTGTCCATCCGTTTGAGCGCCATGTGTCCAACCTAGGATGTCTCGACCAGCCTAACAAGAACCATTCCCGAACCGGTCTGACCTGAAACGGGGCACGCTCCGAATTGTTCAGGCGCGACCCTTCGCAAAGAAATCCGGATAATCTTCCATCGCCGCGGCGATGATGCGCAGCGAGGCGGCGATCTGCAGCATTTCGAGCCGATCGCTGCGTTGGGCGATGCTGGCCGCATATTGCCTCGCCACCGCGACGGTCGCGGTCTGCGGCTCGCCCGGCCGTCTAAACAGCAATTCGCGCGCCAGGCCGCGCAGGAAATTGCCGATGGACTCGACCGTTTCGTGCGGGACGGCGGAGTTCAGTTGCGCGTGGCGCAGCCGCAGCACTTCCAGCCCGACGGTGACGGCCGAAATGCTTCCGCCAAGAATGGGATCGCCCTTGCGGCCCGTCTGCTGCACCTGCGGCATCAACTGGTTGATCCGGTCATAGGCGAGGCTTTCGAAGGCCGAGCGCCGGGGTATGCGCTCATGCAGGCAAAGCCGCGCCAGATCCTCGCGCATCGCCTGCGAGATGCGCTCCACGGTGACCCAGGGGTCGGCGGGCAGCACGACGATGAAGACGCCGATGGCAATCAGGATGCCGACCAGGATCGACGCCGAGCCGGCGAAGAACGGCCCGGGATCGTAGATCATCTGCTGATGCGGGCTGAGGAAGGCGAGGAAGTTGATGGCGAAGGCGGTGGCGACGCCGACATGGCGGGGATTTGCCATGCCGAGCGCCGCGGGCACCAGGATCGGCACCACGAAGAGCGTGAACCAGCCGAAGCCCGGCAGCGCCGGCAGCGCGACCTGGCCGACCAGAAAGGCAAAAGGCAGTGCGATCAGCGTTCCGGTGAAGAAACCCCAGGCGGACTGCACCGGATCCGGGCGCGCCGCGAACAGGCTGGAGACGACGGCGACGAGGATGACGGTGCCGGCGGCTTCCGACCATTTGGTCGTCAGCCAGAAGATCGCCACGAGCAACGTCGCGAGCGCGGCGCGCACGGCGTTGCGCCACGCGGCCTGGTAGTCGCGGTGGACGACCAGCGCCGGCTGGGCTCGCTCGCTCGACTTCCGCGAGACGGGCGAGCGAAGCGCGTCAAGGCCGCGCATCACCTGCTTCAGCGCCTCGGCGAAATCGCCGGCAATGGTCAGGCGGGTGATGGTGCCGACCTTGTCTTCGGCGGTATCGTTGGAGCCGTCATCGTTGGGCAGGTCGGGCATCTCCCTGGCCTTGCTTGCGATCGCATCGAGCCGCGCCACCCAGGGGCCGGTGTCGTCGAGCGCGCCGGGTGTCGCCGCGAGTTCGCCGACGAAGGCCTTCAATTCGCTGCGCATGGGAATGAGCGCCGCGTTCTTCGGCCTGCGGTGGCTGTGCAGTGCGCGCGCCGCCGAAAGCGCCCACAGAAGCTGACCGATCGTGCGCCGCACCGGGTGGGCGCGGGTGGCGAAGCTCGGCGCTTCCAGGCGCGCATAGGTGCGCATCTCGGCAAGCGTCTGGGCATCGGTGATCAGCTTGCGTTGGAGTGCGGCGAGGCTTGCCGGATCGCCGTTGGAAAAGGCGCCGCCGGCATATTCGGCGAGGTCGAGGATGCTGCGCTTCAACCTGGAAATGATGGCGTCGGCCGCGAGTTTCGGCAGGATCAGCCGGCTGGTGACGCCGGCGCAGACGATGCCGAGCGCGATCTCCGCGCAACGGGCGACGGCGAGGTCGACGACAATATGCGGCTGTCCGAGGGCCGGCAGGCTGATGATCATCGCGGTATAGCCGGCAAGCGCGGCGCCATAGGCTTCCGGGTTGCGCAATAGCGACGAGACCAGCGTGCAGACGCCGATCCAGAGCGCCAGCACGCTCACCAACAGCCAGGAATTGGCGCCGAACAGCGATGTGATGCCGACGGCCGCCAGGCCGCCGGCCAGCGTGCCGAGCAGCCGGTAGAAGCCCTTTGCCAGCACCATGCCGGCGACCGGCTGCGCGACGATGAACACCGTCATCATCGCCCATTGCGGATGGTCGAGCTTCAGCGCGTAGGCGACAAGCAGCGCGATCAGTCCGGCCGAAACCGTGCGCAGGGCAAAAATCCAATCCGAACGGGTCGGCTGCGTCAAACCGCTTAAGGGCGTCTCGACAAGCTCTTTCAACCGCGTCCAGGTCACATCGGTTCTCCGTGCCGGAGACTGTTATGGACCGGCAGGCGATCAGATATCCAGCACGTCCGCCTCTGCGAATTCGGCGCGCTCCTGGATGAAGCGGAAACGCGCCTCGGGCTTGGTGCCCATCAGCGCGTCGACGGCATCCTTGGTGGCCTGCTCGGCGTCGATCACGTCGACCCTTAGAAGCGTGCGCTTCCTCGGATCCATCGTGGTCTCCTTGAGCTGCGCGGCCATCATCTCGCCGAGGCCCTTGAAGCGGCCGATCTCGACCTTGCCGCGGCCGGTGAATTCGGTGCGCAGCAGTTCGTCCTTGTGCGCGTCGTCGCGAGCGTAGCCGACCTTGCCGCCCTGCCGGATCGAATAGAGCGGCGGCACGGCCATATAGAGATGGCCGCCGCGGATTAGGTTCGGCATCTCCTGATAGAAGAAGGTGATCAACAGCGAAGCGATGTGCGCGCCGTCGACGTCGGCGTCGGTCATGATGATCACGCGGTCGTAGCGCAGATCCTCGTCGCGGTATTTCGAGCGCGTGCCGCAGCCGAGCGCCTGGATCAGGTCGGAAATCTGCTGGTTGGCAGCAAGCTTGTCGTTGCCGGCGGAGGCGACGTTGAGGATCTTGCCGCGCAGCGGCAGCACCGCCTGGCTGGCGCGGTCGCGCGCCTGCTTGGCCGAGCCGCCGGCCGAGTCGCCCTCGACGATGAAGATCTCGGCGCCGGCGGCGGCGTTCTGCGTGCAGTCGGCGAGCTTGCCCGGAAGGCGCAGCTTGCGCACCGCGCTCTTGCGCGAGACTTCCTTTTCCTGGCGGCGCCGCACGCGTTCGTCGGCGCGCGCGATGACCCACTCCAGAAGCTTCGAGGCTTCTTGTGGATTGTCTGCCAGCCAGTGGTCGAACGGGTCGCGAAGGGCGTTCTCGACGATGCGCATCGCCTCGATCGTCGCCAGCCTGTCCTTGGTCTGGCCGACGAATTCAGGCTCGCGGATGAACACCGACAGCATGCCGGCGGCCGAGATCATCACGTCGTCGGTGGTGATGATCGAGGCGCGCTTGTTGCCGATGAGGTCGGCGTAAGCGCGCAGTCCGCGCGTCAGCACGTTGCGGAATCCGGCCTCATGCGTGCCGCCTTCGGGGGTCGGAATGGTGTTGCAATAGGAGTTGAGGAAACCGTCGCCGCCGAACCAGGTGACCGCCCATTCGAGCGAAGCGTGGCCGCCCTGCTTGTCGCTCTTGCCGGCGAAGACCTCGCGCGTGACCTGGAATTCGTCGCCGAGCGTCGCCTTGAGATAGTCCTTCAGGCCGCCGGGGAAATGGAACTCCGCCTTGGCCGGCGTCTGGTCCTTTTCCTTGATCAGCGACGGATCGCAGGTCCAGCGGATCTCGACGCCGCCGAACAGATAGGCCTTCGAGCGCGTCATGCGGTAAAGCCGCGCCGGTTCGAAGGCGGCGCCCTTGCCGAAAATCTGCTCGTCGGGATGGAAGCGGGTTTTCGTGCCGCGGCGGTTGTGGACCTCGCCGAGATGCTCAAGACCGCTGACCGGGACGCCGCGCGAAAAACGCTGGCGGTAGAGCTGACGTCCGCGTGCGACCTCGACCTCGAGATGGTCGGACAACGCGTTGACGACCGAAACGCCGACGCCATGCAGGCCGCCGGAGGTCTCGTAGACCTTGGAGTCGAACTTGCCGCCCGAATGCAGCGTGGTCATGATGACTTCGAGCGCCGGCTTCTTGAATTTCGGATGCGGATCGACCGGGATGCCGCGGCCGTTGTCGGTGACGGTCAGGAAGCCGTCGGCGGAAAGCTCGACGTCGATGAAGGTGGCGTGACCGGCCACAGCTTCGTCCATCGAATTGTCGATGACCTCGGCGAACAGGTGATGCATCGCCTTGTCGTCGGTGCCGCCGATATACATGCCCGGACGGCGGCGCACCGGTTCCAGCCCTTCCAGCACCTCGATGTCGGCGGCGCTGTAGCCCTCGCTGCCGTCGCGGGCGGGGGCCGAACGCTTCGCGGCCTGCACGAGCGGATCGGCCGGGCGCGACGGCGCGCGCACCGGCTGTGCCGGCTTTTCCATCTTGCCGAAGAGGTCGTTGCTGTCGTCCATGCTGGGCCTAGCGTCCGGTAAAGCGAATCACGTCTCGATACTGCCACGCTTTTCGCGGGCGAACGAGTTCCTGTTCCGTTCAGGGATCAAACTGTCTCTTATTCTAAAACCATTCGATAACCAAGCCGGCCGAAATAGGGCGGTCGGCGTGCCCCGGTATTCCCGATTCTTTAACATTAACGCCTAGCGTGAGGCCCAACCAACAAAAGACCACGGGCGTCAGGGGTTTCGTTGTGAGGGGCAGGGCCATTACCATGATCGGCATCGCCGCCGTGTTCGGCGCGATTTCGATCTTTGCGGCGGATTTCTGGGTCAAGAGCCAGGCGAAGGCTCAGCCCGAGGTCAAGGTCGTCTCCGTCATGGCGCCGCAGCAGCCCAAGGTCGAGTTCAAGACCATCGTGGTCGCAAGCGCGCCGCTGCGCTACGGCATGGAGCTCGGACGGCCGCAGCTCGCCGAGATTCCGTGGCCGCAGGATTCCCTGCCGCAAGGTGCTTTCCCGACGATCGACAAGCTGCTCGCGGACGGCAGCCGGGTCGTGCTGTCGCCGATCGAGGTCAACGAACCGGTGCTGCTTACCAAGCTGTCGGGGCCGAATGGCCGCGCCACCCTTTCCAACATGCTGTCGCCGGGAATGCGGGCCGTCACCATCCGCACCGATGAGATCGCCGGGGTCGGCGGCTTCATCACGCCGGGAGACCGCGTGGACGTCGTGCTGACGCGCGACGCTGGCGATATCCAGGAAGTGTCCAAGAATGCGCAGGGCGCCGCCGGGTCGACCGTCACGTCCGAGATCGTCGTCTCCGATGCCAAGGTGCTTTCGGTCGGACAGGGCGCCGACGAGCGCAAGACCGAGCCGCAAATCGCCAATTCCGTGACCCTCGAAGTCACCAACGAAGGGGCGCAGAAAGTGGCGCTTGCCCGCACCGTCGGCACGCTGTCGTTGTCGCTGCGGTCGGCCGCCGACGCAACCGCCAGCAATGGCGGGCTTACGACCATCTCGTCCTTCGGCGGCTCGGTTGCCGCAAACGCGCAGGCGAGCGCCGCCTCGCTCGTCAATGCGATGACGAAGGACCAGGGCGAGCCGAAACTAAAGACGGTGATCGTGACGCGTGGTGACAAGGTCGAGGAATACAAGGTTCCTTCACGGGAACCGCCGCAGGAACTGCAGCAATAGCCGGTGGGGACCGGCGGGGACGGGGCAAGATGTTCGGGTTTGATGCATTTCGGACGACCGGGGGATGGCGTCTTCTCGGCGCGATAGCGCTGGCGGCGGCAATGCTTGGCGTCGCCGCGCCGGCAAGGGCTGGCAATGACGTCGTCTATGTCTCGGCGAACAAGAACGCCTCGATCAAGGTGGCCAAGGGCAAGCCGAAGACGATCATGACAAGCGCCGCCTTCTACCAGATCGTCATCGGCGATCCGGAGATCGCCAACGTCAATCCGCTGACCGACAAGTCCTTCTACGTGCTCGGCAACAATCTGGGCACCACCGGTATCGCCCTGTTCGACCAGAACAAGCAGCTTGTCGGCACCATCGACATCGAGGTGACGCTGGATACAGACCAACTGGCCAGCACCATCCGCGCCAGCGTTCCCGACGCCAAGATCAAGGTCGGTTCGGCGAACGGCCGCGTCGTGCTGTCGGGCGAGGCCGACGATGCGGTCGCCGCCGACAAGGCCAGCAAGATCGCGTCGCGCTTTTCCGGCAACGAGGAAATCATCAACTCGGTCAACATCTCGTCCTCGCAGCAAGTGCAGCTCAACGTCCGCTTCGTCGAGATCAATCGCCAGGCCGGTCAGGATCTCGGCGCCAAATACGCCGCCAATTTCGCCTATGGCATCGGCAACCGCAAAGTCGTGCTGAGCCCGGATGGGGGAAACCTGACGGCTGCCGGAACAGGCGAGATCATCGGCAGCCTGCTGTCGAACGGCGTTTCGATCGACATCGCCATCAAGGCGCTGGAGGAACGCGGCCTGGCGCGGCGGCTGGCGGAGCCGAACCTGATTGCGCGTTCGGGCCAGACGGCGAGCTTCCTTGCCGGCGGCGAGTTCCCGATCCCGGTTTCCGAAGACAATGGCAAGATCAGCGTCACCTACAAGAAGTACGGCGTCGGCCTGGATTTCACGCCGACGGTGCTGAAGGACGGGCTGGTAAGCCTCGACATCGCGCCGGAAGTGTCCTCGATCGACCCGTCCGCTTCCATCCAGGTCAGCAGCGGCATTTCCATTCCGGCCTTCATCGTGCGCCGCGCCAGGACATCGGTCGACCTCAAGAACGGCCAGAGCTTCATGATCGCCGGCCTCCTGCAGTCGCAGAACGACATCACGACATCGCGGGTGCCGGGGATCGGCAAGCTGCCGGTGCTCGGTCCGCTGTTTTCGTCGAAATCCTATCAGCGGCGTGAGACCGACCTGGTCATCATCGTCACGCCTTACCTGGTCAAGCCGGTCGATCCCTCGAAGAAGATGGTCGAGCCGACCGACGGCACCCAGCCGGCAAGTCCCGCCGACTATTTCCTGAACAACACCGAGGAAGTGGACGCCTCGGCGTCGAAGCGTCCGGTGACGCTGGCGGACGGCAGCGCCGCCCGCTCGATAGCTGCCGCCACGTCCGGCCACTTCCTCGATCTGCCAAAGGACTAAGGCCATGCGCATCCCCGTTTGCATCGCTCTGCTCCTGGCCGGTTTCGCCGGCGGCTGCACCAGCGACGACTATGTCCGCACCGAAGGGGTGACGCTCGGAGTCGGCAACGCACAGGCGTCCAACACCGCCATGCAGATGGTCGATCCGTGGAAGTACGGCGTGCAGAACACCCGGCTTCTCGTGCCGGCCCAGCGTCCGGGTTCCGAGAGCACCGCCGTCGGTGCGAAGGCCGGCTCGGGGTCGGCGCCGACGACATCATCAACGACATCGGACTGATGGGCTGACGACGATGGCATCTGGTAGCAAGACCAAGAAGATCCTGCTCGTTTCGACGGACACGACGTTCTTGCAAGACACACGGACGGCTTTCGCGGCCTCCGAGGTCATCGAGCTTTTGACGCTGGAAAAGAGTGTCAACGAGCTGCGCGGCGAGATCCTCGAGACGGACTTCGGCACGGTCATCGTCGACATGGATGCAGCCAAGCTCGAGGAAATCGAGTCGCTGCAGCGCGTCATGCGACGGCTGGAAGGCAGCATTCCGGTGATCGTCGTGACCCAGGAATTCAACGCGGCGGCGGTGCGTATCCTGGTGCAGCTCAAGGTCGCCGATTTCCTGGTCAAGCCGATCACCACGGCCGACCTCGTGCGTTCCGTTATCCGTGCGCTGCAAGGGCCGGGGCGGGAAGAGAACACCGAATCGCACATCTACACGTTCATGCCGGCCGCCGGCGGCGTCGGCACCACCACGCTCGCCTTGCAGACGGCGTTCCAACTGCATCATTCGGTGACACGCGGCGCCTCCACATGCGTCGTCGACCTCAATTTCCAGCAAGGCGCCTGCGCCGAATATCTCGATCTCGAACCGCGCTTCGACATCACGGAAATCGAGAACCAGCCGGAGCGCCTCGACCGGCAATTGCTTGACGTGATGCTGTCCAAGCATGCGAGCGGGCTGTGCGTGCTTGCCGCTCCCACGCGCCCGTCGGACATGCGCTCGTTCAAGACCGATGTCGTGGTGCGCATGCTCGACCTCGTGGCGGCCTATTTCGACAATGTCGTCATCGACATGCCGCGCACATGGTTCCCCTGGACCGAGACGGTGCTGCTCGGCTCGAACAAGCTCTATATCGTCGCCGAGATGACGGTGCCCTGCCTGCGGCATACACAGCGTCTCATCCAGGCCGTCTATGAGACCGCCGGCAAGGAAGTGAAGCCCAACGTCATCGTCAACCGCTTCGAGCAGAAGATGTTCGACAGCGGCATCAAGCAGGCCGACGTCCAGGAGATACTCGGCGAGCATTTCGTTGGCGGCATCTCCAACAATTACCGGCTGGTGCGCGAGGCGGTCGACCGCGGCGTGCCGCTGCACGCCATCGACCCCAACGCCAATGTCGTCAACGACCTGAAGAAGATCATCCTGCCGGAGGAGGCCGTCCAGATGATGGCCAAGTCGAAGTCGCTGTTCGGCCTGGGCAAGGGCTTGCTGAAGAGGAAGGCAGGATGAACAGCCGCTTTTCCAACCTGCAGAGCCGCGACGTTCGTCCGCAGCGGGCGCCCGAATCCGCGGCGGTCACGCACAATGCCGTGATCATCCCGACGACCCGCAAGCCGGCGCCGCCGAAGCCTGAAGCCGCGCCTGCAAAGAGCGCCAACAAGGTGCTCGATGCGCGTGTGCGTATCCATCGCATGCTGCTCGAGGAAATCAACCTCGTGGCGCTGGAGCGGCTGCCCCGGGATGAAATGCGCCGGCAGGTGCATGAATTCGTCTCGGAAAAGACGCGCAATGAGCGGATGGCGATCAACAACGCCGAACTCGACGCCCTGGTCGACGACATCGTCGACGAGATGGTCGGCCTCGGCCCGCTGGAGCCGCTGCTCAAGGACCCCGAGATCAACGATATCCTGATCAACGGCCACCAGAACTGCTTCGTCGAAAAGCGCGGCAAGCTGCAGCAGGTCAATATCCCGTTCAAGGATGAGGCACATCTCCTTCGAATCATTAATAAAATCGTCGCGGCGGTCGGCCGCCGCGTCGATGAATCGCAGCCGATGGTCGACGCCCGCATGCTCGACGGCTCGCGCTTCAACGCGGCGATCCGCCCGGTCGGCGTCGACGGGCCGCTGGTGTCGATCCGCAAATTCTCCAAGAACAAGCTCGGCCTGCACAAACTGGTCGAATTCGGCGCCATCACCCAGAACATGGCCGAGGTGCTGGCGGCGGCGGTGCATGCCCGCAAGACCACGATCATCTCTGGCGGCACCGGCACGGGCAAGACGACGATGCTCAATGCTTTGTCGGCCTTCATTCCGGAAGACGAGCGCTTGATCACCATCGAGGACGCGGCCGAGCTGCAACTGCAGCAGCCGCATGTCGCGCGCATGGAAACGCGCCCGGCCAATATCGAGGGCCACGGCGAATTGAAGCAGCGCGACCTGGTCAAGAACGCGCTGCGCATGCGCCCCGACCGCGTGATCCTCGGCGAGTGCCGCGGCGAGGAAGCCTTCGACATGCTGCAGGCGATGAACACCGGTCATGAAGGCTCGATGGCCACCATCCATGCCAACACGCCGCGCGATGCCATCTCGCGTCTGGAACAGATGCTCGGCATGACCGGCATGCCGATGACCGTGCAGTCGATCCGCAGCCAGATCTCCAGCGCCATCGACATCATCGTCCAGCTGACGCGCCTGTCCGACGGC
This sequence comes from Mesorhizobium sp. B3-1-7, assembly GCF_006439385.1. Taxonomy (NCBI): domain Bacteria; kingdom Pseudomonadati; phylum Pseudomonadota; class Alphaproteobacteria; order Hyphomicrobiales; family Phyllobacteriaceae; genus Mesorhizobium; species Mesorhizobium sp. B3-1-7. Next base: position 25,273 of record NZ_VFTL01000051.1, read on the forward strand.
AAGCGCAAGGTGACCAGCGTCGCCGAAGTGACCGGCATGGAAGGCGACGTCATCCAGATGCAGGAGATCTTCCGCTTCGTGCGCACCGGCATGGAGGCGGACGGAAAGATCCTCGGCCACTTCGAAGCGACCGGCATCCGGCCACGCTTCCTCGAGGACCTGCGCAACATGGGCATCGAATTCCCGGGCAAGTATTTCGAACCCGGCCGGCCGCAGGACTAGGCCGGTGTTCGAGGGATTCAGCCCGGTCTACGTCGTCTACGCCGCGGCGGCGCTCACCGGCATCATGATCGCCGAGGGCCTTTATTTGCTCTATGCCGGGCGCAGCGACAAGCGCACGGCCATCAACCGCCGCATGAAGCTCGCAGAGAACAAGATCAGCCAGGAGCAGGTGCTGATCCAGCTGCGCAAGGAACGCGGGATCGACGGCGGCGGCTCCATTTTTTCCCTCGACCGCTTCCGCGCCCTGCGCACGCAGTCCGGCATGACCACGCCGCTGCCGAAGTTCCTGACGATCACCTCGGGCGTGGCCGCGGCGCTGGCGCTTGTCGGCATCTGGAAGGGCCTGCCGCTCCTGTTCGGCCTCATCCTGTTTGTGTTGCTGTTGCCGGTGCTGCCGGTAATGGCCATGCGCTTCCTGCGCAAGCGCCGGCACAAGCGGTTCGGCATGCAACTGCCCGAGGCGCTGGAGCTGATCACGCGCGGCCTGAAGGCCGGCCATCCGGTGCCGGTGGCGATTGCCATGGTGTCGCGCGAAATGGCCGATCCGATCGGCACCGAGTTCGGCGTCGTCGCCGACGAGGTGACCTATGGCTCCGACCTGGTCTCGGCGCTGAACAACCTTTTCGACCGGGTGGGGCATGAGGACCTGCCGCTGTTCGTCACGGCGGTGTCGATCCAGAGCAGTTCGGGCGGCAATCTGCGCGAGATCCTCGACGGCCTGTCGGCGACGATCCGCGACCGCGGCAAGCTGCGCCGCAAGGTGCGCGCCATTTCGACGGAAGGGCGCATGTCGGCTTACATCCTGACCGCGGTTCCCGTGCTTCTGTTCACCGCCATCATGGTGCTGATGCCGCAGTTTTACCAGGATGTCTGGGACGTGCCGAAGACCTGGTACATGCTGAGCGGCTCCGTGATCTGGCTGCTGCTCGGCAACGCCATCATGTTCAAGATGTCGAATTTCAGGTTCTGAGATGGAAGACGTCATCCGCTTCCTCGCTTCGCTCGCGCCGACCTCGCCGATGCCGGTCGCCGTGCTGCTCCTTGTGCTGGGCGGCGGCGCCGTCGCCTGGCCGCTGGTGCTCGCCAAGGGTGATCGCGGCGACGTCAAGCGCCGGCTGAAGGTGGAGATTTTGCAGCCGGCCGAGCAGGCGGAGCCCGCGCCCAAGAAGAGCACCAACGCCGTGCGCGAGAAGGCGGTGAAACGGGCGCAGGAGTTCTATGCCAAGAGCGATCCGGAAAATGTCGCGCGGCTGCGCTTGAAGCTCATCCAGGCCGGCTACATGGAGCCGCGCGCCGTCGGCATGTTCTTCCTGATCCGTTTCGCCGCGCTGGTCGGCGCGGCGTTCGGCGCATTCCTGGTCAACCACTGGGCGGCCAGCGCCGAGTCGACCATGACCAGCCGCTGGACCTTCATCATCCTGTCGGCTGCAGGCGGCTATTTCCTGCCTGGCCTGGTGCTGACGCAGAAGGTTCGGGAAAAGATGCGTGAATACCGCAACGGCTTTCCCGATTTCATGGATTTGATGATCGTCTGCTCCGATGCCGGCATGAGCATGGAGGCCGGCATCGAGCGGGTCTCCAGGGAGCTTGCCAGGACCTATCCGTCGCTCAGCCAGAACCTGATCCTGGTGTCGCTGGAGTTGCGGGCCGGGCGCAGCCTCGACGACGCGCTGAAGGCGCTTGCCGACCGCCTCAGCCTCGACGAGGTTCGCTCCTTCGCGACGCTGCTGCAGCAATCCAAGGAACTCGGCACCAGCCTGTCGGGCTCGCTGCGCGTCTTTTCCGACGAAATGCGGCACAAGCGCATGTCGCTGGCCGAGGAGAAGGCGCATGCCCTGCCGGCCAAGATGTCGGTCCCGGTGACGGTCTGCATCCTGCCGGTGGTGCTGATGATCGCCATCATACCGATCATCGTGAAGCTGACCGCGCACTAAGGATTCAGGTGAGGCCGGCCTGCAAGTGCCGGCCGCCTGCGCTTCCGGCCTTCGGCGGCCGAAGCGCTCGTGAGTGTCTCCGCTCTATGAAGTACGGCCGGCGTAGACCGGTTCTCGGGGCCCGTCGCTTCCGGCTCGGCCTGACCTGCATCCGGGCAACCGTGGTTAACGCATCCTCTGCGGGCAACCAAAATTTAGCTGCATTTCGGCACCGAAGCTTAATCGCTCTTCTGTATGGTTTTTCCTGAAGAACGACCCGGCAAATCGGGCGATGGGGCAGGGGCATGCGTCAGAGACTTCCCAGGGCAGCGGCGGCGTTGGCGGCCGTCTTGTTGATTACCGGCTGCACGACGAACAACAACGTCGACACGACCAAGACCACGGCGATCCAGCCGGTGGCCAAGGATGTCAGCGCCGACGACCTCGTTGAAGGCAAGGCGCAGTTCCGCGAGGCGAATTTTGGCCTTGCCGAACAGCATTTCCGCAAGGCGGTAGAACTCAAATCCGACAATGCCGAGGCCTGGATGGGGCTTGCCGCGTCCTATGACGAGCTTGGCCGCTTCGACTTCGCCGATCGCGCCTACATGCAGCTGTTGAAGGTCGCCGGGCGCAAGCCGCAGATCGTCAACAATATGGGTTATTCGCAGCTTCTGCGCGGCAACAAGAAGAAGGCGCGCGCGCTGCTGCTCGAAGCCAAGGCCGGCATGGCCGACCAGACGGTGGTCAACGCCAATCTGGCGCTGCTCGACAAGGGCTGATCCGTCTGCGGGTTCTCGTTTCCCGTGTATCGTCACGGGATTTCGCCTCACATATCGACGCTTTGTAAACCCTGTGTCGAGGTAGCGTTGGGCATTGTCCGAAAACGGTTTGCGCCGGCCGCAGTCAGCCTACATTGGAGGACGGGCACCGGTTAGACGCTAGAGGCAGTTCTTCACGGATGTTGGATTTCAGTTCGCTCCTGCTCGCGGCGGCACTGTCGGGCACATGCCTCAGCATCACCATGTTTGCAATCTGGCTCACCACGCCGCGGGCGCGCTTCGTGCTCACGGTCGCCTGCGGCACCTTGGTGCTCGTCGCCCATGTCGTCGCGTTCTGGCGCTATGCCAAGGATGCCGATCCCGGGCTGTGCCAGGTCGTGCTGGCGCTGTTGACCCTGGGTTTCCTGATCATCTGCCTGTCGGCCATGCAGTATCTCGGCTTTCGCGACTACCGCCGCGCCATTGTGCCGGCGCTGGCCGCCATGGCGGCCTGCGCTCTGGTCACCTATCTCGGTTTCGACGGCATCGGCTTCCAGATCACCTATGCGGCCGTGACGGCACTGCTCGCGACGATCGGGGCGATGTTCTGGATGAAGGGGGATCACGACCGGCGGATCCTTCTGGTCGTCTCCTTCCTCAGCGGAGCCTGCGGTCTGTCCTTCGCGCTGTGCGGCGCGGTATTGCTCGTCCAGGGGCAATGGGTTCTCGGCGCCGCGCCTGACAATTGGGCGGAACGGCTGAACTCCGTCGTCGCGGTCGCCTGCATGACCGGCCTCGGCGCGCTGACGCTTTCGCTGCACCACCTACAGGCGCAGATCGAGCTCAAGGCCGAGACGATGACCGATCCGCTGACCGGCCTGATGAACCGCAGGGCGCTCACCGAGCTTTACGGTGACCGCAGCTTCGGTCCGTTCATGGCGATCGCGATGTTCGATCTCGACCATTTCAAGATGACCAACGACGTCTTCGGCCACCCCGTCGGCGATCAGGTGCTTTGCCGCTTCGCGGCGGTGATCAAGAAATACGGCAGGGCAGGTGTCGACGCATTCCGGCTGGGCGGCGAGGAATTCGCGCTCGTCATGGCGCGCGTGACGCCGGAAAAGGCGCATGATATGGCCAGCCGGATCGGCGTCGCTTTCGGCACCGAGATCGTTGCGACCCATCGCGGCCCGCTGCGCAGCAGCGTCAGCGGCGGCGTGGGATTCGGCTCGACAGCCGGCCGCCCCCTCGACGAGGTGCTGGCGCAAGCGGACGCCGCGCTTTATGCGGCCAAGCGTGCAGGACGCAATCGCGTCATCGCTCAGACCGAATTGGGCCAGCCCGATGTGGGGCCGGCCCTGAAAACCGCCTGAGCAAAACCTGGCTGCTACTCCGCGGCGCCGAGATATTCCGACAGCGGCGGGCACGAGCAGACCAGGTTGCGGTCGCCGGCGACATTGTCGATGCGCGAGACCGGCGGCCAGTATTTCGCCGCCAGATCCGCGTCGCCCGCCGGATAGGCCGCCTCCAGCCGCGAGTAGGGATGCTTCCACTCACCGGCAAGCGCTTCCGCCGCGGTGTGCGGGGCGTTGACCAGCGGGTTGTCGCTGGACGGCCACTCGCCCTTCGCCACTTTCGCCGCCTCGCCGGCGATGGCGATCATCGCCTCGCAAAAACGGTCGAGCTCGCGCTTGGGCTCGGACTCGGTCGGCTCGACCATCAGCGTGCCGGCAACCGGGAACGACATGGTCGGCGCATGGAAGCCGTAGTCGATCAGGCGCTTGGCGATGTCGTCGACGCTGATGCCGGCGCTTTCCTTGAGCACGCGCGTGTCGAGGATGCATTCATGCGCGATGCGATCGCTCCTGCCCTTGTAGAGCAGCGGGTAGTGCGGCGCGAGCCGCGTCGCCACGTAGTTGGCGGAAACGATCGCCGTCTCGGTCGCCTGCTTCAGGCCGGAGCCGCCCATCATGCGGATGTACATCCACGTGATCGGCAGGATCGACGCACTGCCGAAGGGCGCGGCGGCAACGGCATGCGCCGAGCCTTCGGTGACATGGCCCGGCAAATAGGGTTTCAGATGCGCCCTGACGCCGATCGGGCCGACGCCCGGGCCGCCGCCGCCATGCGGGATGCAGAAGGTCTTGTGCAGGTTCATGTGGCAGACGTCGGCGCCGATGTCGCCGGGGCGGGCGAGGCCGACCAGAGCGTTGAGGTTGGCGCCGTCGAAATAGACCTGGCCGCCATGCTCGTGGATCAGCGCGCAGAGATGGCGCGCCCCTTCCTCGTAGACGCCATGCGTCGAAGGATAGGTGAACATCAGCGCCGCGAGGTTCTTGGAATGCTCGTTGGCCTTGGCGCGCAGATCGTCCATGTCGATGTTGCCGTCGTCCAGGCAACGCACGACGACGACACTCATGCCGGCCATCGCGGCGCTCGCCGGATTGGTGCCGTGCGCGGAGGACGGGATCAGGCAAACGGTGCGGTGGCCTTCGCCGCGCGCGCGGTGATAGGCGCGGATGGCGAGCAGGCCGGCATATTCGCCCTGGCTGCCGGCATTGGGCTGCAGGCTGACGGCGTCGAAACCGGTGATTTCCGACAGCCAGGCCTCCAGATCGCCGACCATCTTGCGATAGCCCTCGCAATGGCCGGCCGGCGCGAAGGGATGCAGATTGGCGACGCTCGGCCAGCTCACAGGCATCATCTCCGCGGCGGCGTTGAGCTTCATGGTGCAGGATCCGAGCGGGATCATGGTGCGATCGAGCGCAAGGTCCTTGTCGGCCAGCCTGCGAAGGAAGCGCATCATCTCGGTTTCGGAATGGTTGTCGTGGAAGACCGGCTGGGTGAGGAATTCCTTGCCGCGCGGCTTGCCGGGCATGGAGCCGCCTTCCGCCGCGCCGGGCTTGGCCCCGAACAGGGCGGCGATCGCCTCGAGGTCGGCTTCCGTTGAAGTCTCGTCGAAGGCGACACTGACGCAGTCGGCATCGATGACGCGCAACAGCCGGCCGGTCTTCTCGGCGGCAGCTTCTATTGCCGCGGCCTTGCCCTTCACTTCCGCGGTCACCGTGTCGAAGCGGCTTGTGCCAAGCACAGCAACGCCTGCAGCCTTGAGACCCGAGGCGAGGCGGCCGGCCAACCCGTGGATCTGACCGGCAATCGCCTGCAGGCCGGCAGGACCGTGCCAGATCGCATAGGCCGTCGCCATATTGGCCAACAGCGCCTGCGCGGTGCAGATGTTGGAGGTCGCCTTGTCGCGGCGGATGTGCTGCTCGCGCGTCTGCAGCGCCAACCGGTAGCCCGGGCGGCCCATGGTGTCCGTCGACTGGCCGACGAGGCGGCCGGGCATCAGGCGGGTCAGCTTGTCGGAAACGGCGCAGTAGGCGGCATGCGGGCCGCCAAAGCCCATCGGCACGCCGAAACGCTGCATCGGACCGACGGCGATGTCGGCGCCAAGCTTCGCCGGCGCGTCCGTCAGCGTGAGCGCCAGCGGGTCGGCGATGAAGACGACGAGCGCGCCGGCGGCACGGGCCTTCTCGATCGCCGCCTTGTGGTCGCCGTAGACGCCGAATGTGTCCGGCCAGGAGACGAGCAGGGCGGCGGTGTTGTCGTCGATCGTCTCGCCGTCGACCTCGATGCCGAGCGGTTCGGCGCGGGTGCGCACGACGTCCAGCGTTTGCGGATGCGGCGTGCCGGCAAGCGCCACCTTGGTGCGCTTGTCGCGGTGGTGGCGCAGCGCGATGCCGACGGCTTCGGCGACGGCGGTGGCTTCATCGAGCAGCGAGGCGGACGCCACCGGCAGGCCGGTCAGTTCCGTCACCAATGTCTGGAAGTTGAACAGCATCTCCAGCCGACCCTGGCTGATCTCGGCCTGGTAGGGGGTGTAGGCCGTGTACCAGGCCGGGTTCTCGAACAGGTTGCGCTGGATGACCGGCGGCACGAAGACGCCATGATAGCCGGCGCCGATGAAGCTTTTCAGCACCGTGTTCTTCGCCATGATCGCAGACAGTTCGGCCAGCGCTTCCGCTTCGCTGGCCGGAGCCGGCAGGTTGAGCGGCTGGTCGAGGCGGATCGATCTCGGCACGGCCTGGCTGATCAGCGTTTCGACGGACGGAACGCCGAGCACGGCAAGCATGGCTCTGACATCGTTGACGCCCGGGCCGATATGGCGGGCCGAGAAGGGAGTAAGCGCTGCGGTCATGTCTTTATGTCCTGATATCAGCCGATATGGGCTTTGTAGCCGGCCTCGTCCATGAGGCTGTCGAGCTGGCTTTCGTTGGCGAGCTTCATCTTCCAGAGCCAGCCGTCGCCGGTCGCGGCCGAGTTGACCAGCGAGGGATCGGCCGACAGCGAGGCGTTGGCCTCGGTGATCTCGCCGTCGACCGGTGCGTAGACGTCCGACGCCGCCTTGACGGATTCGACGACCACGGCGGTGTCGCCCTTGGCGAGCTTGCGGCCGATTTCCGGCAGCTCGACGAAAACGAGATCGCCGAGCTGTTCCTGCGCATAGTCGGTGATGCCGACGGTGGCGACGCCGCCCTCTACGCGCAGCCATTCATGGTCTTCGGTGAAATAGGTCTTTGCCATTGGGTCTTATCCTTTGCGGTAGCGATGTGGGGTGAAGGGCAGGGACGCGACGTCGACCGGGATTTTCGTCCCGCGGACGTCGGCGAAGAGTTTCGTGCCGGGCTTGGCCAGCGAGGTGTTGACGTAGCCCATGGCGACGGGGTGCCCGGTCGAGGGGCCGAAGCCGCCCGAGGTGACGTGGCCGGCCGGATTGCCGTCGGCATCGATGAGCGCCGCGCCGGCGCGCACCGGCTGGCGCCCGTCGGGCTTCAAGCCGACGCGCTTCTGCGACGGCCCACGCTCGATGACAGAGCGCAGCGCGTCGGCGCCAATGAAATGACCCGAGGCCCGAACTTCCTTGGGAATCGCCCACATCAGTCCGGCGCTTGCCGGGTCGATTTCCGGTGTCAGGTCCTGGCCGTGCAGGCAAAGCCCGGCTTCGAGCCGCAGGCTGTCGCGGGCGGCAAGGCCGATCCACTGCACGCGCTCGTCTCCCAGGACTCTGGCGACAAGATCGCGGGCATCCCTCTCCGGCAGGCCGATTTCGAAACCGTCCTCACCGGTGTAGCCGGAACGGCTCATGAACCAGTTTTGCCTGGGCTCGACCCCGTGCATGAAGAGCAGCGAGCCGGTTTCGGTGCCGGCCCGCGCAAGGGCTGCCCAGGCATCCGGTCCCTGGATCGCCAGGAAGACGCGGTCAAGCGGCTCGACCTTGGCGTCGAAATCGGCGGAGAGGTCGCGCAGATGCTTCTCGTCCTCGACGGCGTTGCCGGCGTTGGCCACCACCATGAACCGGTCATCGCCCAGGCGCGTCACGATCAGGTCGTCGATGATGCCTGCCGCCTCGTTGAGGAAGAAAGTGTATTTGGACTGCGAGATGTCCAGCGCGCCGGCATCGAGCGGGCAGGCGCGGTTCAACAATGCGATGGCTCCCGGACCGGCGACCTCGAACAGCCTCATATGCGAGATGTCGAACAGGCCGGCATGCTCGCGTGAGTGAAGGTGCTCCTTCATCACGCCGGGCGGGTAGGTGAGCGGCATCGACCAGCCGGCGAAGGCGCCGAAACGCGCGCCCGCGGCCTGATGCAAATCCTCAAGGGGTAGGTGTCTGATGTCGTCGCCCGTCATGTCTTCTCCAGAGTCGCACGCAATCGACCGCCGGTGGCGGCCTAATTCGTGCCCCTCTGTCTGAAGCCTGAGAGACTCGCGCCCCGTAACTCTGTCGGCAGCGCTTACACCTTCGGCGCGGGACGAATCCCGACTTTCCAGAGTTGTCTTTCCCGTCTACGGTTCTTTTGCCTGAGAGATTTCGGGCGATTTCCCCTTCGGCGACAGCTTGCGCTGCTCTCTCCCGCAAACAGGTAGGACTCAGTCGCCTGAGCCCCCGACGCGCCATCCATAGCCCGTCGGCGACACCTTGTCACCTCCCAGCGACATTTAAAGCGTGCGCTGCGTTTCGGCGATATGCATTGGCCGACAAGGCTTCGCTAACCACGCCGTTTGCCGGTTTCTCAAGACAATGCTGATAAAGCTCGGTGGGGTAATGCACTGAGTTCGCCGGCAGCGGGCGACGGGCAGGGACGGCAAATGGGCGAATTGATCATGAGCGCTCCGGTGGCGGGGCTGACCTCGAAGGACAAGATCACGGCCGAAGACGTGACGATGCTGCGGCGCGACGTTTTCGCGGATGGCGTGGTGGGTCGCGGCGAGGCGGAGGCGCTGTTCGCGCTCGACCAGACGGCGCGCGACAAATGCGACGAATGGGCGCCGTTCTTCGTCGAGGCGGTGACCGACTACATCGTCCACCAGGAAAAGCCGGAAGGCTACATCTCCGAGCAGAATGCCGACTGGCTGGTCCGCACGATCTCGCGCGACGGCATGGTCGACAGCCGCACCGAGCTGGAGCTGCTGGTGCATGTGCTGGAGGAAGCGAAATCCTCGCCCGGCCAGCTCTCGGCCTATGCGCTGGAACAGGTCGCGCATGCGGTAATCGACGGCAAAGGCCCGTTGATGCTCGGCGATCTCGTACCTGGGCTGATCACCAAGGCCGAGGTCGATCTGTTGCGGCGCATCCTCTATGCCTATGGCGGCGACGGCAACATCGCCATCAGCAAGGCCGAGGCGGAGGTCCTGTTCAGGATCAACGACCGGACCGCGGCCGCCGAAAACGATCCGTCCTGGAACGACCTCTTCGTCAAGGCGATCGCCAACTATGTCATGTGTTCGACCGGCTACGAGCCACCGACGCGGGAAGTGGCGCTGCGCCACGAGACCTTCCTCGACGAGGCAGGCCCGACGCTTGGCGGTTTCTTCAGCCGGATGGTCTCGGGCGGGTTCGCGGCAATCCTCGAAGCCTACCATTCGCCCGGCGATATCGAGGCGGAATGGGAAGCCAGGAACCGGGCCACCGAAGCGCTTGCCCGCCGCGCCGAGACGATCGATGCGAGCGAGGCCGAATGGCTGGCCGAGCGCGTCGGCGGCGGCCAGCGGCCGCTGCGCGACAACGAGCGCGCACTGCTGACGCTGATCAAGCACGCTTCGCCGGAAATCCACCCGGCGCTGAGGCCGCTGCTCGACAAGGTTGCTTAAGCCTCCGTCGCGCCCGGTCGATGCCGGGCGGCTATCGTCTTACAAAGGATGACGTTGGAATGGCCTTCGGGCCATTGCGGCAACTCGGCCATGCGCTCGAAGCCGGCTTTTTCGTAAAGGCCCGGCGCCTGGAAGTCGTGGCTCGAAACCCATACCCGCCCGACGCCCCGGCTGGCGGCCTCGGCTGTGAAAGCATCGAGCAGCTTCTTGCCGTAGCTGCGGCCTCGATAGGCTTCATCGACCCACATCAATTTGAGTTCGGCGGTTCCTGCCCACGAGTAGCCGGCGGCAATGCCGATCACGACTCCGGTCTCGTCGCGGATCACGAAGATCAACCCCCGATCATCATCGCAGCCGGTTTTGCGTCGGTTGTCGCCGTTGAGACGTTCCTCGAGGGCAGCCAATTCGATGGGCGACAAATCATGCTCGGCCTGCAGGCGAGGGACCATCAAATCCCGCCATACCAGTCGTAGCCATTGTCTTCCCAGTAGCCGCCGCGGCCGCCGCCGACATTGGCAAAACTGTCGACCAGCTCGATCTTGTAGATGTATTTGGGCATCTTGTAGCCGAGCTGGCGCTCGACCCGCACGCGAAGCGGCGCGCCGTTCTCGACCGGCAAGGGCTTGCCGTTCAGGCCATAGGCCAGAATCGTCTGTGGATGGCGGGCGTCGATCAGGTCGATGGTGCCGTAATATTTGATGTCGCCGGACAGGCTTTGCTCAATGGTGTCGAGGCAGTGGAACATGACGTAGCGGGCCTGCGGCTTGACCACCGCCTGGTCGAGCACCAGCGACAGCGGCGTGCCGGTCCATTTGGCGATGCAGCTCCAGCCTTCGACGCAGTCGTGGCGGGTGATCTGGGTGCGGCTCGGCATGTTCTGGAGCTGCTCGCGAGTCAGCGACAGCGGTTTTTCGACGAGGCCTGAAACCTCCAGGCGCCAGTCGGCGAAATTGTTGGCGAGCAGACCCTTGTAGGTGTCGTCATCGGGCGCCGTGATGCCATTCGGCCGCTGCGGCTGGCGGATATCGGCCTCGGTGAATTCCGGCGCCAGCGCGTCGCGGCCGGCAAGCAGGCGCTGCGCGCGCCAGGTCAGGCCGTTGGCGTTTTCGAGGAAGCTGCGCAGGCCGCCGCCGATGCCGAGGCCGCTGTCGAAGGCATCGCAACCCGACAGCGCGATGCCGGACAGTCCGAGGCTGCTGGCGGTCAGGAACTTGCGGCGGCTGATTTGGAATTTTGCCATGTCAGGCGCTCCTCTCGCTCGGCTCGGCGTGCTTCGTGGGCGGGTCGGTGCGGTACCAGCCGGTGATGATCGAGCGCAGCTCGTTGATCGGGCCGGCGGCGAGAATCATCAGGATGTGGATGACGAAGAAAAGGACGAGCAGCACCATGACAGTGAAATGGATGGTCCGCGCCGTCTGCCTGCCGCCGAGTATCTCATTCAGCCAGGGCAACACCGAATTCATGCTCGGTGACATGGCCAGGCCGGTGATGATCATCAGCGGCAGCAGCACGAACAGCACGCCGCCATAGGCCATCTTCTGCAGCGTGTTGTATTCGCGCGTGTGATGGAACTTCATCTTGGCGTGATCGACGATGTCGCGCGGCAGCTTGCGAAGGTCCGACACGCGAGGGGCGAGATCGCGACGGATATGGCCGTTGACCACGCCGGCGATCAGCCAGACGAGCAGCGTTGTGGTCAGGATCCAGGCGAAGAAGAAATGCACGACGCGGGCGGTGCCGAGATCGTAATAGGAGGGAATTGTCGCCCAGGCCGGGAAGGCGCGCGGCGTCTCTTGTCCCGGCGGCCCGGACCAGCCGAGCACGCCTGTGGTATCGAAGCGGTGGCCGAAGATTTCGGTGAAACCGCGCGGTCCGTTGGCGGTATTCTCGGCGCCGATCTGGAGGATGGTGTTGTTGAATTCGAAGCCGGACTGCTTGCCGACATAGAGCTGCGGTCGCGCATTGAAGATCTGCAGACCGGAAAGCAGCATGAAGAACAGCGAGAAAGCCCAGAGCCAATGGGTAAGGCGGGTCCAGCCCGACTGCCGGTAAATGAGCGGCCCATTTTTCGGCGCAGGTTTATCGGCCTCTGCTACCGGCTCGTTCCTGGCAATGGCTTCCATCTTCGTCTCCGGCCCTGCATCGCTCACCGCTTACCGGCTTGCGTTCTTCCTCCCAATACGCCGTCAGGCAAAGCGTTGTTTCATGCGATCACGGATTTATTACGGAGAACCCAGGCTGACAGCGAGATTGACCGCCGCGGCAACGATCACCGTGTTGAAGAAAAAGGTCAGGACCGAATGGACGAGCACGACCAGCCGCATCTGCGAGGTGGTGATGGCCGTGTCCGCCGTCTGCGCCGTCATGCCGACCACCGTTGCGAAATAGAGAAAGTCCCAGCCATCCGGCCTTTTGCCGCCCGGAAAATCGAGGCCGCCGACCGGCATTTTCTTCTGGGTTTTCTCGTCGAGCTCGTCGCCATCCTTCCAATAGACATGCGCATAGTGGAGCGACGCCATAGCGTGGATGGTGAACCAGCCGAGCGGGATCGACAGCATGGCGAAGGCGAGCTGCAGGGGATGAGCGGCATCCTTCTGGTTGATGAGCAGGAACAGCGACACGATGGCGGCGCCGACGACAAAGAGCGTGACGGCGAAGATCAGAAAGACGGGCAGGTCGGTCGCGCGCGCGTTCTTGCTGAGATAGCGCCCGGTAAGGCTGGGCATCAGGGCCAGCACCAGGGCGATATAGCTGGCGAAGAACACATTGGCGCCGATCGAGTAGGGCAGCGGCGCGCGCAGCAACAAGGCAAGAAGCAGCGCGACGATGCCAATGGCCGCGGCGAGGGCGAACTGCATGTGCCGATGCATCGGCGTGTTGAGATCCTCACCCATGGCCCGAGGCCCCTGAAGACGTTGGATCAGTCCGGTGTGACGGATTTCAAAGCCCGCCGCAAGATGCGGTCGAGCTCGCCGAGAAACTGCGAGCGGTCCTTCTGCGTGAAGCTGGCGTTGAACCCCCGGCTCTCGCCGGTTTCGCGCAGATGCTGCTTGAGGTCGCGCATCGCCACCGCCATGCCTATGGTTTCCGGCGTGAAGGGGCGGCCGGTGGGGCCAAGCACATGCGCGCCGAGCGCCACCGTGCGCGCGGCAAGTGGAATGTCGGCCGTCACCACGACATCGTTGGCCTTGGCATTCTCGACGATCCAGTCGTCCGCCGCGTCGGCGCCCTTGGAGACGACGACGTTGCGGACCATCGGATCGCGCGACGGCCGCAGGCCGCCATTGGAGACATAGGTGACGATGACGCCATGGCGCTCCGCGACCTTCTCGACCTCGGCCTTGACCGGGCAGGCGTCGGCATCGACGTAGACAACGGGTGCGGGCATCGTTACTTCCAAACAAACATGGGGCCGGCGTGTCAGCCAGCCCCATGGCAGAAATCGTAGGATTTGTCAGGCCGCCAAGGCGCCCGACTTCTTGGCGGTCCAGGTGGCGATATAGTCCATCAGGCCGGGGCTGAGGCAGTCATAGGG
>NZ_VFTL01000052.1:0-38324 GCF_006439385.1 Mesorhizobium sp. B3-1-7
ATCCCCAAAAATCAGCGTTGAATCTGATTTGCCGGCCCGTGGGAATCCCAATTCCTTAAATCGTCACTACGGCCTAGAACATCTTTCTGTAGACGACGAATCCGGACTTCTCGCCGACCTTGTCGTAAAGTTGCATCGCCGTGTGGTTCGTCTCATGCGTCAGCCAGTAGACGCGGTTCGCGCCCGCCTGCCTAGCGCGTTCGTAGACGCCCTCGATCAGCGCCCGGCCGACGCCTTGGCCGCGCGCGGCTTGCGTGGTGAAGAGATCCTGCAAATAGCAGCTCGGCGCGATCGATGTCGTCGAGCGATGATAGAGATAGTGCACGAGACCGAGCAGGTTGCCCTCGCGCTCGGCCACCAGCGCATGCACCGGCTCATAGGCGTCGAAGAAACGCGACCAGGTCATCTGCGTGATCTCGCCGGCTAGCGCCGTCGGGCCGGAGCGCCCGTAAAACGCGTTGTAGCCATCCCACAGCGGCAGCCACTGCTCGTAATCCTGGCTCGTGACGGGGCGCACGGTGAGTTGACCGGACATGGCGAAACCTTTGTCGTTGAACCAACGGAGCAAACAGTGGCCGCTGCTCGACAGCAATGGGCCAGCCCGCCGCAATGCTTTCCACTTGCGGGACGCGAGCCGCCGCCTTGACGCTTGCCGGCCCGGCAACTAGGGAAGCGTCATCCTGCGCTTTCCGAGGCCGCCTTGACCATCGAGATCCCCGCCCATATGCATCCCAGCCGCTCCTTCCAGGGGCTGATCCTGACCTTGCACAATTACTGGGCGGACTATGGTTGCCTCATCCTGCAGCCCTACGACATGGAAGTCGGCGCCGGCACCTTCCACCCGGCCACCACCTTGCGCGCGCTGGGCCCCTTGCGCTGGAACGCCGCTTACGTGCAGCCCTCGCGCCGGCCGAAGGACGGCCGCTATGGCGAAAACCCGAACCGCCTGCAGCATTATTACCAGTATCAGGTGATCCTGAAACCCAATCCGCCGAACCTGCAGGAACTCTATCTCGGCTCGCTCGAGGCGATCGGCGTCGATCCGCTGCTGCATGACATCCGCTTCGTCGAGGACGACTGGGAAAGCCCGACGCTGGGCGCCTGGGGGCTCGGCTGGGAATGCTGGTGCGATGGCATGGAAGTCTCGCAGTTCACCTATTTCCAGCAGGTCTGCGGCATCGAATGCGCGCCGGTGGCGGGCGAGCTGACTTACGGCCTGGAGCGGCTCGCCATGTATGTCCAAGGCGTCGACAATGTCTATGACCTGAACTTCAACGGCCGCGAAGGCGCCGAGAAGGTCACTTACGGCGACGTCTTCCTGCAGGCCGAGCAGGAGTATTCGCGCCACAATTTCGAATTCGCCAACACCGCGATGCTGCTGAGACACTTCGAGGACGCCGAGGCCGAGTGCAAGGCGCTGCTCGATGCCGGCACGCCCAAGCCGAGCGACAATCTGGCGATGCACCGCATGGTCTTTCCGGCCTACGACCAATGCATCAAGGCGAGCCACGTCTTCAACCTGCTCGACGCGCGCGGCGTGATCTCGGTCACCGAGCGGCAAAGCTACATCCTGCGTGTGCGCAATCTGGCCAAGGCGTGCGGTGAAGCGTTCCTCAAGACGCGGGCTGGCGGGCTGGCGGCGGCTTAAGCCGACACGGCTTTCACGGTCTCGGCGGCGGCGCTCGGCAAAGCGATCTGCGCCGTTGCGCCGTCGATCATACGCATGGCCTGCCTGACCCCCGGCATCGTGATCGTGCCATGCGCCTGGGCGGCGAAGCAGGCGCTGAGCGCCAGGATCTGCAGGGTTCTCGATGCCGTCTTCATCGTCGTTCAGCCAATAGGTCTCTGCCTGAGCGTTTGTCGCTTCAGCGCAGCGTTCGGTTCATGGGAAGTTCTGCTCCAAGGACGGGTGGACCGGCACCAACCCGACAGTGGGTGGCAAAATTCCGCGAAATCGATTGAAGAGGCGGTCTGCTTGCGGGGTGACAGCGGCCGGCCGAGTTGCTATGCGCTCTTACCTCCCCCTTGATGGGGGAGGTCGCCGCGAAGCGGCGGGTGGGGGTGACTGGCGCTTCCCTATGCCAAAACTTGACCGTTTCAAGTTGCAGTCAGCACGAAGGCTCCGCGCCTCGATGACCGACGAAGAACGGCTGCTCTGGCGGCACCTGTGGCGCATTCCGGTCGAAGGGACACACTTCCGCCGACAGGCGTCAGTCGGCGCCTACTATCCAGATTTCATCTCGCATCGGCTGAAGCTGATTGTCGAAGTGGACGGCGCCCACCACAGCGCTGACGATCAGCTGCGCCGTGATGAAGTTCGAACACGATGGTTTGAAGCCAAGGCTATCGCGTCGTCCGCTTCTGGAACCATGAGATAAAAAACGAACTGGATTCTGTGCTCGATACAATTTATGCGGCGGTGGAAGAACGGAAATCACACCTGCATCTGCGCGATGGTGCCGAAGGTATTGGCGGCTGAGAGGCCGCCACCCCGCCCCGGCGCTACGCGCCGACCCTCCCCATCAAGGGGAGGGTGGGGAGCTTAACTATGCCCGATCTGCTCTTGGAACTTCGCTCCGAGGAAATCCCCGCCCGCATGCAGCGCAAGGCGGCCGGCGACCTCAGGAAGATGCTGGCCGACGGTCTGGTCGAGGCGGGTCTGACCTATGAGGCGGCGCGTGAATATTGGACGCCGCGGCGCCTGACGCTCGACATAAGGGGCCTGACCGCGCGTTCGAAGGACATCCGCGAGGAGATCAAGGGGCCGTCGACCACGGCGCCCGAGCAGGCGGTGCAGGGCTTCCTGCGCAAGGCCGGCCTGTCATCGATTGCCGAGGCGCATGTCCATTCCGACCCGAAGAAGGGCGACTTCTACGTCGCCCATATCGCGAAGCCGGGCAGGGCGGCGGAAGAAATCATCGCCGAGCTGGTGCCGGGCATCATCAGGAACTTCCCCTGGCCCAAATCGATGCGCTGGGGGCCGGCCTCGGCCAAGCCCGGCTCGCTACGCTGGGTGCGCCCGCTGCAGTCGATCGTCTGCACCTTCGGCCCGGAGACCGAGGAGCCGGTGGTGGTCGATTTCGAGATCGACGGCATTCGCGCCGGCAACGTCACCTTTGGCCATCGCTTCCACGCGCCGGGCGCGATCACCGTGCGCCGCTTCGACGACTATGTCTCAAAGCTCGAAGCGGCCAAGGTCGTGCTCGACGCCGACCGGCGCAAGGAGATCATCCTGGCCGATGCCCGCAACATCGCCTTCGCCAACGGGCTCGACCTCGTCGAGGATGAGGGCCTGCTGGAGGAAGTCTCCGGCCTGGTCGAATGGCCTGTCGTGCTGATGGGCGAGTTCGAGCAGGATTTCCTCACCATTCCGGGCGAAGTCATCCGCCTCACCATCCGCGCCAACCAGAAATGCTTCGTCACCCGGCCGCAGGGGGCGGCCGACGATCTGTCCAACCGTTTCATCCTCGTCGCCAACATCGAGGCCAAGGATGGCGGCAAGGAGATTGCCTACGGCAATGGCAAGGTGGTCAGGGCGCGCCTCTCTGATGCGCTCTATTTCTGGAAGACCGACCAGGGCGACCTGCCGGACCTCGACCAGCTCGGGGAATCGGCGGCGAAATTCGACCTGGATTTGAAGAAGCCGCTCGACCAGCGCATGGCGCGGCTCGATCATCTGAACGTGACCTTCCACGCCAAGCTCGGCACGCAAGGGGAGAGGGTCGCGCGCATCAAGCGGCTGGCTGAGGAGCTTGCCTTGGTCGTCGGCGCCGACAGCGCGCTCGTCGCCCGCGCGTCGGTGCTCGCCAAAGCCGATCTGCAGACCGAAGTGGTCGGCGAGTTTCCCGAACTGCAAGGCGCCATGGGCCGCAAATATGCGCTGCTGCAGGGCGAGCATGCATCCGTGGCCGCGGCCGCCGAGGAGCACTACAAACCGCAGGGCCCGTCCGATCGCGTGCCCACCGATCCGGTCTCGGTTGCGGTGGCGCTCGCCGATAAGCTCGACACGCTGACCGGCTTCTGGGCGATCGATGAAAAGCCCACGGGCTCGAAGGATCCGTTTGCCCTCAGAAGGGCAGCGCTTGGTGTGGTCAGGATCCTCATCGAGAACCGTATCCGGCTGGCGCTGGCGTCTGTTTTCGCCAAGGCCTTTGCAAACTTCAAAGGCGGCGCGGATCAGTCGTCCGACCTCCTCGCCTTCTTCCATGACCGCCTGAAAGTCTACCTCCGAGACCAGGGCGCCAGGCACGACCTCATCGATGCCGTCATCACGCCTGCGTCCGACGATCTGCTCCAGATCGTCCGCCGCGTCGAGGCGCTCGGCTCCTTCCTCGACAGCGAGGACGGCAGAAACCTGCTGGCCGGCACCAAGCGTGCGGCCAACATCCTGGCTGCCGAGGAGAAGAAGAAAACCGTGGTGGCCGAGACTGTTGAGCCGGCGCTGTTTCGCGAGGATGCGGAAAAGAAGTTGTTTGCGGCGGTGAATCAGGCCGAGAAGGAAGCCGGCCAAGCAATTCAAAACGAAGATTTTTCCGCCGCCATGCTGGCGCTTAGCGTGTTGCGCGAACCGGTTGATTCATTCTTTGAGGGCGTTCTCGTGAATGATGAGGACCAGGCCGTGCGCGCCAACCGGCTGGCGCTGCTTGCCCGCATCCGCGCCGCCACCGACCAGGTCGCCGACTTCTCCAAAATCGTCGGCTGACGGTTCGAAAAATCGTAGGCTCGCTACCGGTCGCATCCGCTAGGATGCGGGCAGGCTTGAACAATTCGGCGCTCGAAATTTAATGCGCCGGAGCCGGCTTACAGTCATACGGCGATGACCTCCGCATGGGAGAACTGGTCCATGTCGCCCAGAAGCGCTGAGCGGTTCTGGGGCAACGACATGCATCAACCAAAGACTTAAGGCGCGTTCCCCGAGATCGTTTCCCGCGGCGCGCCGTAAGACGTTCCCAAACACGGAGGCATGCCATGAATTCCGTTGACGATATCGACCTGATTGAAGAGACCCCGGCCGCCGCCGAGG
The DNA here is from genome assembly GCF_006439385.1 of Mesorhizobium sp. B3-1-7. NCBI lineage: Bacteria > Pseudomonadati > Pseudomonadota > Alphaproteobacteria > Hyphomicrobiales > Phyllobacteriaceae > Mesorhizobium > Mesorhizobium sp. B3-1-7. The sequence continues at coordinate 5,024 of NZ_VFTL01000052.1, forward strand.
CCATCGAATCCGCTTCCGAAAACCTCCTCGACCACGCCGCTGCCGCGGCGGTCGAATCTGCCGATCCGTCCGAGGACGATGAGGAAGATGACGAAGACGGCGAGGAGGCCACTGCCTCGGCCGACGACGAGTCGGAAGACGAGGATGAAGATGACGACGAAGACGGCGACGACGAAGACGATGACGCCGACGAAGAAGCCAAAGCCTCGGGCGACGATCAGTCCGACGACGAGGATGAAGATGGCGACGACGATGAAGACGACGCCGACGAGTCCGACGATGACGACAAGGAAGAAGCGGCCTGAGCCGTCTCCTGTCGTGTGAAGCATGAGGGGCGGCGCGTTACGCGTCGCCCTTTTTCGTCAGGCTCGTCAATCTTCCAGGAAGATTGACCCGTCAATCGTCAGAAGCTGACCTAGTCAGTCTTCCACGATGCTGACCCGCACGCTGTCCGGATAGACGTCGACCTCGATCAGCGGCTCGCCATTGACGATCGCGCGCCGGGTCGAGTTGCTCATGGCGCCGCCGCGTTCCAGCATGCGCTGCAGGTCGGCGCGCGAGCCGTCGCTGCGGAACCAGGGATCGCCCTGGTCGTCGCCGTCGCGCCGATGGAACTTGTGCCAGTTGGCGCGGTCCTGCCGCACCATCTGCGCCGCGCTGCCGAGCGGATAGCCGTCGCTGGCGCGATGATCGCGATCGGAAATCCGCGCCGTGTAAGAGCCGAGCATATCATCGGCACTCGCCGTGCCCGCGCCCAGCGCGATTGCCGCCATCAGGCCGGCGACGGCGATTGCTTTCGAAACAGTCATGAAATCCCCCTTTTTGAAACGCCAGCGCCATCGTGCCCGATCCGCATGACGGAGATCGGACAAAGTTCAAGCGCCTAGCATATCGAGGTGGTATCCAGTGTGATCTACATCGCCTTGCCGACGCGCGGCAGTGGCTGGGCAGTTTGCGGTTGCGCCTGTGGCTGCGCATCGGCTGTCGCGCCTGGCTGGGCGGCGGTCTTGCCGCTGCCGTTCGAAGCGGACGCGCTGCCGTTAGCGGGCGTTGCCGGCGAAGTGCCGTTTGCCGGCGCGGTGGTGGCGGGTGTGGTTGTGGCTGTTGCAGGCTTCGCCGACGCGGTCGCCGCCGGCGCTGCGAAAGCGCCGCCGACAATACCGCCCCGGATGATCATCGGTGCCTGCTGGTGCCCGGATTTCTCGGGGATTGCCGCGACCTTTTCATCGGTGACGGCGGGCATAGGGTCGCCAAGCGCGATCATCGACGGCGTCGAGGCCGCGGACAGCTTGGTCGGCTCGATCGCATTCAGCCTGACGACGGAAGGCGTGGAGGTCGAGGGTCCGACCACGACGATCGACGAGGCATGTGCCGCACCGTTCATCGCCAGAAGGCTGATACCGAACGCTCCAAGCAAACGCATCACAAGAACTCCCAAGCCCGCAACCGCATCAAACCCGCACCTTAGGGCCGGCACATTGAAGCCGGCTTGCTTGGAAACTTAACATTTTAGGGATTGATAAATCACCAATGCCCGCACTTGCCCGATGCAAGCGGCCGTATTACGGGACCGGCATGTTCAGGACTGGTGGCGAATTTGGCTGAGATACTGGCGATCGGCGAGGCTCTGGAGCGCGCTTTGGCGTTGCTCGAAGGCGGCGACGTCGTCGCCATTCCGACCGAGACGGTTTACGGCCTGGCTGGCGATGCCACCAATGGCGTTGCCGTGGCGCGCATTTTCGAGGCCAAGGGCCGGCCGCGCTTCAACCCGCTGATCGCCCATGTCGCGGATCGCGCCATGGCGGACCGTATCGCCGGCTTCGATCCGCTGTCGGCAAGATTGGCCGAAGCCTTCTGGCCCGGCCCGCTGACGCTGGTGCTGCCGCACAGGGCGGACAGCGGCATCCATCCGCTGGTCACCGCGGGGCTGGACACGATCGCGCTGCGCATGCCGCGCGGGTTCGGCGGCGGGCTGATCGCGCGGCTCGGCCGGCCGCTCGCGGCCCCCAGCGCCAATTCCTCCGGAAAGATCAGCGGCACGACGGCAGGCGCGGTCGCCGCCGATCTCGGTGACAGGATCAGGCTGGTCGTCGATGGTGGCGCGACGCCTGTCGGACTGGAATCGACCATCGTCAAGGTCGAGGACGGCAGGCTGCGGCTGCTGCGGCCCGGCGGCATCGGCGCCGAGGAGATCGAGGCGGTGGCCGGCGCGAAACTATCGCGCGGCGCGAGCGGCATCGAGGCGCCGGGCATGCTTGCCTCGCATTACGCGCCGGGCACTGCGATGCGGCTTAATGTCGGGGACGTTGCCGAAGGCGAGGCTTTGCTTGCGTTCGGCCGCAATCGCGCCGAGGGCTGGGAACGGGCCGCTGTGTTGCGCAACCTCTCCGAAACGGGCGACCTGCGCGAGGCAGCCAGCAATCTGTTCGCCTTCATGCAGGCGCTCGATCGTGTCGGCGCCGCGACCATCGCCGTCGAGCCGATCCCGTTGGAGGGCCTGGGCGAGGCGATCAACGACCGGCTTGCCCGCGCCGCCGCGCCGCGTGACAAGCTCGCCTGAGCGCCCTAGGGTTTGTTTCATGAACGACCAGCCCTTCGATCTCGATCCCGCCGTCATCGACCGCTTCGCAGCCATCGTCGGCGACAAATATGCCTTGCGCGACCAGGCCGACATCGCGCCTTACATCACCGAGCGGCGTGGCCTTTGGCATGGCCGGACATCGCTGGTGCTGCGCCCCGGCAGCGTCGAGGAAGTGAGCCGCATCATGCGGCTGGCAACCGAGACCGGAACGCCGATCGTGCCGCAGAGCGGCAACACCGGGCTGGTCGGCGCCCAGGTGCCGGACAAATCCGGACACGACATCGTGCTGTCGCTGTCCAGGCTGAACCGCATCCGCGAGATCGATGTCCTGTCGAATACGGTGACCGCCGAGGCCGGCGTCATCCTGCAGACCCTGCAGGAAGCGGCTGACGCCGCTGGCCGGCTGTTTCCGCTGTCGCTCGCCGCCCAGGGGTCCTGCCAGATCGGCGGCAATCTTTCCTCCAATGCCGGCGGCACCGGCGTGCTGGCCTATGGCAATGCGCGCGAGCTCTGCCTCGGCGTCGAGGTCGTGCTGCCGACCGGCGAGGTGTTCGACGACCTGCGCAAATTGAAGAAGGACAACACCGGCTACGATCTGAAGAACCTTTTCGTCGGCGCCGAAGGCACGCTCGGCATCATCACCGCCGCGGTGCTGAAGCTTTTCCCGAAGCCGAAAGGCAGGGAGGTCGCCTTTGCCGGCCTGCCGTCGTCCCCGCACGACGCGCTTTCGCTGTTCACGCTGGCGATGGATCGCGCCGGCGCCTCGCTCACCGCTTTCGAACTGATCGCCAGAAGGCCCTACGACTTTACGCTGAAGCATGGGCAAGGCATCACCCGGCCGCTGGCCGACGACTGGCCATGGTATGTGCTGATGCAGGTCTCTTCCGGCCGTTCCGAAGAAGACGGCAGGGCGCTGATCGAAGAGATTCTTTCAGCCGGCCTTGAGCAAGGCATCGTCGGCGACGCGGTGGTGTCGGCAAGCCTTGCCCAGGGCGATGCTTTCTGGAACTTCCGCGAGACGCTCCCCGAATGCCAGAAGCCGGAGGGCGCCTCGATCAAGCACGACATCTCGGTGCCCATCGCCTCGATCCCCGAGTTCATCGAAAAGGCGGCCGGTGTGGTGGAAGGGGTTTGCCCCGGCGCGCGCGTCGTCTGCTTCGGCCACATGGGCGACGGCAATCTTCACTACAACATCTCGCGTCCGGTGGATTGGGCGGACGAGGCGTTCCTCGAGCTCTACCATCCCATGAACAAGGCGGTGCACGATGTCGTGCGCTCCTTCCATGGCTCGATCTCGGCCGAGCACGGCATCGGCCAACTGAAGCGCGACGAGCTGATCGCCACGGCGCCGCCGATGGCGATCGACCTGATGCGGCGGGTGAAGGCGGCCTTCGATCCGGCCGGCATCATGAATCCCGGTAAGGTTATCTGATCCTCACCACATCGGGCGCTGGTCGCATTCCGATAACCATCGGCTCAGATCAGCAAAATTTAACCGACTTTCTTAAGCGCGCCGGTAAGAAGCGAGCGCTAATGTTTCTTCCCACAACGAGGCCGGAAAAACCGGCCCTGAGAGAACCGGAAAACGGCCCTCAGGACTAACAGGGAAGACATCGATGAACACCGGACTGAAGCCAGTCTGGGCCGGACGCAACATGCGTCTCGACCCGTTTCGCCTGCCGCAAATGGTGAGCTACGCCACGCGCGACGACTATGGCGATGTTACCTTCACCATCGACCAGCGCGGCGCGGTCATCCGCCGTGTGCTGGAGATGAGCGGCGTGCCGGCGATCATCGCGCTGCCCCCCAATGCGTTCCGCGGCGTCGCCGCCCGCGCCATGGAGGATCCGGACGGCAACGTCACGGTGACGCTGGAACTGCTGCACAATGATCCGATGCTGTCGGTGCCGCTTCTGGTCGCCGACGACCTCGACGATGTCGCCGCCGACTGGCGTGCCTGGGCCGACGCCTATCGCCTGCCGATGCTTCTGATCGAGGCCGACGGCATCGCCCGCACGCTGGAAGAATCGCTCGGCGCCGCCATCAAGGCGCTGCCGCCGCAGGAGCGCCGCAAGGGCCGCGTCTCCAACATGCGCCGCCCGCGCTTTCTTGCCCGCCGCAAGTCCGGCAACCTTGGCCTGAGACTGGTCATCGATGGCCAGGAGATTATCGCAAGGGAGTAGGTTTCTTCTCCCCGTGGAACGGGGAGAAGGAAGACTACACCAGTGGCTTCAGCCATATCCACACCGAACCGCCGATCAGGCCGAGGAAGATCAGCCAGCCGACCTGGTTGTTCGACTTGAACAGCTTCAGGCACTGGTCGGGATTGTCGATGTCGAGCCGGATGATCTGGCGCGCCATATGCGCGCCGGCGGCGATCAGCCCGGCCAGCGCCACCACGGGCACCTGCGCCGAAGCGAAGGCGATGGCGAAGCAGACCAGCGCGCCGCCATAGAGCCCGACCAGCCAGGTCTTGGTGTTGTCGCCGAACAGCCGCGCCGTCGAGCGCACGCCGACGATGGCGTCGTCTTCCTTGTCCTGATGCGCGTAGATCGTGTCGTAGCCGATCACCCACAGGATCGAGCCGATATAGAGCATGATGGCTGGATCATCGATGTCGCCGAACTCGACCGCCCAGCCCATCAGCGCGCCCCAGGAGAAGGCGAGCCCCAGCACGAATTGCGGCCAGTTGGTGATGCGCTTCATGAAGGGATAGACGGCCACGATCGCCAGCGAGGCGATGCCGAGCGGAATGGCGAAGCTGTTGAACTGCAACAGCACGGCAAGCCCGATAAGCGCCTGGATGATGACGAAAGCCCAGGCCTGGCGGCGCGTGACCTTGCCGGCCGGCAACGGCCGCGAGCGGGTGCGCTCGACCTGGTTGTCGATGTCCACGTCGGCGAGGTCGTTGTAGGCGCAGCCGGCGCCGCGCATGGCCACGGCGCCGACGAAAAACAGGAACAGGTACCAGGGCGCCGGCAGCAGCGTCAGCAGCGGGTCGGTCGGGCGCGGATAGGCGCCCGCGGCAAGTGCCGCCGACCACCAGCACGGCCACAACAAGAGCTGCCAGCCGATAGGCCGGTCCCAGCGCGCTAGCTGCGCGTAGGGCCAGAGCCAGCGCGGCAGCACCCGGTAGACCCAATGGCCGCTCGGCGCGTCGGCGACCCGGCCCTGTGCTGCTTTCGACTGGACGGTTTCCATCACGCTGGAGTGGCAGCAGCAAGCAGCGCCGTCAAGCGGCCGCGTTGTCGCTCAAGTGTTGAAAACTTGGGCGTTGAAGCCCTAGGCGGTGAAAACATCGTGACTGGCAAACCATGCCTTGGCGACGTCGATAAAGGCCACGGCCGCCTTCGACAAGCGCTGGCGCGTGTCATGGGTCAGGATGATGCGCTGCATGGGCAGCGGATCGGAAAGCGGCTTGCAGACCAGCGGCAGCCCGTCATAGCTGCGGTCGCCATGCGGCCTCGTATAGCTGACCGCGACGCCGAAGCCGTTGGCCACCATGGAGCGCTGCAATTCGAACGAGCTCGTCGCCGCCCGGGCTATCGGCGACAGGCCGCGGCTAAGGAAAAGGTCCAGCATGTGCTGCCAGCTGTGCGGCTGGTCGGTGGTGATCAGTGGATGCTGCGCCAGTTCGGCCAGGCTGACGGCATGCTTGTCCGCCAGCTCATGGCCGGCCGGCAAAAGCGCGTGCGGCCGCAGCTCATGCAGCAGAATGCGCTTGAAATGCCCGGGCAGGCCGAGATCGTAGGTGAGGCCGAGATCGACGGCGCTGTCGGCCAGGCGCCGCCCCAGCGTGTCGAAGGTTTCGTCGCCGATGACGACCGTGACGGCCGGGCAGCGCTCGGCGAAGGCGCGCATCAGCGCCGGCGCGAAATAGGGCGCCAGGTCCTCGAAGCAACCGAGCACCAATTCGCCGCCGACGTCGGCATCGCGCGATCCGAGCGCCGCCAGTTCGTCCGCTTCGCCCAGCACCTGCCTTGCCTTGGCGACGGCCCTGCGGCCGAAGGATGTCAGCGCAACGCCGCTTCCGCGCTGGCGCACGAACAGCTTCTGGCCAAGCGCGTCCTCGACATTGTCGATCGCCACCGAAATCGAAGGCTGCGAAACATTGAGCGCCGAGGCGGCCGCGGTCACGCTGCCATAGCGGGCCACGGCAACGACATAGCGCAACTGGGTGAGGGTCGGTCTCATAGGTAAAAACTATAAACTAGATGACAAGTTATTATTTTACGCGATGTCCAGCGCTTGCGATAGTCGCTCGCCTAATCAAGGAGAGCGCCATGGCCAGCCCAAAGATCGATGCTTCGACGATTGCCGACTATCAGCGCGACGGCGCTGTCTGCATCCGCGGTGCCTTCAAGGACTGGGTCGATGTCATCGCCGACGGCATCGAGCGCAACATTGAGAACCGCAGCGCCACGGCTTCCGACATTGCCGGCGGCAAGGGCAGCTTCTTTGACGACTACTGCAACTGGGAGCGCATCCCGGAATTCGTCAGGATCGTCAGGGAATCGCCGGCCGCCGAGCTCGCGGCCGCGGTCATGCAGTCGCGCACCGCTCAGTTCTTCCACGATCACGTCCTGGTCAAGGAACCCGGCACGCAGAAGCCGACGCCGTGGCACCAGGACATTCCCTATTACTTCGTCGACGGCAGCCAGACGGTGAGCTTCTGGATCCCGATCGATCCGGTGAAGGAAGCGACGCTGAGGCTGATCGCCGGGTCGCACAAATGGGAAAAGATGGTGTTGCCGGTGCGCTGGCTGAACGACGACAACTTCTATGCCGGCGAGGGCGACTACCGGCCGGTGCCGGATCCCGACAACGATCCCTCGATGAAGGTGCTCGAATGGGAAATGGAGCCCGGCGACGCCATCCTGTTCGACTTCCGCACGGCGCACGGCGCGCGCGGCAACCTGACCTCGGCGCGCCGCCGGGCGCTGTCGCTGCGCTGGGTCGGCGACGACGCGCGTTATGTCGAGCGTCCCGGCCGCACCTCGCCGCCCTATACCGGCCACGACATGAAGCCCGGCCAGAAATTGCGCGAGGACTGGTTCCCGGTCGTTTTCCAGAGCTAGAGTCGTCTTCCGGGCTTGAGTCGTTTTTCCGGCCCGGCCGGCGACGGGACTTGCCTCATTCCCCTCGATGCGGGCCATGTTCCCGTGCGCAATTGCCGCCAAAATGCCAAGATGCCTTGACCCATCGCCCGCGGACCAATAGCGGGTTCTCTCGACGAGGACGATCGGCAGCAAGAGGTGGCCATGAATGTTCTTCTTCTCGGCTCGGGTGGCCGCGAACATGCGCTCGCCTGGAAGATGGCCGCCTCGCCGCTGCTGACGAAGCTCTACGCCTCGCCAGGCAATCCGGGCATCGGCCGTGTCGCCGAACTGGTCAAGCTCGACGTCGCCGACCACTCCGCCGTCGCCTCCTTCTGCCAGGAGAAGAAGATCGACCTGGTGGTGGTCGGTTCGGAAGGTCCGCTGGTGGCCGGCATCGCCGACGACCTGCGCGCCTGGGGCATCCGCGTATTCGGTCCGTCAAAGGCGGCGGCGCGGCTCGAGGGTTCGAAGGGCTTCACCAAGGATCTTTGCGCGAAGTTCAACATCCCGACCGCCGCCTATGGCCGTTTCAGCGACCTCGCCTCGGCAAAGGCCTATGTCGAGGAGACCGGCGCGCCGATCGTTGTCAAAGCCGACGGCCTTGCCGCCGGCAAGGGCGTCACCATCGCCATGACGCTGGAGGAGGCGAACGCCGCGCTCGAAGCCTGTTTCGACGGCGCTTTCGGTGCCGCTGGAGCCGAGGTGGTGGTCGAGGAATATCTGACCGGCGAGGAGGCGAGCTTTTTCTGCCTGTGCGACGGCGCCACGGCGCTGCCCTTCGGCACCGCGCAGGACCACAAGCGCGTCGGTGACGGCGATACCGGGCCGAACACCGGCGGCATGGGCGCCTATTCGCCGGCGCCGGTGATGACGCCGGAAATGACCGAGCGCACCATGCGCGAGATCATCGAGCCGACCATGCGCGGCATGGCCAATATCGGCGCGCCCTTCGCCGGCATCCTCTTCGCCGGCCTGATGATCACCGACAGCGGCCCCAAGCTGATCGAGTACAACACCCGCTTCGGCGATCCCGAATGCCAGGTGCTGATGATGCGGCTGAAGGACGACCTGCTCGTCCTGCTCAACGCCGCCGTCGACGGCCAGCTCGCGCATATGTCGGTGCGCTGGAGCGACGAGACGGCGTTGACCGTGGTGATGGCGGCAAGGGGCTATCCGGGCACCCCGGAAAAGGGCTCCGTCATCCGCGGTCTCGACAAGGTGGAAGGCGTCCAGGTCTTCCATGCCGGCACTGCCATCAATGGCGGCGCGCTGGTCGCCAATGGCGGGCGTGTGCTCAACGTCACCGCTTTGGGCGCCACCGTCGGCGAGGCGCAGGCAAAGGCCTACGCGGCGATCGATCGTATCGACTGGCCGCAAGGCTTTTACCGCCACGACATCGGCTGGCGCGCTGTCGAGCGTGAGAAAGGCGCCGCCTGATCAGGCGGCCTGGCTCCTGCCGCCCTTGCGTGCCCAGGCCGGCAGCCAGTCGCCGTGAGCGGCAAGCAGGTCGTCGACCAGTGACCAGATCTGGTCGAGGTCGAGCTCGGCCGCGGTATGCGGGTCCATCATCGCCGCATGGTAGATGTGCTCGCGGTTCTCGCTGATCAGCGCTCGCACCGTCAGTTCCTGGACGTTGATGTTGGTGCGGATCAGCGCCGTGAGCTGCGGCGGCAATTCGCCAATGTAAGTGGGCTGGATTCCGGAAGCATCGACCAGGCACGGCACTTCCGCCGCGCAATCGAAAGGCAGCGAGGGGATGCAGCCATTGTTGCGCACATTGCCGTAGATCACCGACGGCTCGCCGGTCCACACCGAATTCATGATCGAGGAAGCATATTCCCTGGACTGCTCGACCTCGATCCGGTCCGCCGAGCGGTAGGCTTCCGCCTGGCCCTTCCAGCGCTCGATCTGCTCGATGCAGCGTTTTGGATATTCGTCGAGCGGGATGCCATATTTCTCGATCAGGTCGGGGCGGCCATCCTTGATGAAATAGGGCGTGTACTCGGCGAAATGCTCGGAGCTTTCGGTAACGAAATAGCCGAGCCGGGTCAGCATCTCGTAGCGCACCTTGTTCGGGCAGCGCGGGTTCCAGCCGGGCTTCGGCGCGCGGCCCTCGCGATAGGCGCGCAGGAGATCGGGATAAAGGTCGCGGTAGGAACCGTCCGGCCGGCGATGCTCGAACTTGAGATAAAACGCCATGTGGTTGATGCCGGCCGAGCGATAGCGGATCTCCTCATAGGGAAGGTCGAGGTCGTGCGCCAGTTCCATCGCCGTGCCCTGCACCGAATGGCAAAGCCCGACCTGCTTGATCGTGGGATATTTCTCGGCGATCGCCCAGGTGTTGATCGCCATCGGGTTGACATATTGCAGCATGATCGCCTCCGGGCAGACGGCGAGCATGTCCTCGCAGATTGTCCATAGATGTGGCACGGTCCTCAGGCCCCGCATGATGCCGCCGACGCCCAGCGTGTCGGCGATCGTCTGGCGCAGGCCGTATTTCTTCGGCACCTCGAAGTCGGTCACGGTGCAGGGCTCGTAGCCGCCGATCTGGAAGGCGACGACGACGAAGTCGGCGCCGGAAAGCGCCTTGCGCTGGTCCGAATAGGTCTCGGCCTTCGCCTTGACGCCGAGCGTCGCGATCAGCTTGTTGACGACGAGGGCGCTCTCTTCCAGCCGCTGCGGATTGATGTCCATCAATGCGATGGTGGCGCCGGATAGCGCCGGCCGCTGCAGCACGTCGCCGACGATGTTCTTCATGAACACCGTCGAGCCGGCGCCGATGAACGTGATCCTGGGATTTCTTGCCACTTTAAAGCCTCCGGCACTTCTCTAAGCCACGTCGAAAGCGGCCCTGACGAGCCGTTCGGTGTAGGCGGTCTTGGGATTGGAAAGGACCTCGTCGACGGGCCCCTGCTCGACGATCTTGCCATGCTGCATGACGATGACGCGGTGGCACAGCGCCCGCACCACCTTGAGGTCGTGCGAGATGAAGAGATAGCTCAGGCCGCGCTCGTCCTGCAGCTTTCGCAACAGGTCGATGATCTGTGCCTGCACGGAAAGGTCCAGCGCCGAAGTCGGCTCGTCGAGCAGGATGAATTCGGGCTCCAGCGCAATCGCCCGCGCGATCGCGATGCGCTGCCGCTGGCCGCCGGAGAATTCATGCGGGAAGCGCGACAGGATATTGCCGGGCATGCCGGCGCTGGCCAGCGCCTCGCGCACCCGCTCGTTCCGCTCGCGCCGCGTCGCGCCCAACCGGTTGACGACCAGCCCTTCCTCGATGATCTGGCCGATTGTCATGCGCGGATTGAGCGAGGAGAACGGGTCCTGGAAGACGATCTGCATGCGCGAGCGCAGCGGCCGCATTCCGGCGCGCGTCAGCTTCTCGATCGGCTGTCCGTCGAAGCGGATCTCGCCGCGCTTGGCGTCGAGCAACCGAAGCAGGGCTTGCCCGAAAGTGGTCTTGCCGGAGCCGGATTCGCCGACCAGACCAAGCGTCTCATGGCGGCAGAGCTTCAGGCCGAGATCGTCGACGGCGACCAACTCGCGCCAGTCCGGCCTCATGAAAGAGCCGTGGCGCAGCATGAAGCAGACGCGCACGCCATTCGCCTCAAGGATCGTGCGGGACTTGTCGGGCAGCACCTTCGGCCGTCCGTGTGGCTCGGAAGCGAGCAGCCGCTGCGTGTAGGGATGTTGGGAATTGGCAAAGAGCCGCTCGGTGACGTTATGCTCGCGCATCTCGCCATGCTGCATGACATAGACGTAGTCGGAGAATTTGCGCACCACGGTGAGATCGTGCGTGATCAGGATCACCGCCATCCGCAGCTCTTTCTGCAGGTTGCGGATCAGGTTCAGGATCTGCGCCTGCACGGTGACGTCGAGCGCCGTGGTGGGCTCGTCGGCGATCAGCACGTCGGGGTCGTTGGCCAAGGCCATGGCGATCATGACGCGCTGGCGCTGGCCGCCCGAGAGCTGGTGCGGATATTGCTTCAGCCGCGCCTCCGGCTCAGGGATCTGGACATGCCGCAGGAGTTCGAGCGCGCGCGCCCCGGCTTGCCTGCGGCTCACCTTGCGGTGCACCCGGATCGCTTCGACGATCTGGCTGCCGACCGTGTAGATCGGGTTGAGCGAGCTCATCGGCTCCTGGAAGATCATCGAGATGCGGTTGCCGCGCAGCTTGCGCCGCGAACTCTCCGGGAACTTCAGGATGTTCTGCCCGAGATAGTCGACGCTCGACCGCGGCGAGACCGTCGCGCGGCGCGACAACAGCCCCATGACGGTGCGCGCCGTCACCGACTTGCCGGAGCCGGATTCGCCGACGATCGCGATCGTCTCGCCGCGATAGAGCTGGAACGAGACGTCCTTCACCGCCTCGACGGTGCCGTGCTCGACCTTGAAGGCGACCTCGATGTTGCGGGCGTCGATCACAGGCTGATCATGGCGACCGCTATGATCATGCCGGACGGCCGGTGCGAAATTGTCTGCGAGCGCGATCGTCGTCATCCGGCCACCTCAATAGGGATCGACGGCATCGCGCAGGCCATCGCCCAGCGCGTTGAAGGCAAAGACGGTGATCAGCACGAAGCCGACCGGCGACAGGATCCACGGATAGGTGCCGATGACCGAATAGGTCGCGGTGTCCTGCAGCATCAGGCCCCATGAGATCAGCGGCGGCTTCACCGCGAAGCCGAGGAAGCCGAGGAAGGATTCGAGCAGCACCACCGTCGGGATCGCCAGCGTCACGGCGACGATCACGTGGCTCATCACATTGGGGAAGATGTGCTGCATGATGATGCGGCGGTCGGTGGCGCCGACCGCCATGGCGGCGCGCACATAGTCGATGCGCGCCAGCGCCAGCGTCTTGCCGCGCACCTCGCGCGACATCTGCGCCCAGCCCAGCGCCGACATGACGATGATGACGAAGGCGAGGAAGACATTGGTCGGCGCGGTGACCGGGATCAGTGTCGTCAGGGCCAGATAGAGCGGCAGTTGCGGGAAGGCGAGCACAAGCTCGACGAAGCGCTGCATCCAGACGTCGAACCGGCCGCCGAAATAGCCGGAGATCATGCCGACGCTGGTGCCGATGACCGTGATGATGAAGACCACCGTCAGCGCGATCATCAGCGACACGCGCGAGCCGTGGATGGCGCGCGACAGCACGTCGCGGCCGAACTTGTCGGTGCCGAGGAAATGCACCGGCTGGCCGTCCATCGAGGAAAACAAGTGCCGGTTCATCGGGATGAGCCCGAAGAGCTTGTAGGCCGCGCCTTCGACGAAGAAGCCGAGCAGCCTTGGATGGTCGTAGTCGGGGCCGACGATCGGCTGGAAGGTGACCGGATCGAGATCGGCCGAATCGGCCAGCGCATAGACCCGCGGCCGCGCGACGAAATTGCCGTCCTTGTCGTGGAAAGCGGGCACTTGCGGCGGCGCGAAGGCGACGTCGGTCGCCTTGGGGTCCATCGGCGCCAGGAATTCGGCGAACACCGCCATGACCAGCAGCAGCACGACCAGCCAAAGCCCGGCCATGCCGGTCCAGGAGCGCTTCAGCCGGCGCCAGACGAGCGCGATGTAGCTCTCATTGCCATGCGCGGCTTCGGCTTTGGTTACGCCTTCGGCCGGCAAGGGCGTAAGGGATGGGGGCGGGGGTGAGGGATCGCGGGCCAGCATCTAGCGCTTCCCGAATTGGCGGATGCGCGGGTCGAGCAGGACGAGCAGCATGTCGGCGATGATGTTGCCGACGATCAGCGTCGCCGACAGCACCATCATGAAGGTGGCCGTGACATAGACGTCGCCGACCGCCATGGAACCGACGATCGCCGGGCCGACGGTGGGCAGCGCGAAGATGATCGCCGTCTCGATCTCGCCGGTCAGCATATAGGGCAGCACCACGCCCTGATACATCACCAGCGGATGCAGCGCGTTGGGCACGGCATGGCGCATGACGACGGCGCCGCCGGTCAGGCCCTTGGCCCTGGCCGTCTCGACATATTGCGCGTTGAGCGTGTCAAGCAGATTGCCGCGCATGACGCGCATATTGTAGGCGAGGCCGCCGAAGGTCGCGATCGCCACCACCGGCCAGACATGCTTGATGAGGTCGACGAGCTTCGCCCACGACCATGGCGCGCCGCCATATTGCGGCGAAAAGAACGAGCCGATCTCGGAGACGTTGAACTGGAAGACCAGCAGATAGACGATGATCAGCGCCATCAGGAAACGCGGCACCGTCATGCCGAGGAACGAGATCGCCGAAAGTGTCGAGTCGATCCAGGAATATTGCCGCGTCGCCGCCCATATGCCGAAGCTGATGCCGAGCACCGAGGCGAGCAGATGGCAGACCAGCGCCAGAAGCAAGGTGCGCGGCAGGCGCTCGCCCACCACGTCGGCCACGGGCTTGTTGTAGTAGAGGCTGTAGCCGAAATCGCCGCGGGTGACGATACCGCCGATCCAGTTGAGGTACTGGACGGGCAGCGGCTTATCGAGGCCATGCTCGACGCGGTAGGCCTGGGCTTGCGCTTCAGCCTCGGCGTAGGAAGCGCCGCCCTGGTTGATCAGCTGCGAGCGGATATAATCCGCATAGTCGCCGGGCGGCGCCTGGATGATGGCGAAGGTGACGAGGCTCAGGATTGCGAGGACGGGAAGCGCCGACGCTATGCGCATAAGCAGGAATCGCAGCATGGGGGGTCAGCTTCCTTTCTGGCCGGTCGCTCCCTGAGGTGCGTTCGGAGGTTTCGTTGTCCGGCCGCGCCGCGGCGCGGCCGGACGTCTTTTCGTCAGGGGAGGTAAACCTTACATCGGACCCTTGTCACCCGGTTTGCCGGGAAGCTCCTCCGGATACAATTCGTGCTTCGCCTGCTTGTCGGCGGCGACGAAGACACGTTCGCGGACGATCGAATCCTCGGCCCAGTTGAACATGTAGATCGGTGTGCCTTGCGGGATGTTGGAGAACCGCTTGTTGATGATGAGCGCGCCCGGATACTCGGTCAGCCCGACATTGTAGACATGCTCGGTCGATATCTTCTGGAACTTTCGCATCAGGTCGGCACGCTGGTCGTTGTCCTGCGTCGTCACGAACTTGTTGACGATGTCGACGAGGTCCTTCTCGAAGGGCATCAGGTCGACCTCGCCGCTTTCCGGCGCGCGGTGATTCCAGCTGGTCTTCGGGCCGACGGGAGCAAGTTGCTCGGTGTTTTGCACCACCGAGGTCAGCTCGGTCTCGTTGCGCCGGATCAGCCAGTCGAAACGGCCGGAATATTGGATGGCGTCGCGCTGCGTTCCGTTAACCCCGTTGAGCACGACCCTCAGCCCGAGCTTCTCCATCTGCGCGACCACGCCTTCGGCAAGGCTCTTGTCGGTGGTGTAGTCGTTGTTGACCAGCATCACGATCTCGACGTTCTTGCCGCCGGCGGTGCCGGCCGGGAAGTTCACGATACCGTCGCCGTCGGTGTCCTTCAGCCCGGCCTTGGCAAGCTCGGCCTTGGCGCCTTTGAGATCGAACGGATAGTAGACCGTCGATTTGCGGTCGTAGAAGCTGGTGCCCGACGAGAAGCCGCCCGGATAGATGGCGGTGAATGGACCCTTGACCAGCGAGTCGCCCAGCGCCTTGCGGTCGAGCGCCATGGTCACCGCCTTGCGGAAGTCCTCGTTGCGGTTCAATTCACGCACCGCCTGCCCGCGTTCGTCCGGGTTGCCCCAGCCATTGGCGGAAAAATTCATGCGCAGATTGTAGCCGATGAGGCGCGGGCCGAAGGCAAGCCGGGCCGGCGCGTTCGAGTCGGCAGCGCGCTTCAGCGAGGCGACGAAATTCTCCGGCTGCTCAAGGTTGGAGAAGTCGCCGGAGCCCGCCACCGCCTGGACGTCGCGGTCGGCCCAGGTCGACAGCTTGTATTGCAGCTCGTTGAGATAGGGCAGCTGGTTGCCCTTTTCGTCGACCTTCCAATAATAGGGGTTGCGCCGCATGACGATGATATCGTCCGGCCGGTATTCGACCGGCACCCAGGCGCCCATCACCGGCATATTCATATAGTCCGGCGGGAAGGCATTCTTGAACTGGTCGTAAGTGTTCTTCGAGTATTTCGGATGCTGCGGCTTCAGGATGTGCGAAGGGCCGGGACAGAAGGTGCCGTAGGCCATCGCATAGAGATATTGCCGCGGGAACGCCTCCTTGAACGTCCACTCGACGGTGTAGTCGTCGATCTTCTTCAGAGTCGTGCCGACCCCGAAGGTTTCCGGCGTGGCGCCGTTCAGCGGCGAGACGTTCGGATCGACGACCTCGTCATCCCAGTAGAACATGACGTCGTCGGCGTTGAAGGGCGCGCCGTCGGACCATTTGGCGCCTTCGATCAGATGCATGGTGAGCTTGTGGCCGTCGCTCGACCAGTCCCAGCTCTTGGCGAGGTTGGGCAGCGGCTCGGTGTCCTTGGCTTCGACCTGGAACAGCGGCGCCGTGCGCGTCAGGCATTCGGACAGGCCGATATCGATCCCGCCCCAACCCTGCGTCTGGCCTGCGCCGTAGTTCCAGCCCTCCGGCCTGCCGCCGATGACGTGACGCATCGTGTCGCCGTAGACGCCGATGCCGTCCGGCATGTTGCCCGTCTTGAAGACCAGCGGCTCCTTGGGCAACCGGTCCTTGACCGGCGGCAGCTTGCCGGTCTTGACGTATCTCTCCGTCACCCAGTCCGGCTCGTGATATTCGGGCAGCGCCTTGAACTCCAGGATGGAGTCGCGCGCCACATAGTGGATCTTGCCCTCGGCCGGGAACGTCGCCGGCTCCGGCGGGATCGTCGGCTCGGATGCCAAGGCGTATGCCGGAACGGCAACGCTCATCGCCAGTCCGGCGGCAAAGCCAATTCTGCGTAAGGTCCTCATCGTCTCCTCCCAGTTGTTTGGACGCCTGCTGCTGCCCGCCTCTTGTTTCTGGACGGCTGATCCGGCGGACGCGCCTCCTGCGCGTCCGCCTGCTTGCCGGGGATCTCAGCCGGCTTGTTTGAGCGCCGCCTTTTCGGCGCGCAATTCCTCGATCGAGCGGACGCTGCGGCGCGCCGCGCCCGCCCATTCGCGAGTCTTGACCTTGGATTTCGAGAGCCGCTCCTTTGCCGCCGGAATGGCATCGGCATATTGCGGCAGCCACTGCGCCTGGGCGACGACCATCTCGTCCACCATCTGCCAGACTTCTTCCGGCGTCGATACCGCACCCACCAGCGGATCGTGCAGCACGGCGAGCTTGAGCAGGTCGATGTCGCCAGCGATCGCCGCGTGCACCGACATGCGCTGGACGTTGATCGAGGCCATGCAAGTCGCCGCGCAGGCCTCCGGCAGCGTGATGCCGCCGGCCATGTTGATGCCGAAACGGTCGACGAAGCCGGGCGACTCGATGATGGCGTCCTGTGGCAGGTTGGTGATCACGCCGTTATTCTTGACGTTGAAATGGCCCCGATAGACGCGATTGGTCTCAAGCGCTTCCAGAATGTGGCTGGCGTGTTCGTTGGAGCGCTTGGCCGGGTCGATCGGCTTCGACGCCGCTTCGAGGAATTGCGGATACTCCGTCTCGAACCAGTTGCGGGTTTCCGTCGAGTAGCGCAGATAGCCGCCGGTCTCGCCATGGATCCAGTCGGACATGTCGATCCAGCGCGTGATCTCCTCGGGACGCTTGCGGTACCAGGGCAGATATTCCGACAGATGCCCGTTGCTTTCGGTCGAGTAGACGCCGAAGCGCTTCAGCACATCGATGCGCAGCTTTTCCTGCTTCGAATAGACCGGATGCGCCTCGAAGGCGGCGACCAGCTCGTCCTTGCCGATCGGCCGGCCGTTCAGCCTGAGCTCGATGAACCAGGTCTGGTGGTTGATGCCGGAGCAGACATAGTCGAGCTCCTTGGGCGATTTCGCGCCGAGCACCTCGGCGATCTGCTCGGCGCCGTGCTGGACGCCGTGGCAGAGCCCGACCGTGTCGACCTTGCCGTACTCGATCGCCGCCCATGTGTTCATGGCCATGGGGTTGGCATAGTTGAGGAACTTAGCGTTGGTATCGGCGACCTCGCGAATATCCCGGCAGAAGTCGAGGATCACCGGAATGTTGCGCTGGCCGTAGAGAATGCCGCCGGCGCAGATCGTGTCGCCGACGCATTGGTCGATGCCATATTTGAGCGGGATGCGAATGTCGTCAGCATAGGCTTCGAGCCCGCCGACGCGCACGCAGCTGATGATGTAGCGCGCGCCCTCCAGCGCCTCGCGGCGGTTCGTGGTCGCCGTCACCCTGGTCGGCAATCTGTTCGCCTCGACGATCCGGTCGAGGATCGCCTTGATCATCGCCAGATTGTGCTCGCTGACATCGGTCAGCGCGAATTCAATGTCCTTGAATTCCGGCACGCACAGGATGTCGGTGAACAGCTTCTTGGTGAATCCGACGCTGCCGGCGCCGATAATAGCGATTTTGAAACTCATCACCTTCACCTCGATCAAATCGAATGCTAGGCAAGGAGCAGCAAGGGAGGATATGGCCGCACGCAACAGCGCGCCCGCCATTCAAAGCCGGAAATCCGGCTCTTTTCTCCTCCCGCCCGCTCCTCGACCGCGGGTCTTTCGCGTCTTGAGGGCCGGATTATGCGCTTATTCGCCGGCGCGGCCAGAGAAGGATTATGCTTTCGAGGGTAATTTTGTGCTGCAGGACCTGATCGCCAACGGAAAGCTGATGCGCACGATCTCGCTGCCGCGCGGCCGCCAGCGCCTGCATGCCATGCCGACCAGCACGGGCTATGAACTGCGCGAGGACGAGACCTACGACTGGGACGGCAGGAAGCGCGGCCAGACCCCGTTCACGGTCCTCCAGCATACGATCAGCGGCACCGGCCAATTGCGCTACGAGAGCCGCAACTATCGCCTGCAGGCGAACGACACGCTGCTGGTTCTGGTACCGCACAATCATCGCTACTGGTTGGCCAAGGGCGACCGCTGGGAATATTTCTGGATCTCGATGAACGGCGAGGAGGCGCTGCGCATCCACAAGTCCATCCTCAGCGTCTCGGGCCCGGTGTTCCGGCTGCAGACGGCGACCATCGATCACCTTGCCGATTGCAGCCTGCGCCTCATCAGGGGTGCCGCTTCGCCCGGCGCTGCCTCCGCGATCGCCTATGAGGCGGCGATGGCGCTTTATGACGACGTCTTCGGCTCGCACGCCTTCGCAGAGAAGCAGAGCGCCATGCAGCCTGTCATCGACCACATCAACGCCAATCTCGACAAGCCGCTGCCGGTGGCGGAGCTGGTCGAAATCAGCGGCCTCAGCCGCGCCCATTTCTCGCGCTGCTTCGCCGAGAGCGAAGGACTGCCGCCGGCTGAATTCGTCCTGCAGCAGCGACTGCAGCGGGCGGCGAAACTCCTGACCAAGGCGGATTTCCTGCCGGTCAAGGAAGTCGCGGTGCTGTGCGGCTTCGAGGACGCGAACTACTTCTCCAAGGTCTTTCGCCGCTGTTACGGCATCAATCCGACGCAGTTCCGCACCACCGGCATGTATGCCAGCCTGGGCAACCACCGCTGAAGCATATCAGCGCTTGGCCTCAAGCGTTGTCGAGGCGGTGCTCACCGGGTCGGCCGCCGCGGCAAACGCTGCGTCGATCTGCTCGGGCGTGCGCTGCCCGGACCGTTTCCAGGCAACATATTGCACGATGCCGAAACCCGGCCGCGTCGGCACCGTCTTCACCACCGGCATGCGGAACCCGCCGCGGAATTTCTCCCAGCGCGCGCCGAGCACCGCGACCATCTCCTCGACGGTCGGCGGCGTCGCCACATCGGCATAGGTGATGGTGGCTTTCCCGGCGAGCGCCGCCTGGCGCGACAGCGGCACCGGGATCGAAGCCAGGTAATCGGACGGCACGTCGATCAGGCCGCCGAAGGCCCACTGCTGGCGCAATTCGTCGGCGCTCATCGGCGCGACGTTGACGTCGATGTCGTGGGGCGTGCCCGGCACGCGGTAAGGGCAGGAGAAACGGCCGCAATTGGCCTGCGCCGAGAATTGCCACAGCGCGTAGCCCTGCCAGTTGCCCATCGGGAAATGCACGTCGATGTCGGGCTTGTAGCGCGCGTACCACAGCGGCAGCCGTGACAGGAGCCGATACTGGTAGCGATTTTCGGCGATGTACTGGGCGGTCTTGCCGTTGACATAGAGCACCGGGAAGCGGCCGAGGCGGCGATGCACCTGGCGCACGAATTCCTCGGCGTCCTCCAGCGACATCCATTGCGTGGCATCGATGCCTTCGATGTCGAGGGCCATCAGCTCATCCGGCGCCGGCTCGGCGAAATCGATGAAATTGTTGGCCTGCTCGACCGGGTTGCCGGGGCGGGCGAGGTGATAGGCGCCCCATTTCAAGCCGAGCGCCTTGGCCACCACCTTGCGCGTCTGGAACAATTCGCGCGTCACCGCATAGCGTTTCCATTGCGCCTTGCAGAGTTTGACATCGGCCTCGGCGCCGAAGCAGAAATAGGGCGGCGGCAGCCCGTCGGACGCCTTGTTGATGAAGCCGGCGATGCGCTTGTCGGTGACGAGTTGCTGCCAGTCGATCGAATTGTATTCGTAGGCGTCGATCACCAGCGGGCGGTCGGCATTCTTCCACGGCTCGGAGAAATCCGAGGCCTGTGCCACCGTGCCCAGCGCAACCGCCGCCGCGAGAAGCGCCAGGCGGCGAAGAGGGCGCGCCGGCTTTTTCAATCAGGGTGTCCCCACTGACCAGGGATCGATCCTGAACCGCTATGGTTAAGGAAGTGCTTCGATCGCCTGTGTCGTCGGCGGGCCGAAAAGATCGAGGTCGAAGAGATCGGCCATCGCCTTGTAGCCGGCATCGGACGGGTGCAGGCCGTCGCCGCAGTCGAATTCCGGACGAATGCGGGAGCTGTCTTTCGGGTCGGCCAGCGCCCGGTCGAAATCGATGACGGCATCGGCGGGACTGGAGGCTCTTATCCAATCGTTGACGGAGCGGCGCACCCGTTCTTTCTCGGGCGAGTGGAACGTGCGCAGGGCCTCGCCCGCGAACGCGCCGGCACAGGGCGTGAGCGTGCCCTGGATGACTTTGATGCGGCGCATGTGGGCGCGCGCGATCAGTTGCCGGTAGCTGCCGACCAGATCCTCCAGCGAGACGGCCTCGGCCGGCCCTGCCAGCATCGTTCCCGGCCAGCCGATGTCGTTGATGCCTTCCAGTAGCACCATCTGGCCGACATTGGGCAGGCCGAGCACATCGCGGTCGAAACGAGCGAGCGCGCTCGCGCCGCGTGCCCGGCTCGCGGTCACCCGGTTGCCGCCGATGCCATGGTTGAGAACGCCGAGACGGCCAAGCAATCCGGCCGCCGAAAGCCGCTCGGCCAGGCGATCCGGCCATCTGGCGTTCGCATCCACCGTCGATCCGAAGCCGTCGGTTATGGAATCGCCGAAGCAGACGATCGAGCGGCTGTCGGCCTCGCATTCGACAAGAACGGCCGTCAGGAAATAGCGGCTGGTGGAGGTCTGCTGCAAGGGCATGCGCTCGGCGTGAACGAACTCGCCGTAATCGGAAATATAGGCGGTCTGCTGGGCCTCGTAGTGATAGGTCTGGATCGGCGCGAAACCGCTGAAATACAGGCTGACGGCGACGTCACAGAGGTCGCCGGCCGCGAGCTCGACCGGGTCGCTCAAAAGCGGCGCGCCGGGCAAGATCCTGGCTGCGCGCGAGCCGCCGAAGGTCAACCGGCGCAAACTCCCGCCCTCGATGCTGCCGCCGTCGGCGGCCCTGGCGATGGATGCCGCGCCGATGTCGATCGGGTCGCTGCCATGCTCGTTCGAAAGCCGCACACAAAAGCGCGTGCCACCCTTGCTGATGCGCACAACCTGCCTGACCGTCTGGTTGTGGAAGCCGTAAAGAACGGCATCGCCCGGCCAGACATTCATCGGGCTGGCGGCCCACGTTCCCATCCAATGTCCGGTCATCCCGTCGCCTCCTCGTGGATCGAGCAGCGGCAACGCTAGCAACGCGCGGTTGGCTTCACCACCAGAAATCCGATGCCTGCCTGGTACTTTCTTGCTCTCGCGGCTTGCCTCTGCATCCAGCGCAGGACCGCCGCCATCACGGTCGCGCTCGAAGCACAAGAAAGTATCGGTCATGCGTCAGGGGCGTGGTGGCATCGCCATTTTCGCTTGGTTAGCTTTTCCGTCGTAGCAGCCGGCAGTGGAGGAGCCTTTGCCGGCCAGCGAGCGGTTTCGCGGGCTGGTGCGTGTCGCACCCGCGACCGGTCAATTGCCTTTGGGAAGGGAGGATAACCATGTCGAACATCATGAATTTCAGACTGAGCCGCCGAGCTTTGCTTGCAAGCGCCGCGGCGGGCGCCGCCGCTGGCGTAATGGCCCGAAGCGGTTCCGCCGGCGCGCAGGAGCTCTCGAAAGTGGTGGCCTGGGAAACGCCCTATCTCGGCTTTTTCTTTTTCGTCGTCCTGCAGGAGGCGTTGAAGCGCAAGGCCGAAAGCCTGGGACTGCAATTCGTCGGCAAGGATGCCAACGGCGATTCCAACGCGCAGGTGAACGACTGGAACAGCCTGCTGCTGCAGAAGCCGCGCTACCTCATCTCGGACGCGCTCGATTCCGAACTGCTCATCCCGCTTACGAAGAAGGCCAAGTCGCTTGGCGTTCCGGTCGGCATGGTCGACACGCCGCTCACCGGCGGCACCGTCGCCGCTTCGGTCACCTTCGACAATCGTCAGTCGGGCGTCATGGCGGCCGAAAAGACGGCCGAACTGCTGACCAAGAAATATGGTTCGCCCAAGGGCAGCGTGCTGAACAATTACGGCTCGCTGACGGCGGTCGCCCTGCGCAACCGCAAGGAGGGTTTCGAGGAGACCTTGCAGTCCAAATACAAGGACATCGAGATCATCTCGCGGCCGCAGAACAACCAGCATGAAGAGGCTTTGGCCGTCGTCTCCGCCACACTGCGCGAGCGCCCCGACCTCGACGCCATCCACATGCCCACCGACATCTTCGTCGTCGATGCCCGCAAGGCCATGGAGACGCAGAAGCGGCTCTTCCCGGTCGGTCATGAGAAGCACATCATCCTGACCAGCATCGACGCCTCGCCCAACGCGCTCGAATGGGTCAAGGCCGGCGAGATCGATGCCGACATCGCCCAGGATCCGATCGCCTATGTCGAGATCGTCGTGGATCTGCTGGAGCAGTACACGCTCAAGGGTCAGCGGGTGCCGACCGGCCCGTATGAGAACAAGAAGTACTTCTGGGAGAAGGGAACGATCGCCGACAGCCCGTCCGGGCCGCTCCTGACCATACCACCCTACTTCCTGACCAAGGAGAACGCCGACGATCCGCGCCACTGGGCCAACGTCGTCACCAAGGTCTGGAAGATGGAACAGAACGCCGGTTGAGAACCGGCGGGCGAGGGCGCGCGGTATCGGCCGCGCCCTCCTTGACCTGGAATGGGGAGGCGGCCGATGACGCAGTCAGATCGCGAGCCGGCAGACGGCGCACGCCGGACACGCGAAGGGCCGTTTGCCGCGGCGACGCCGTCTGGCCGGCCCGTGCTGGTCGTCGACAATGTCTTCAAGGCATACGGGCCGGTTTCGGCGCTCGACGGCGTGTCGCTGTCTGTACGCAAGGGCGCGATCCACGGCCTGCTCGGCAAGAACGGCGCCGGCAAATCGACGCTGTCCAATGTCGTCGCCGGCTTCGTGCGCGCCGACGCGGGCAATATCCTGCTCGACGGCGAGGATGTGTCGTCGCTGTCCCTCACCGCGCGCAACAAGCGTGGGTTGTATCTGCTGTCGCAGCACTCCGAAATTTTCGAGGACCTGTCGATCGGCGAGAACCTGCTTTTGCCGAACCTACCGCGGCGCCGCGGCCTGGTCGACTGGGGCAAACTGCACCGGCAGGCCGCCCTTCTCCTGGAAAGTCACGCCATGCACGTCCCCTCGCGGCGGCGCGCGGGGGATCTCAATGCCAGCGACCGCAGGCGGCTCGCCATCATCAAGGCCGTGGCCGGCGATGCCAGGCTGATCATCCTCGACGAACCGACGGCGGGGCTTGCGGCGCGCGAGCGCCAGCATCTCATGGAATGGGTCGAGGCGCTGACCGCCCAAGGCACGTCCTTCGTCTATATCTCGCATCACAATGACGAGGTCCGCCAGCTTTGCAGCGAATACACCGTGCTGCGCGACGGCAAGGTCGCAGCAGGCGGCGTCGCAGGATCGCTGTCCGCCGACGGCATGGCGCGGCTGATCACCGGAAGCGATGTGAAGGAATTCCGGCGCGACAGGTCGGCGGCACCAAAGCCCCCGGTCGTCAAGATAGACGATCTGTGCTTCCCCGGCGGCGGCCCGGTCGATCTCACCATCGGTCGCGGCGAAATCGTCGGGCTTGTCGGGCTGCTTGGCGAGGGCCCGCAAGAGCTGCTGCGCACGCTCGGCGGGCTCCTCCCGGTCATGTCCGGCCGCGTTCTGGTCGACGGCCGCCCGGTCCGGCTCGGTTCGCCGGCCCACAGCCTTGCCGCCGGCATCGCCTATCTGACGCATGACCGTATCGGCGAAGGGCATGTCGCTTCGATGTCCATCGCGGAAAACCTCAGCCTCGGCAACTGGCCTCGCCAGGCCGGATGGGCGATCAGCCGCTCCGGCATGCTCGGCCGCGTGCGCCGGGCGCGCGCGGCAATGGACGTCGTGATGGACGGGCCGGATCAGGAAATCCGCAAGCTCAGTGGCGGCAACCAACAGAAAATCCTGCTTGGCCGCCTGCTGGAGCGAAACCCGGCGATCCTGCTGCTCGACGAACCGACGATCGGCGTCGACGTGGCGGCGAAGGAACACATCCATCGCCTCATCGATGACGCCACCAAACGCGGCGTCGCGGTCCTGCTGATCGCGCAGGATCCCGACGAAATGCAGCGGCTGGTCGACCGCGTGGTCGTCTTTTCCAAGGGCCGCATCGAACGCTCGCTTTCGGCCGAGGGCCTGACGGTCGGCGCCATCGCCGACGCCAGGTCCCTGAGGGAAAAACCGTGACAGGACGCAGGACGACATGAACCGCAGGAAATTCCTTCTCGACAATGTGGTGTGGATACTGATCATCGTCTTCAGCCTCCTTGCCGGCGTCCTCAATCCGTTCTTCCTGTCGGAAGGCAACCTGCAGAACGTGCTGGTGCAGGCCACCACGCTGGGCGTGCTGGTGCTGGCCGTGTCCTTCACGCTGCTGATCGGCGAAATCGATCTGTCGGTCGTCGGCAATCTCGTCTTTTCCGGCATGATCGGCGCCTATGCCATGCAGGAATACGGCGCGCACTGGACCGTCGCCGTCGCGGTGACCGTGCTGACGGGCACGTTTATTGGCGCCGTCAACGGCTATTTCGTCTCCTACATGCGGATGAACTCGCTCATCGCCTCGCTGGCCATGGGCCTGTTCCTGCAGGGCGCGGTGCTCGGCGCCACGCAGGCCCGCACGCTGGTCATAGCCGATGAAGGATACGCCTATATCGGCAGCGCGACGATCGGCACATGGCCGATCATGCCGGTCGCGCTGTTCGTTATCTATCTGGCGGCGCATATCGTGCTTGCCTATTCGGCCTGGGGCCGCAATCTCTACGCCACCGGCGGCAACCGGCGGGCCGCGCATGCGGCCGGCATCAACGTGCGGCGCGCTCGGCTCGGCGCTTTCGCCGCGTCAGGCTTCCTTGCCGGTCTCGCCGGCTTCCTCTACGCGTCCTATCTCGGCGGCGTGAGCGTCACCGTGGGCAGCACGACCCTGCTCTACGCGGTCGCGGCTCCTGTCATCGGCGGCGTATCCCTGCTTGGCGGGCGCGGACGGGTGCTCGGTATGCTCGGCGGCACGCTCCTCATCACGGTCATCCAGACCGGGCTCCAGCTGATCAACGTGTCCGCCTATTACATTCAGATGATCGGCGGCGCGATGATCCTGCTGGCGATTGCTGTCGACGCTTTCCGGGTGCGTGGCGAGGAGCAGGGATCGGTCTGAGTGCGGGTGTTTCTCGGTGCGCGCCGCACACCGCATCCGTCGCTGTTTATGTTCGTGAGCCGTTCTCCACCTGCTCCGAAACGTCAAAAAAGTATCGGTCGGGTGGACAAGCCGTGGTGGCAGGCGCTTCAATTGCCGCCTAAGCTTTCAATCGCGGCGGCCAGTGGGAATACACGGGTTGCCCAACGAAGCGCAGCAACCGGTCACAAGACCGGACCCGCGCGGGGAGGAAATGAAGATGAATCCGGACCTGGAAGTCGTCCAGATCAGACAGGGAGAGTCGTTCAAGGCCTGGGCCCACGGCTATCCTTTCCGCACCGTGCGCTGGCACTTCCATCCCGAATACGAGCTGCATCTGGTCGTCGCCACCACCGGCCGCTATTTCGTCGGGGACTTCATCGGCGAGTTCGAGCCGGGCAATCTGGTGCTCACCGGGCCCAATTTGCCGCACAACTGGGTCAGCGACGTGCCGCCGGGCGAGACCGTGCCGCTGCGCGGCCGCGTCGTGCAGTTCTCGGAAAAATTCATCGCCGAGGCTTCCGCCGCGCTGCCCGAACTTGCCGCCTGCGCCGGCATCCTCGAAACCAGCCGCCGCGGCGCGCTGTTCTCGGCGGCGACGGCTGATCTCTGTGCGCCCTTGCTGGCCGAACTGGTCGAGGCGCAAGGCGTGCGCCGCCTGTCGCTGTTCATGGCCGTGCTCGACATCTTGAACCGCGCCGGGGATGTCCGCACGCTGGCCAGCGCCGGCTATCTCCCTGATCCCTCCGGCTTCATGTCGGCCGGCATCAATCAGGCGCTCGCTTACATCAATTGCCACCTGACCGAGCCTTTCAGCGAAGGGACGCTCGCCGAGATCGCCGGGCGCAGCCCGAGCGCCTTCTCGCGCAGCTTCCGCCGGCACACCGGAATGGCACTGGTGCAGTATGTCAACCGCCTGCGCATCAACCTCGCCTGCCAGCTGCTGATGAGCGAGGCGCAGATGTCGATCACCGAAATCTGCTACGCCGCCGGCTACAACAACATCTCGAATTTCAACCGCCAGTTCCTGGCGCAGAAGGGCATGTCGCCTTCGCGCTTCAGGGCCTTGCTGGCTGAGAACATCAACGCGGAGATTGCCGCCTAACAGGGAGGAAGCGGGAGGAGCCTTAAGCATTCCGGTCAGAAGGATCTTTCGTCCGGAATCGCATCAACAAAGAAACAATCAGGGAAGGAAAGACGCGGGGTGCAGGGCACCCTGTGCTGGGGTTCGTTTGCCCGAAATCCAGCACGTCAGGAGGAGGTCTGCGTGGTTAATTGGGATCGATCGATCCTGGGCCGCTGAGAACATTCCTCCCAACAGTTCGATATGCAGTCAAGGCCTAGCGCGTGGTCCACCGCGCAGGTCCTCGTGAAACCATTTCTCGAAACGGAGACATTCGAATGACCAGACATGCTTGGAAATCGCCGTTTGCCTTTAAATCGACGATCGCGGCCGTTTTCGCGGTCTCGCTGCTCGGCAGCACCGCTGCCTTCGCCGACACGGTAACCGATGCTACGGTTGCCTTCCTGATGCCCGACCAGGCGTCGACCCGCTACGAGCAGCACGACTATCCCGGCTTCGTCGCCGAGATGAAGAAGCTCTGCCCGGGCTGCAAGGTGATCTATCAGAACGCCGATGCCGACGCGGCGCGCCAGCAGCAGCAGTTCAATTCTGTGATCTCGCAGGGCGCCAAGGCCATCGTGCTCGACCCGGTCGATTCGACCGCCGCCGCCTCGCTGGTCAAGCTCGCGCAGAGCCAGGGCGTCAAGGTGATCGCCTATGACCGGCCCATCCCGACGGCGCCCGCCGATTTCTACGTGTCCTTCAACAATGAAGGCATCGGCAAGGCCATCGCCGATTCGCTGGTCGAGCACCTCAAGGCTCTGAAGGTCGACGCGGCCGGCGGCGGCCTGCTGCAGATCAACGGCTCGCCGACTGACGCGGCCGCCGGCCTGATCAAGAAGGGCATCCACGAAGGCCTCGACAACAGCGGCTATCCGATCCTGGCAGAGTTCGACACGCCGGAATGGGCGCCGCCGAAGGCCCAGCAATGGGCGAGCGGCCAGATCACGCGCTTCGGCGCCAAGATCCTCGGCGTCGTCGCCGCCAATGACGGCACCGGCGGCGGCGCGATCGCGGCCTTCAAGGCGGCCGGCGTCGATCCGGTTCCGCCGGTGACCGGCAACGACGCGACGATCGCGGCCTTGCAGCTGATCATCGCCGGCGACCAGTACAACACCATCTCCAAGCCGAGCGAGATCGTCGCCGCGGCTGCGGCCAACGTTGCCGTCAAGCTGTTGTCGGGCGAGACGCCGAAGGCCGAGATGACGCTTTACGACACGCCCTCGCAGCTCTTCACGCCGGCGGTGGTGACGCAGGAGAACCTCAAGGCCGAGATCATCGACAAGAAGATCAACACGGCCGCCGAGCTATGCGTCGACCGCTATGCCGAGGGTTGCAAGAAGCTCGGCATCACCAACTGATCATAGGACATCCGGCCGCCCGTCGGCGGCCGGATGTCCAGGGAACGACTGTCACGAAAGGCGGCGCATGAGTGAGAGTTTCGAAAGATCGGCTTCCGTCGGCGAGCTGGTGCTCAGCCTGCGTGGCATATCGAAGAATTTCGGCGCCGTCTCGGCGCTGACCGATATTGATTTCGACGTCCATGCCGGCGAGGTCGTCGCGCTGGTCGGCGACAACGGCGCCGGAAAGTCGACGCTGGTCAAGATCCTCGCGGGCGTGCACCAGCCGAGCTCGGGAACGATCAATTTCCGCGGCAGGGCGGTGACGCTGCCCGACCCGCGCGCGGCGCTGACGCTCGGCATCGCCACGGTGTTCCAGGACCTCGCGCTCTGCGAGAACCTCGACGTCGTCGCCAACATTTTCCTTGGCAACGAGCTCAGCCCGCTGCGGCTGGACGAGGTGGCGATGGAGATGCGCGCCTGGACGCTGCTCAACGAATTGTCGGCGCGCATCCCGAGCGTGCGCGAGGCGGTCGCCTCGCTGTCCGGCGGCCAGCGCCAGACCGTCGCCATCGCGCGCTCTTTGCTGCTCGAACCGAAACTCATCCTGCTCGACGAGCCGACCGCCGCACTTGGCGTCGCCCAGACGGCTGAAGTGCTCAACCTCATCGACCGCGTCCGCGCGCGCGGCCTCGGCGTCGTGATGATCAGCCACAACATGGAGGATGTCCGCGCCGTCGCCGACCGCATCGTGGTGCTGCGGCTGGGGCGCAACAACGGTGTCTTCGAGCCCGACGCCTCGAACCAGGATCTGGTGAGCGCCATCACCGGCGCGTCCAACAACGCGGTGTCGCGCCGGGTCGAGCGCCTGCGCACGGAGCGCGATCGCAGCGGCAGCGCACAGGCGGGGGAGCAGCGCCCATGACGGCAGAGAAAAGCACCTCCGCCCCAATGGCGCTCGACCGCGCCGATGCGCGGGTGAAGCATGAAGCCGGCTTCGGCGGCGCGCTCCGCGCCTTCCTGGATCGCGTGCGCAGCGGCGATCTCGGCTCCCTGCCGGTCATCGTCGGGCTTGTGGTCATCTGGACTGTCTTCACCAGCCTCAACCCCGTCTTCGTCTCCAGCAGCAATCTGGTCAATCTCCTGTTCGACTGCTCGACGGTAGGCGTCATCGCGCTCGGCATCGTCTGCGTGCTGATGGTCGGCGAGATCGACCTCTCCGTCGGCTCGATCAGCGGCTTCGCTTCGGCGATGGTCGGCACGCTCTGGGTGAACCAGGGCTGGCCCGTCGCGCTCGCCATCCTGGCGGCGCTCGCCTTTGGCGCCCTGATCGGCTCGCTCTATGCCCTTTTGTTCAACCGTCTGGGCATGCCGAGCTTCGTCTCGACGCTGGCCGGTCTGCTCGCGGTGCTTGGCATGCAGCTCTACATCCTCGGCTCCACCGGCTCGATCAACCTGCCATACGGCTCCGCTTTGGTGGATTTCGGCCAGCTGATGGTGATGCCGAAATGGGTATCGTACACGCTGGCCGCGATCCCGGGCCTGGCGCTGCTGATCAGCGGGCTTCGCACCTTCGCGCGACGCCGCGCGGCCAACCTGTCTGCACCGTCCGTGACCGGGCTCATTGTGCGAGTCGTCGTCATAACCGTCGGCCTCGAGCTGATCGTCGCTTATCTCAACCAGTCGCGCGGCATCCCGTGGATGTTTGGCCTCTTCGTCGGCCTCGTCGTTGCGATGAACTATGCGCTGACCCGGACCAAGTGGGGGCGTTCGATGACCGCCGTCGGCGGCAACCGCGAGGCGGCACGGCGCGCCGGCATCAAGGTCCGCGCCATCTATCTCAGCGCCTTCGCGCTGTGCTCGCTCTTCGCCGCGCTGGGCGGCGTGCTGGCCGCCGCCAGGCTCGCCTCCGCCAGCCAGCAGGCCGGCACCGGCGACGTCAACCTGAACGCGATCGCGGCCGCGGTCATCGGCGGCACCAGCCTGTTCGGTGGCCGTGGCAGCGCCTATTCCGCGCTGCTCGGCATCATCGTCATCCAGTCGATCGCCAGCGGCCTGACGCTGCTCGATCTGTCCTCGTCGCTTCGCTACATGATCACCGGTGCCGTTCTGGCCATCGCCGTGATCGTCGACTCCCTCGCGCGCCGCTCCCGTGCCTCTCACGGCCGCGCCTGAACAGTTCAAACGAGAAGGGTACACATGGCTCACAATCTTTCGGGAAAAGTCGCCGCGGTCACCGGCGCGGCATCGGGCATCGGCCTCGAATGCGCCAGGGCGATGCTTGCCGCCGGCGCCCGCGTCGTGCTGGTCGACCGGGCGGAGGACAGGCTGAAGGAAGTCGTCGGCGAGCTCGGGGCCGGCGCGATTCCGCTGGTGGTCGACCTCACCAGCCCCGCCAGCGTGGCGACCATGCTGCCCGGTATCCTCGAAAAGACCGGCCAGCTCGACATTTTCCACGCCAATGCCGGCTCCTATGTCGGCGGCGAGATACTCAACGGCGATCCGGATGCCTGGGACCGCATGCTGAACCTCAACATCAACTCGGTGTTCCGCTCGGTGCACGCGGTGCTGCCGCATATGGTCGGGCGCAAAACCGGCGACATCATCGTCACCAGTTCGATCGCGGGTCTTGTGCCTGTCGTCTGGGAGCCGGTCTACACGGCCTCCAAGCACGCCATCCAGGCCTTCGTCCACACGCTGCGCCGGCAGGTCGCCAAGCACGGCCTGCGCGTCGGCGCAGTCGCGCCGGGACCGGTCGTGACGGCGCTGATCAGCGACTGGCCGAAGCAGAAGCTCGAGGACGAGCTGGCGGCCGGCGGGCTGATGCAGCCGACAGAGGTCGCGGAAGCCGTATTGTTTATGCTGACGCGGCCGAGGAACATCACCATTCGGGATTTGGTGATCCTGCCGCAAAGCAACGATCTGTAGGCAGTAGGAATTAGGCAGTAGGGAATAGGGAAAGAGGCCATTGCCCTCCGGCAGTCCAACACTGACCATCTCCTGCTGCCTGCTGCCTGCTGCCTGCTGCCTGCTGCCTACTGCCTACTGCCTACTGCCTACTGCCCTACCTTCGAGGTTCCCATGCCTTCCCATTTCCTCGGCATCGATGTCGGCACCGGCAGCGCGCGCGCCGGCGTCTTTGACGAGCGCGGCGAACTCCTTGCTTCCGCCAAGCGCGACATTGCTCTCTTCATCGAGCCCGGCGAGATCGCCGAGCAATCCAGCCGCGACATCTGGCAGACGGTGTGCGCCAGTGTGCGCGAGGCGGTCGGGAAGGCGGGCGTCGATCCCCGGGAAATCTGCGGCATCGGTTTCGACGCGACCTGTTCCCTGGTGGTGGTCGGCAACGATGGCGAGCCCTTGCCGGTCGGCCGTTCGGGAGACAGCGATCGAAACATCATCGTCTGGATGGACCATCGCGCCCTCGACCAGACCAGGCGCATCAACGCCCTCAGGCATCCGGTCCTCGACTATGTCGGCGGCGTCATTTCGCCCGAGATGGAGACGCCGAAGCTTGTGTGGCTGAAGGAGAACCTGCCCGATACCTTTGCGAAAGCGCGGCATTTCTTCGACCTCGCCGATTACCTGACCTGGCGCGCCACGGGCAGCCTTGCCCGTTCGGTCTGCACTCTGGCCTGCAAATGGACCTATCTCGGCCATGAGCGGCGCTGGGACGACAGCTATTTCCATGCCGTCGGGCTCGGCGAGCTTGCCGACGAGGGCTTTGCCCGCATCGGCACCGAAGTGGTCGATCCCGGCACGGCGCTTGGCGCCGGGCTGACGGAGAAGGCTGCGGCCGAACTGGGACTGGTTGCGGGCACAATCGTGGCCGCCGGGCTGATCGATGCCCATGCCGGCGGCGTCGGCACGGTGGGCGCTGCCGGCGATGCCGGTACCATTGCCTCACGCATGGC
Organism: Mesorhizobium sp. B3-1-7; assembly: GCF_006439385.1. Taxonomy (NCBI): domain Bacteria; kingdom Pseudomonadati; phylum Pseudomonadota; class Alphaproteobacteria; order Hyphomicrobiales; family Phyllobacteriaceae; genus Mesorhizobium; species Mesorhizobium sp. B3-1-7. The sequence goes on from NZ_VFTL01000052.1 coordinate 37,073, forward strand.
CTATGTGCTCGGCACCTCGGCCTGCACCATGGCAAGCAGTGAAGGTCCGGCCTTCGTGCCGGGCGTATGGGGACCCTATTATTCCGCCATGGTGCCGGGATTCTGGCTGAGCGAGGGCGGTCAGTCGGCGGCCGGGGCGGCGATCGATCTGCTGGTGCGTTTCCATCCGGCCGCAGCGGAGGCTTCCGAGCGCGCCGCGGCCGAAGGCAAATCGCTGGTCGATTGGCTGGCCGCGGCCGCCACGGCGGCTTCGCCCGACCTGTCGGCTGCCGCCACGCTCGCGGGAAGCATCCATGTCGTACCCGAATTCCTCGGCAATCGTTCGCCCTTGGCGGACCCGGATGCGCGCGGCCTGATCGCCGGGCTCGGCACCGACCGTTCCGTGGAAAGTCTCGTCGGCCTTTATGTCGCCGGGCTTTGCGGCCTCGGCTATGGCGTGCGTCAGATCGTGGCGGCGATGGCCTCATCCGGTCTTGCCGTCGACACCATCGTCATCAGCGGTGGCGCCGGGCAGTCGCCGCTGGTGCGCCAGTTGCTTGCCGACGCTGCCGGCCTGCCGGTCGCCGCCCCGCAATCGCCCGAGCCGGTGCTGCTGGGTGCCGCGATGCTCGGAGCGGTGGCATCCGGCCGGTATGCGGACCTTTCGACCGCCATGCCTGCCATGTCCCGGCTTGGTGATGTTTTCAGGCCGGCGGCCGACGCCATGCGGACGTGGCACGATCGCCGCTACGAGGCCTTTCTGGCGCTGCAGGCGGTGCGTCGCAGCATACGCTGAGGGATCGATCAGCGCCTAAACAGCGACGGGACTTCGAACGGATCGGGCGCCGGCTCCTGCGGCAGCGTGCCTTCCGCCTTGCGCTTCTTGTGATGCGCGAGCGAGCATTGCGGCGAGCACAATATGCCGCGATCGGTCCAGTAGGCGGGGCCTTCCTCGATCATGCCGTGATAGCACGAGAACCCGGGCGCCCGGTAAGGCAGGCCGCATTCGATGCAGCAATAGGCGTCGGGTCTGGCAAGCATGGGGTGTTCCGGTTCGCTTTGCTCTGCAATCGCCGATAATACCAGCCGGATGCAGTTCGTCGTAGAAATTTTCAGCGGCAATTGCAGCCTTGAAAATTGGCCATCGCCATCGCGATTTCGTCATTCTATGGCGAAGCAAGGAGCGAAGCGACGCGGCGCAGACCCGAGGATCCATTCCGTGACCTCGCGCGAGGGGTGCAGCGGAGCAGAATTCTGGACCGTGGTAACGCCT
>NZ_VFTL01000053.1:0-38021 GCF_006439385.1 Mesorhizobium sp. B3-1-7
CTTCCTTTCCCTCCGGAGGGGGGAAAGGTGGCGCTGCGAAGCAGCGACGGATTGGGGGAACCACGTGGCAATCAAGCTCAGGTCGATCAGTCACGCCCGTCACACCCTCGGAGCGCTCCGCCGCTCCGAGTGCCGCGCCTCACGGCAACCCTACCCTTTCGAGGCTGCTTGCCTGGTGGGTCACGGGCGAGCGACCGATCAGGCGGCGTTGCCGCTGCGGGGATTGCTCTGCGGCTCGAAATGAGCTTCCGCGGCCGATTTGCCGGCGGCGTCGAAGGCCAGCGCGTCGCGCATCGGCAGTGCCGCCGAAAACAGATAGCCCTGCGCGATCATGCAGCCCAGCGAGCGCAGGATCATGCGGTCGGCGTCGGTCTCGACGCCCTCGGCCATCACCTCTATCCCAAGTGTCCGGCCAAGGGCGATGACCGCCTCGACGAGCGCCTGGTCTTCCACGGATTTCGCCAGGTCGCGGACGAAATCCTTGTCGATCTTGATCTTGCGGATGCGGCTGTCCTTCAGCGACACCAGGGTCGAGAAGCCGGTGCCGAAATCGTCGAGCACGATCGATATGCCGGCATCCGCCAGGTGCCCGACCTTTTCGTCGACCCGGTCGCGGTCGACCGGCGCCTCTTCGGTGATCTCGATCTCGAGCATCGCGGCGGGCACATTGTTCGCCCGCAGGCCGGTAAGGATCATGTCGTCGACATTGCCGGCCTCGAGCTCGCGCGGCGAAAGGTTCATCGCGACCCGAACATCGCGGCGCCCCTGTTTCACGAGTTCGCCGATCATGGCGCAGCAGTTGAGGAACACCGTCTCGGTAAGAAGCGAAAGCAGGCCGGTTTCGCGCGCGGCGGTGACGATCTCGGGCGGCGAGATGGCGCCATGGACGTCATGATGCCAGCGCAGCAGCGCCTCGAAGCCGACGACCGCGCTGCTATCGAGCCGCACCAGCGGCTGGAACCAGGAGCAGAGCCGGCCTGCCTCGATCGCGCCGCGCAGGTCGCGCTCGATGCGGTTCTTGCGTTCCAGCGCGGCGTCGAGCCCCGCGTCGAACAGGCAATATTCGTTCCTGCCGCCGCGCTTGGCCGCGTAGAGCGCGAAATCGGCCTTGAGCAGCATTTCCGTCAGACGCGGCTTTTCCGCCTGATAGATGCCGATCGAGGCGCCGACGCGCACCGAATTCAGCTCCGGATCCGGATTGGCGATGGCCGCGATGATGGCCGACGCAAGCTCGCCGGCCTGCTGCGGACACCTGTCGGCGGAGAAAAGCAGCACGAACTCGTCGCCGCCGATGCGCGCGATCGTAGCACCCCGCGGGGCGTGGTCCTCGATCCGGCGCGCCACCTTGACCAAAAGGTCGTCGCCAATGTTGTGGCCATAGGTGTCGTTGACGGATTTGAAGCCGTCGAGGTCGATCAGCATGGCGACGAACGGGCCGTCGGAAAGCCCGAGCTTGGCGATCGCCTGCTCCAGCCCGTAGCGGTTGAGAAGGTTGGTCAGCGGGTCCCGCCTGGAATTGCGCTCCATCTCGGCGGCGAATTCGCGTGCCTCGTATTTGAGGCGGCTGGTCTCGCGGAAACGGGACTGTCCGAGCAGCGCGCTCCTGATCATGCCGCCGAGAAAAAGCAGGATCGTGAAGGCGAGCACGCCATTTTCGACGCCGCCTTGCGCGAACACGCAGCCGGCGGCGGTGAGAAGCGGCAGCACGATGAAGTTGATCGAAGCCGGCACGTAGGAGGTTCCATAAGTGACCGAACCGGCCGAGGTGCCGGCAAGCACGATCAGATAGAGCGGCGCCTGCGGCGTGGTGTATCCGTCGCTGAGCAGCGCCAGGAAAGACCAGGCGACGCCCGACGCCAGCGCCAGCAGGCCATAGAGGGAAAGCCGCGCACCCACCGCCTCCGGCCTGTCGTCGGCAGCATCCGACTGAACAGCGGCAAGCACCACACGCGCGCCATTGATCAAGGCGATCGCGATAAACCACAGCACCGCGGCAAGGCCGCCGCCCGACAAGAGCTGCACCGCCAGGATCAGGGCCGAGAGCACCGTGCCTATGGGCATCGAGATGAAGACGCACTTGCTCAGATCCGCAAGCTGGTCGCGCAGGATGCCTGCTTCCACGGCTTCGCTGCGTCCCTCAGAGGAGAGACCTGCAACCAGCCGCTCATCATGCCCTGTCATGGCCATAGTGGTTAGGCGAGCGGAATGAAAATCGTGTTAAGGATTTCAGCGGTTTACGGTGCATTTCTCGATCAGGGGCCGGCGCGGCAGCCGGAAAGCCCGGGCGCCGCCAGGCGTCCGGGCTGTTCGCAAGGATAAAGCGGTTTCAGTTTTTCGCGGCGGCGGCCTTTTCGATAAGGTCGGCGACGGCCTTGGGGTTGGAGACGTAGACGGCGTGGCTGCCGGCCACTTCCACCGTCGTCGCCTTGGCGCGGCTGGCCATCTGGCGCTGCGCCGGCGGCGGGATCATGTGGTCGTCGGTGGCGACGAGGTACCATGACGGCTTCACCTTCCAGGCCGGCTGAGTGACCTTGCCTTCGAGCGCCGCCACACCCCACGGAACCTGCGAGTCGGCCATGAAGGACGCGAGTTCGGGCTTGACGTCGGCGGCGAAGGAGGCGGCGAACTTCGCCTTGTCCAGCATCAGGAAGCCGTCGACGGGCGGCAGGATCGGGGGCACCGGAGCGCCAGCAGGCGGGTTGGCGATCAGCGAGGAGACCGACTCGCCGGCGTCCGGCGCGAAGGCGGCGATATAGACGACGCCCTTCACCTTGGGATCGGTGCCGGCTTCCGACACCACGACGCCGCCATAGGAATGGCCGACCAGGATGACGTCGCCCTTGGCGGCGGCGATGGCGCGCCTGGTGACGGTGACGTCGTCGGCCAAGGAGGTGGTCGGGTTCTGGACGATGGTGACGTCGTAGCCGTCCTTCTTCAGCTGCTGGTAGACGCCGTCCCAGCCCGAGCCGTCGACGAAGCCGCCATGGACGAGGACGACGGATTTCGCTGGCTCGGCCTTGGCCGCGAAGGTTGCCGATGCGGTTGCGCCGAGAGCGAGCGCGGCGGAAGCGATGATTGCTGCGGTGGTCGACATTTTGAGTTCTCCTGTTTCAAAGTTGTTTGCGTTGCTTGCAAGAGGACTATGCGACGGCGCGGCCGGGCTCGCTTTCAGGCGGCCTTCAGGACTTCTTGATTTTCCCTTGAGATCGCTTTGATTTTGCGTGCCCGACGCGATTAGAGTGTCCCCATATTCACGGCGCGGCCCGGAGCAATTGATTTTGGCGTATTATTTCGAGGACTTTGCACTGGACGGCGACCGGCGCGAATTGCGCCGCGGCAGCGACCTGATCGCCGTCGAGCCGCAAGTGTTCGATCTTCTGCAATATCTGATCCGCAACCGCGACCGGGTGGTGAGCAAGGACGACCTGGTCGACGCCGTGTGGCAGGGCCGCATCGTTTCCGACGCGACTTTGGCCAGCCGCGTCAACGCTGCCCGCAATGCCCTCCAGGACAGCGGCGAGCAGCAGCGGCTCGTCCGAACCATCCTGCGCCGCGGCTTTCGCTTCGTCGGCAGCGTGCGCGAGGAAGGCGGTGCGCAGCCGCTCCCTTCGGCAGAGGAGCCGCCCTGCCCCGAGCCTTCCGCCCGCCCGTCGATCGCCGTGCTGCCCTTCCAGAACATGAGCGGCGATCCGGAACAGGATTATTTCGCCGACGGCATGGTCGAGGACATCATCACCGGTCTGTCGCGTATCCGCTGGCTGTTCGTCATCGCGCGGAATTCGAGCTTCACCTACAAGGGCCGCGCTGTGGACGTGAAGCAGGTCGGGCGCGAGCTCGGCGTGCTTTATGTGCTGGAAGGGTCGGTGCGCAAGGTGGGCAACCGCGTGCGCATCACCGGACAGCTCATCGATGCCGAGGACGGCAGCCATCTGTGGGCCGAGCGATACGATCGCGACCTCACCGACGTGTTCGCGCTGCAGGACGAGATCACCATCTCCGTGGTGGCGGCGATCGAGCCCAACCTGCGCCGGGCCGAGATCGAACGCGTCAAGCGCCAGCGGCCCAACAGTCTCGATGCCTACGACCTTCTGCTACGGGCGCTCCCCGCCGTCTACACTTTCATGCCGCAAGGTGCGGCCAAGGGCCTGCCGCTGCTCGACCAGGCTCTGGCCATCGAGCCGACCTACGCACTCGCCCACGGCTTTGCCGCGTGGGCACACCAGACCCTGTTCATCCGCGGCGGTCTCAAAGCAGAGCATCGCGACAGGGCGGCCCGCCACGCTCATGCGGCGATCGAACATGGGTCGGGCGACGCCATGGCGCTGGCCTTGGCCGGCTTCACCATCGGTCTGGTCGAGCATGACCGCAGGCTTGCCGACGAGGCGTTTGCCGCGGCGCTTTTGCTCAGCGCCTCCTGCGCCTTCGTCTATGCCTTCGGCTGCGTGCCGGTGGCCTATGGCGGCGATGCGGCACGCGCCATCGCCTGGTGCGAGCAGGCGATGCGGCTCTCGCCGCTCGACGCCATGAGCTGCGTGCCGCAAGGCATTATCGGCTTCGGCAATTTTCTGTCTGGCCGGCATGAACAAGCCATCATTGCCGGCCGCCGCGCGGTAGAGATGACCCCGGGCTTCAGCATCCTGCATGGCTGGCTAGCGGCGCCGCTGGCCAGGGTCGGGCGGATCGAGGAGGCAAAGGCCTCCGCCAGGCGGCTGATGGCGCTCGATACGCATTTCACGATCAGCGGCTGGACGGCGGCCGTCGGGATTGCGCCTGGGATTATCGATGAGGTGACCGACGCGCTGCGGCTCGCGGGGCTGCCGGAATAAACGGTGGAGCATGGACACTCTTGGCCCGACCGAGCTCAGGCTGATGCAGGGCCTCGCCCAGGACGTGACGGCGCTGCGGCCGGAACTGCTTAACGGCGATGCGACAATCGGCGAATTGGCCTGGGTCTGGGCCAAGGATTTCGATGCGCTCAGCCCCTTCTGGCGGCATCGGCTGTGGTTCGTGGATGGGCGGCTGGCGGCATGGGGATGGGCCTGCCTGCCCCATCGGGTGCCGCGCGGCGACGGCGCGGTGCACGAGGTCGAGACCGCCAATCTGATCTGGCAGACGCATCCGCACCGCGCCGCGCTGCTCGGTGAAATCCTAGACTGGTACGATGAGGTCGCCGGCGATGTCGACCAGCTGCTGAAGGTGCAATCCGCCGACATCGAGGCGCAGCGGATTGTCGCCGCGCATGGCTATGCCTTCGATGCGGAAGCCGGCGCGGATGACGTATCCTAGGTGCAGTTCAACACGCGGGAATTGACCGATGTGCCCGATCCAGCGCTGCCCGAAGGCGCCGGTTCCTGAACGCGAACGACGTGCCGCCGACCGACGCGGTAGAGGCGCATCGCCGGGCCTGGCACGCGTCGCGCTTCAGCGAGGGCGGCGTTCGAGCGCGTGCGGCGGACCTGGCCGTACCGGGGCGACCTGCATGTGCTCATCGCCGCGCCCGACGGCACGCTGGCCGCCACCGCGATCATCTGGCTGGACGAGACGACGCGGACCGCCGAATTCGAACCGGTCGGCACGCATCGCGATTTTCGCCGGCGCGGACTGGGCACCGCCTTGCAATTGCACGGCATGCGGCTGGCGAAAGCCGCGGGCGCCACGCGCATGTTGGTCGCCTGCCGCGGCGCCCCGGCGGATCCGGCCGCCCGGTACATGTATTACGGCGTCGGCTTCCGCCCGATCAGCCGCGACCTGCCGCAGGTGAAGGTGGTCGGATAGCGGCATTGATTTTGCGAAGGCCGATGGACCATCGGAATTGATCGACATGGCACGGCGCGGGAAAAACCCTATCGTGTTTGTGTGACCGGCAAGCCAATCGGAGCCCCAACCCATGACCCTCACCAATCGAGACATCGTCGAGCTGACCGAATGGCGGCGCAAGCTGCATCGGCAGCCGGAAATCTCGAACGAGGAGGAGAAGACGGCGAGCGAGGTCGTCGCCTTCCTCGCCGATACGAGGCCGGACAAGGTGCTGGCGGGGCTCGGTGGCCATGGGGTGGCGGCGGTCTATGACAGCGGACAGACCGGGCCGACGGTGCTGTTCCGATCGGAGCTCGACGCGCTGCCGATCGAGGAGCTTTCGGGCGTCGCGCATGCCTCGCAGGTGCCAGGCAAGTCGCATATGTGCGGCCATGACGGGCACACCGCGATCCTGGCGGCGCTCGGCCGTCAATTCGGGCGCGAAAGGCCGGCACGCGGCCGCGTGGTTTTGATGTTCCAGCCGGCCGAGGAAACCGGCAACGGCGCGGCCGGCGTTGTCGCCGATCCGCGCTTCGGCGAGATTCAGCCTGATTTCGCGTTTTCGTTGCACAACCTGCCGGGCGTGCCGTTCGGCGAGGCGCGGCTGAAGGCCGGCACCGTCAACTGCGCCTCGCGCGGCATGCGCATCGTGCTCGAGGGCAAGACCGCGCATTCCTCGATGCCGGAAACCGGCACCTCGCCGATGCCGGCGGTGAGCGAGCTGATGCCGGCGCTCCCAGCGCTCGGGCGCGGGACCTTCACTGATGAGGATTTCGGCATGGTGACCGTCACCCATTGCGCGATGGGCGAAGCCGTGTTCGGCATCGCGCCCGGCTATGCGGAAGTGTGGGCGACGCTGCGTACCCGCCGCGACGAGCGCATGGCCGAGCAGGTCGCCGCCGCGGAAGCGCTTGCGGCAAAAATCGCCGCCAGGCACGGCCTTGCCGTGCGTTTCGACTATCACGAGATCTTCGTCGCCAGCGTCAATGCGCCGGACGCGGTGGAGCATCTCAACCGCGCGCTCGACGAGGAAGGCATCGCGCGCAGCGAAGAGGCGCTGCCGATGCGCGCCTCGGAGGATTTCGGTATTTTCGGCCACAATGCGAGGTCGGCGATGTTCTTCCTCGGCGCCGGCGAGCGCACCCCCTCGCTGCACAATCCCGACTATGATTTCCCCGACGATCTCATCCCGATCGGCTCGCGGATCTTCATGCGCACGGCGCGCAACCTTTTGGGTTGAGCGGCGCGCCAAAGATGGCCTGCCCGATCGACGTCAATCACCATGCCATTTAGTGCTGGCTCCGCCGCCGACTTCTTCGCCCGCGACGCGGTTGTCGTGGCACGCGCGCTGATCGGCGCGCGGCTCGAGCTCAGTGGCGTCGGCGGCATCGTCGTCGAAACCGAGGCGTACCGGCCCGACGACCCCGCCTCGCACAGCTTTCGCGGCCGCACGCCGCGCAACGCGCCGATGTATGGCGTGCCCGGCACCGCTTACGTGTACCGCTCCTATGGACTGCATTGGTGCCTGAACGCGGTGTGCCTGCCGGGCAGCGCGGTGCTGATCCGCGCCATCCAACCGCAATCCGGTATCGCCGCCATGCGCGCGCGGCGCGGAATGGATGACGAGCGGCTGCTCTGCTCAGGTCCCGGCAAGCTTTGCCAGGCGCTGGGCATCGACGGCTCGCACAACCGCCTGCCGCTGACCGCGCCACCTTTCGAGTTCGCCCGTTCCGAAGCCGACCCGGCCGCGATCCTTGCCGGTCGCCGGATCGGCCTGACCAAAGGCGTGGAAGCCGAGTGGCGCTTTGGCCTCGGCGGATCGGCCTATCTCAGCCGCAGGTTCTAAACTTCCCTGCTGTCGAAAATGAACATCTGAACGCCCGACTCGTCAGGTGCGTAAAGCCGGCGATCAGCGCCCGCCGCTTTTCCTTCCGGGCTCGCGAAACCCTTCTTCATGGCGTCGAGATCGTCGAAATGCAGCATCCCGATCAGGTAGACGTCGGGTGGTCCGGCCAGCACCGTGATAGGCCCGCGGCTGACCTCGTATTTCCTGAGACCCGGAATTTTCTTGGCAAGCGGTATGTGCGTCTCGAAATAATGCTTGTCGAACGCCTGCGCGTCCGCCGGCTGCTTGTAGATGACGATCATTCCAGCCATTGCGGTTCTCCTTTTTGCGGTGGACGAACCAAGGACGAAATGGCGGGTGGAAATGGAACGGGGCGTTGAAAAGAATCCGGGAACCGGGCTCGAAGTGCGACGATGCGGCTCTCGGTCCTTCCATCCGCTTTCGAGCCGTCTCGCTTGTGCGAAGACGCGCTCCGTGTAGTCTTCGCCCTAATTAGCAGAGACTCAAACGATGAGAATTGCGGTGATCGTCGCGCTGAGCGCGGCAGCGGCTGGGTGTGTATCCTCCCCAGTCGACTATGGCGCCTCGCTTCCCCAGCAGGATCCGAAATGGGCGTCGCCGGAATGCCAGCAGGCCCGCAAGGCGGCCTCGGATTACGCCACCCGCGAGAAGCAGAACCCTGGCTGGGGCTTCGGCGTGCTGGTTGGCCCCTACAGCATGGGGCTCGTCGCGGCCGCCAAGGAGCACGAGCAGCAGCAGCGACGGCTGCTCGCCCGCCAGATCCATCTGCAGTGCTCGAGCCAGCCGCTGCCGAAGGCCCTGGATTTCGATCCGTCGACCTACGCGCCGAAGAAGACGCATTATCCGTAGGCGGTGGGCTGCGGCCCGGTTTCTACCGCGGCCGCTCCGCCGCGCCCTCCCCGTCGAACGCGTAGGTGAGGATCGCCACCCCCGTCGCGGTCGACACCTGGTTGGACAGCTTCAGCATAGAGGTCGCCTGACCCGGCTCGAAAAGGCGCGAGCCTGTGCCCAGCACCAGAGGGTGGACCATCAGCACCAGCTCATCGATCAGCCCGTGTCGCATCAGCGCGCGCAGCAGCTTGCCGCTGCCGAACATAATCAACACCTTGTCGTGGCCTTGCTTGAGCGCGCGCACGGGCTCCCCGGCATCGCCGGCAAGCAGCGTCGAATTCTCCCAGCGCGGTTCGTAGCCGGCGTCATGCGAGGCGACGAATTTCTGCGCGCCGGTCAGCGCCCTGGTCATCGGATTGGCCGGCTGACGGACAGCCCAGGCTTCGTGAAGATCCTCATAGGTCGTCCGGCCGGCAAGCAGCGACCAGCCGCCGGCCGTGACGCGTCCGATGACCTCCTGCATCTGCGGGTCGCTGCCCGCAATGCCCCAGCCGCCATGCGCAAAACCGTTGCGCGTGTCTTCATCGGCGCGCGCCGGCGCCTGGAAGACACCGTCCAGCGTCAGATGCTCGATGGCGACGATCCTTGCCATTTCAGCCTTCGCTCCATGCTTTCAGCAGCGGCCCGTCGCCGCCATGGACCGGATCCTTGTCCGGCCGGCCGACCTTCGGGATCGTGCGCAGCGCCTCGGCGTGCTGCTCCGGGCTCCGGCACAAATCATAGGTGCCGAAGGGCGGATACGCGCCGACTACCAGAAGATCGGCCGAGGCGGACAGGCGCTGGTGGCCGGTGCCGGCCGGCAGCACCACCACGTCGCCCGCCCTCACCTCCAACACCTTGCCTTTATCGCCGCCGAAGCGGACCTCGGCGGCGCCGCGCGCGATGCCCAGCACCTCGTGGATGCGCGAATGATAGTGGACGAAGCCGTAGATGCCGTCTCGCCAGCTGTCGCCCCAGCCATTGGCGCCAAAAATATCCTCAAAGACGGCCGCCGGATCGGCGTCATTCGGCAGTTGCACCGCGCCGGGATAGACGAGCATCGGCCAGCGCGGATGGTTGGGCACCAGCCCGTCATCGGCAAAGTGGAAGGCGAGAGGTTCCTGTTTGTTGACAGATTGTGCCATCCTTGCGGCTTCCTGCATGGTCTTAATCGGATCTAACGGTTTTCCGCGGGTTTTGCTCCGGCCAGTCCGAGGAGGTCACAATGGCTGCGTTTCGTCTTTCGGCAATCGGCCTTTTTGCATCGGCACTTGCCTTTACCGCCGCTGCCGCCGGCAACGCCACGGCGGCGGCTGCGCAGGACCTCCACAAGCTCTGCCGCCAGGTGAAGAACGACGACACGGTCCGCCCCTATTCGCACGCGCTTCACGCCGGCACCGTCAAGGCATTCAAGAAGCTGTTTCCGGAGGCCAAGAGCGCGCCGCAGGAATCGGAGCTTGCGACGCAAGCCAACTATCGCTGCATGAACGGCAAGCTGCTGGCCTGCTTCGTCGGCGCCAACCTGCCCTGCGCGAAGATGAACGCCGCGCGCGACAATCCCGGCGCGGACGAGTTCTGCAGGACCAACCCGAATGGCGACGTCGTGCCGGCTTTCGCGACGGGACACGACGCCGTCTATGCCTACAAATGCGCGGCTGGCAAGGCGGTGATCACCGGCCAGCCATGGGTGCTCGACAAGCGCGGCTTTGCCACCAAACTGTGGGCCGAAGTGCCCCGGCACTGACATGCGCGGGTCCTCGGCCCGACTGCCGAGGGCTCGCGGCCACGTGCCGGCGAAACCTAGACCTCGAGCATGACCTTGACGGCGCGGCGCTCGTCCATCGCGCGGTAGCCTTCCGCCACCTCGGCCAGCGGCAGCTTGAGGTCGAAGACCTTGCCGGGCTTGATGCGGCCTTGCAGCACGCGCTCCATCAGGTCGGGCAGGAAGCGGCGCACCGGCGCCGGGCCGCCCAGCATGCGCTTCTGGCCGAAGAACAGGCGCTGGCCGTCGAAGCTCACGCCATGCGGCACGCCGACATAACCGATCGTGCCGCCGGGCCGCGAGCAGGCCAGCGCCTGGTCGAAGGATTCTCCCGTGCCGACGCATTCCAGCACCGAATCCGCGCCGACGCCCCTGGTCAGCTCCTTGATGCGCGCAATGCCTTCCTCACCGCGCTCGGCCACGATGTCGGTGGCGCCGAATTCGCGCGCGAGTTTCTGGCGGCTTGCATGGCGGCTCATGGCGATGATGCGCTCGGCGCCCATCTCCCTGGCCGCGAGCACGCCCATCAGGCCGACCGCGCCGTCGCCGACGACGACCACCGTCGATCCTTCGCGCACCTCGGCCGCATCGGCCGCGTACCAGCCGGTGCCGAGCACGTCCGACACGGCCAGCAAGTCAGGGATAAGCTCGGCCGGCGGAACCTCGGAAGTCGCCACCAGCGTCCCGTCGGCCAGCGGCACGCGGGCGTAAGGCGCCTGGGCGCCGCTCATGAACTCGCGCTGCTCACAGGAGGACTGGAAGCCGAAGCGGCAATGCGGGCAGGTGTTGTCGGAGAGGCAGAAGGAGCCGACGACGAACTGGCCGGGACGGACATTGCGCACCTCGCTGCCCACCTCGACCACGATGCCGCAATACTCATGACCCATGTGCTGCGGGCCGTCGACCGGCTGCAACCCGCGATAGGGCCACAGGTCCGAGCCGCAGATGCAACTGGCCGAGAGCTTGATGATGGCGTCCGTCGGGCGCAGGATTTTCGGATCGGCGACTTCCTCGCAGCGGATGTCGCCAGGCTTGTGAAGAACGGTTGCGAGCACTTGCTTTCCTTTCGTTCAATCAGACAGGTCGGGCAGGAAGCTCAGGCGCCGTAATCGGCGTCGCTGACGTGTTCCAGCCAGTCGACGACCTTGCCGTCCTTGACCTCCTGGAGGGCGATGTGGGTCATGGCGGTTGCAGGGGACGCGCCATGCCAGTGTTTTTCGCCAGGCGCGAACCAGACGATGTCGCCCGGCCGGATCTCCTCGACCGGGCCGCCCTTGCGCTGCACGCGGCCGAGGCCGGAAACGACGATCAGCGTCTGCCCGAGCGGATGCGTGTGCCAGGCGGTGCGGGCGCCGGGCTCGAAAGTCACCTGCGCGCCTTGCACCCGCTCGGCGTCGAAGGGATTGAAGAGCGGATCGATCCGCACGGTGCCGGTGAACCAACTTGCCGGACCCTTGCCGGAAGGCCGCGTGCCTGCGCGAAGAATGTCCATGGTAATCTCCTTTACGTCGTCAAATGCGTTCGATGTGAAGAGGGAAAGCGCCGCGACCGTGCAAGGCCTCCTGGCCCTCGTCGAAGCGGCCGAGCCTGATCAGCCCGGGATGGCGATAATCGGCGTAAAACATCGCCAGATTGCCCCAGGGCATGAAATAGCAAAGATCGTAGGGCTGCTCGTTGCCAAATGGACCGCTGCCCTCCCCGGTCAGCTTGCGCGGCAGGTAGGCGATCTTCTCATTGTGCGCGTAGTCCTCGATCTTGAGATCCAGCGGCAGTATCGGGAAGAAGTCCCGCGCAGAAGGATTGTCGTAGAGCGTGGCGGTCATGGTCTGGCCATCGAACATCATCCTGATCCTCATGTCGGTCGGCTCCTGGTTGGCCGGGTCCCTGCCCTGTTGGCTGTTGGCCGGCCGCGGCATGACCACGGTTGCAAGCGCGGCGCAGAGCAGCGTTCGCCGGCTGACCGGTTGTCGCGTCATCGATGGCTGCTCCCGCGCGCTGTCGCCGCGGCGGCAAGCAGCGCCGAACCGAGAAGCAGCACGGCGCCGAGCGCGAAGGGGCTCCACCAGCCGGCGGCATCGAACAGCAGCCCGCCAGCGAAGGCGCCGAAGGTGATGGCGAACTGGATCAGCGCGACTTGCAGCCCGCCGCCCGCCTCGAGATCGTGCGGGATCACCCGGGTCATCCAGGTGTTCCAGGCGACGGGAATCGGCGTGGTGAACAGGCCCCAGGCAATAAGCAGGGCGGCGGTCGCGATGGCGAACGGACCGAGCGCGATCAACAACAACGCGATGAGCGCCAGAACCGTCGGCAAGCCGACCAGCACGGCCGCGAGATGCGAGCGGAGCAGGAACCCGACCGCCGACGTGCCGGCCAGGCCCGCAAGCCCCAGCCCAAGCAGCACCAGCGACAGCGTATTCACCTCGAGGCCGGTGACGTTTTCGAGGAAGGGGCGCAGATAGGTGGAGAGCGCAAACTGGCCCATGAAGGCGAGCGTGGTTGCCGCCATGCCGATGGCGAAGATGCGATTGCCGAGCAGGCCCAGCATTTTGCCGACCGAAGCCTGCTCACCCGCGGGCATTTTCGGCAGGACGGCAAGCTGCCAGACGATCGCGAGGAGGCCGATCGGAACGACGATGAAGAAGGCGCCGCGCCAGCCGATCAGGCCGCCGAGAAAACTTCCGAGCGGCGCCGCGATCACCGAGGCGAAGGCCGTTCCGCCCTGCAGCATGGCGATCGCCCTGGGCAGGTCGGCGCCAGGCACGATGCGGGCCAGGATAGCGGTGGACAAGGACCAGAAGCCGCCGATCGACACGCCGATCAGGGCCCGGCCGAGCATGAAGACGAGATAGTTCGGCGCAAAGGTGATCGCCAGGCCGGAGACCACGAGGATGGCCGTGTAGAGGACAATGACGGTCCGCCGGTCCAGCCGCGACAAGAGCGCATTGCCGAACAGGCTGGCGAGGACCGCGAAGAAGCCGGAGACGGAGATCGCCTGGCCGGCCTGCCCCTCGGAGATGGCTAGCTCATTGGCAATGGGGGTGAGCAGGCTGATCGGCATGAACTCCGACGCCACCAGCACGAACGTGAGCAGCGACAGACATGTCACCGCTCCCCAGGCGCTGGGCGCTTTCCCCACTTGGGCTTTCGCCAATTGGCTGTCGTAGGTCGTATCCATGTGCCGCGGCTCGCCGTCGAGCCCTCCAGTCATTTCGCTGGCGGCTATATAGATCATCGGGCACTATCCGGATTAGCCATTGCAATCTGCATGAACTTATCCATTCTTGATATGAATTGACGAGTGGTGGCCACGAACCGCCACAGCTTGAACGAGCGGCCGAGCCGGGATGGTGCCCATGCAGCGCGAGGATCTGAAGGATTTGCTGTGGTTCCTGACGGTGGCCAGGGAGCGCAGCTTTACCAGGGCGGCGGCCGAGCTCGGGACGTCGCAATCGACGCTCAGCCATACCATCAAGCAATTGGAGGCGCGGCTCGGCGTGCGGCTGCTGACCCGCACGACGCGCAGCGTAGCGCCCACGGAAGCAGGCGAGCGGCTCTACCAGTCGCTCGTCCCGCGGTTCGAAGGCATCGAGTCCGACCTGTCGAGCCTGGTCGCCTTCCGCGACAGGCCCGCCGGCACGGTGCGTATCACACTGTCGGACCATGCGCTGCGGATGGTTGTCTGGCCGAAGCTGCAGCCGATGCTGCGCGACTATCCCGACCTGCGCGTCGAGCTCTACAGCGACAACGGCATGCGCAACATCGTCGAGGAGCGCTTCGACGCCGGCGTGCGGCTCGGCGAGAACGTCGACAAGGACATGATCGCGGTGCGCATCGGCGCCGACTGGCGGCTGGTGGCGGTGGCTTCACCGGACTATTTTTCGCGCCGTCCCATCCCGAAAGCACCGCAGGACCTGGTCGCGCATGACTGTATCTGCCTGCGGCAGACGACATTCGGCGGGCTCTATGCCTGGGAGTTCGAGAAAAAGGGCCGCGAGCTCAGGGTGCGGGTGGAGGGCCAACTTACCTTCAACACGACCATCCCCATGGTCGACGCCGCGCTGAACGGATACGGCATAGCCTATGTTCCGGAAGACCTCGTCAGCCAGCATGTGGCCGAGGGCCGGCTGAGGCTCGTGCTCGACGACTGGAGCCTGCCCTTTCCAGGCTACCACCTCTATTACCCAAGCCGGCGACAGCTCTCGCCGGCGATGGCGGTGGTCGTCGCGGCGCTTCGGCACCGCGTTTGACGGCAGAACGTCTTGGTCGTTTCCGCCGGCTGGACCAGCCGGACGCCCGGCGCTTGCCCCGGCCCTCCAGATCACTGTCGTCAGCGGCAATTATCTGTTCGTCGCCGACCGCATATAAGCATTTCCCGTTGCAATCTCCGGAAGAAGAAGGTTCATTAAAATTTCCGGGGGAGAATAAAATCGTGCACAGGGGTGTGGTGCGGCTTCTTCCGAAGCCCAAGGTTTCTATATTCATTTGCGGTTGTGGGCATACGGGATCGACCTTGCTCGCCCGGATACTGGCTGCCCATCCGGATGTCTTCGCCATTCGACGCGAGACAAGCGCTTTTGTCTCCAACAGTGGAGCGCGATGGACCAAGCTAAGCCTGGTCTTATTGCAGGCGGCCATTTCACGCCGCAGCGTCTGGGTCGAAAAGACTCCGAACCATATCCACTATACAAGGCAGATCACCGAGACGATCCCGGGCGCGCGCTTTATCGTCGTCACGCGCGACGGCAGGGATGTCGTGGCGTCGCTCGGGCAGCGTTACGAGGGCGATTTCGACAAGGCCTTCCAAAGATGGATCGCCGACAGCAAGGCCTCGATGCTTCGCGTCGAAAAGGGTGAAAGCATCCTGTGGCGCTATGAGGACTTCATCGAATCGCCGGCTCTTTCCATCGAACGGCTGTGCCGCTTCATCGGCGTGGCCTTCGATCCGGGCATTCTGAACTATCACAAGCAGCCTGTTGTATGGGGGCGGGAAAAGGCGGTTCGCACGGCGCATTCCGCTCGCCGGCACGCCCAGGTGAACCAGCCGATCACCGATTATAGGGGCGGCTGGCGATCCAGGCTGCCGACGGAAGTGGCTTGCCGTTTCGACGCCGGCGAAGCGCGGGAAATCATGGACTATTTCGGATACGCGCAGGCCGAGCATTCGGCTGATGCCGATCACCAGACCTAAGCGTAGTCGAGGAGCGACCGTTTGATCAGCGCGGGAGCAGCCGCGAGACCTTGAGCCGCGGCGCGAAGAAGCAGCGCAGATAGGGCTGGTTGGTTATGACGTAATGGTTCTCGCAGATATGGTAGCGGCCGTCCGGCGATTCCTGCACGCGCTCTCGTGGGATGCTGAAACCTTCGGGAAGATAGACATAGCCGCCGTCGGACCTGGATTGCACGGCAGACTCCGGTATGGGGCGGCAATCCGTGCCGCCACAGCATTTGAAGTTCGTTACCGGGTCGACCTTGTTTTCGTACCAGTCATGGGTGTTGGCGCCTGTCGCGGCGCCAATCCACATGGCTGTGGTGACGATGACCCTTCGCATGGCATTCCTCGACGAAGCGGAGGCACTGCTCATTCAAGCGTCATCTATATTGGCGTTCCGCCGGAAACGCCATTGCCCGGCGAAGGCCTGGAAAGCGACGCCCGGCCCTTGCGGCGGCGATGGATGAGGCCGGATCCTCAGACAGAGGTCCGGCCCTGCCCGCTCACACCAGCCGCTGCCCGCCGTCGATGTGGACGGTCTCGCCGGTCATGAATTCGTTCTGCATCAGATAGAGATAGGCGGGCGCGATGTCGGCGGGTTTGGCGATCTTTCCCGCCGGGATACGCGCGCCCATCTGCTCGAAATAACCTGACTTGGCCTCGCCGACGATCTCGTCCCACATTTCGGTATCGACCCAGCCGGGCGAGACGATGTTGACGCGGGTCGGCGCGAGCTCCAGCGCCAGCGCGCGGGCGAAATAGCTGAAAGAGCCGGCGACCGCCGAGACCACCGAGCCGCCCGGGACCGGCGGGCGGTCCTTGTTTATGCCGGAAGTGAAGATCATCGAGCCGCCTTTGTTCAGCGTGCGCACGGCATGCTTGGCCAGCATCACCGCGCCGATCAGCTTGCCGTCGACGAAGCCACGTACGAAATCCATGTCGGTCTCGCCGATCGGATCATTCGGCGGTGGCGTGCCGGCCGTCGCCACCAGATGATCGAAGGCGCCGGCTGCCTCGAACAAGCCGGACACCTCGGCCTCATCGGCCATGTCGGCGGCGATGCCAGTCACGCGCCCTGCCCCGCCGAGCCGCTTTTCGGCGGTCTTCAGTTTTTGCGCCGAGCGGCCGACGATCACGACTTCGGCGCCGTTTTCCAACGCCGCGGCCGCGACGCCGAAACCGATGCCGGAGCTGCCACCGACGACAATGAGCTTCTTTCCCGTGAGACTGGCCATAGGTCTTCTCCGTTCTTCAATTATGGGATGTTCAGGCGCGGCCGGCGTGGGCGGCCGCGATATCGGCGAGGATGATCTTCTTCATCGAATACATCGCCTGCCGAGCCCGGTCGGCCTTTGCGCGATCCGGGTCGTTCATCAGCCGCAGGGCTTCGCTGGGAATGACCTGCCAGTAGACGCCGAATTTGTCCTTCAGCCAGCCGCAGGGCTGCTCCGAGCCGCCGTCGGCAGTCAGCGCGCTCCAGAAATAGTCGGTCTCGGCCTGGTCCTTCGTCTCGATGTAGAGCGAGATGCGCTCGTTGAAGGGCGGCACGCCGCCGGCATTCAAAGCGGTAAAGCGCTGGCCTTCCAGTTCGAAGTCGAAGATCGCGTGCGGCTTGTCGGTGAACTCGATGCTCTGCAGCGCGCGGCTGTTCCTGAAAACGGACAGATAGAAGTCGCGCGCGGCTTCGGCGTCCAGGTTGAACCAGAGGAAGGGGTGAACGGTGGCCATGGTGTCCTCGCAGGTTTGATCTGAAGTGAGTGTTGATCACAAATTCTGTGAGGATTTTTGGCTGGAAAAAGCTCGACGGACAAACCAAAGTTTGGCAAGGATTTGTTACCAACACTCACAAATCGATCTGGCCATGACCCGCAGACTGCCGCCGCTCAATGCCCTCCCGGCCTTCGAGGCTGCCGCCAGGCACCTGAATTTTTCCAGGGCCGCGGACGAGCTCAATCTCACGCATGGCGCCGTCAGCCGGGCAATAAAACATCTGGAGGAGCAGCTCGGCGTGCAGCTCTTCGAACGCGCCACGCGCTCGGTGCGGCTCACCCCGGTCGGCGAGCCTTATGCGGCTGCCGTGCGCGAGACGCTCGACCAGCTCGCGCTGGCGACGCAGACGGCGACCTCGCGCCATTCGGGTTCGACGCTGAATGTCAGCACCTCGGACGGCTTCGCCGGCAAATGGCTGGTGCCGAGGCTCTACCGTTTCCACCGCGCGCATGGCGACATCGACGTGCGCGTCTCGACCACCGGCAAGCTGACCAATTTCCGCGGCGACGGCATCGACGTCGCTATCCGTTATGGCGGCGGGCATTATCACGGGCTGACGTCGGAATTCCTCACCGGCGAGGAGGTCTTTCCCGTCTGCAGCCCGAAGCTCTTGGAGGGTCCGCATCCGCTCAGGACGCCGCAGGACCTCAGACACCACACGCTGATCCGCGACGGCTACCGCATCGACTGGGCGGCGTGGCTTGCCAGCGCCGGCGTCGAGGGCATCGACCCGAACAGCGGCCTCACCTTCGACTCCGCCACCTTCGCGGTGGAGTCGGCGGTGCAGGGCGAAGGCGTGGTGCTCGGCCGCACCATGCTGGTTTCCGCCGATCTCGCCACCGGCCGGCTGGTGCGGCCGTTCGACCATGCGCTGAAAGCGGTCTCCAGCTTTTACCTCGTCTACCCGCCGGAGGCGATTCGCCAGCGCAAGGTGAAGGCGTTTCGCGATTGGCTGTTTGAGGAGATCGGGCCGGGCTGAAGCAAAGGCTTGCCAAAATCCCAGCCTTGCGAAGACGTGCCGATTGCGCGATGTTGCACAACCATGGCTGGCGAGTATCTGGACCACAAACTGGAATGCCCGTTTTGCGGCACCATCCGTTTGCAAATTCCGGCCGATGCTCAACCCGAAACGGCGATCCATTGCGCCGAGTGCGGCAAATATCTCGGCTCATGGGATGAGCTTCAAACCGATTTCGAGATCCAAGGCGGCACGGACGGCGTATTCCGGCTGGATAAGGGGCGCATCCAGAAGCTCAATTCCAGCCGATGACCAGCCGCAGCTGACGGAGCCCGTGGGGCTCAGACCGGAAAGCGCCCAACAGGGCAACCGACGGCATGGGCGGGGGGCGTTGGGGAGCCGTCGGTTACCAGCACGAGGGGCCATGGAATCAGAAAATGCGCAGGCCCTGGCACGATAATGCCAGTTCTTTGCGTTCATGGGAACTGGTTTCCAGCTTAAAATTCAAATGTCTATGGGAGAAAGCGCACACTCGCGATGATCTTCGTGCGACTCCCCGCGACAGGAACCACATCGGCCGTGCCGCGTCATAGAGACAGGCTCTTGTCGCGATCCTGGAGTGACGTCGATGGTCAGGCTGCTTGGTGTCGTTGCGTTGGCGCTCGCGCTCGCGTGCGGCGGGACGCTGGCAGCCAAGCTCGACCTCGCCGCTGTCAACCAGGCGCAATTCAGCGAGGGCGAGCCGAAGGGCGTCGATCCGATGGTGCTCAGGGCGCAGATCCTGCTTGATCGCGCCCGCTTCTCTCCCGGCCTGATCGACGGCCGCCTTTCCGACAATTTTTCCAAGGCCGTCGCGGCCTTCCAGGCGGCGAATGGACTGCCCTCCGACGGCAAGCTCACCCGGGAGACCTGGGACAAGCTCACAGCGACTTTCGCCGGCCCGGTGTTGATAAACTACGAGATCACGGCCAAGGATGTGCGCGGGCCGTTCACCAGGCGCATCCCCGCCCGCATGGAGCGGATGGCGCATCTGAAGCGGCTCGGCTATCGCAACGCGCGGGAAAAACTGGCGGAGCGCTTCCATGTCAGCGAACAGTTGCTGAGGCTGCTCAATCCAAAAATCGGTTTCAGGAAGGCCGACACCACGCTGGTGGTGCCTGATATCGGCCGCGGCGACCCTCCCGCGACCGTCGCCAGCGTCGAGGTCGACAAGGGCGCCCGCCAGGTGCGCGCGCTCGATGCGTCAGGCAAGGCGCTTGCGGTCTATCCCGCCTCGATCGGCAGCGAGGAAAAGCCGGCCCCGAGCGGCGCGGCGGAGGTCAAGCGCGTCGTCCACAATCCGGCCTACCATTACAATCCGAAGTTCGCCTTCAAGGGAGTGAGGAGCAAGCGGCCCTTCACCATCGCCGCGGGACCGAACAATCCGGTCGGGGTCGTCTGGATCGATCTCACGATCGAAAGCTACGGCATCCACGGCACGCCCGATCCCAGCAAGATCGGCACGACCTTCTCGCATGGCTGCATCCGGCTGACCAACTGGGATGCCGAAGACCTCGCCGCCATGGTCAAGCCCGGCACCAAAGTCGACTTCGAACAGGAGACGGCGCAAGACGGGCAAGCAAAGTGAAATGCCGGCGGGTTGCGAGGCCGCCACGCTGTAACCTGTTGCATAAATCCAGCTTATCATGACCCCCAGTTTTTGAAGACGTTACACGGGCTTTCCCCGCCTGTAGCTTCGGCGGCGCTCGTTCAACAATGACATGGTTTCGGTGGTTTGATGCAGACACATGCGCGGGTGGTGATCGTCGGCGGCGGATGCGTCGGCGCCGGTATCCTTTATGGCCTGGCGAAGCGCGGCTGGACCGATGTGGCGCTGCTGGAGCGCACGCAGCTTACCGCCGGCTCGACCTGGCATGCGGCCGGTCTGATCCCCTCCTACGCCCGCAACATCAATGTCGGGCGGATGATAAACAAGACCATCGAGATCTATGAGGGGCTGGAGGCTGAGACCGGGCAGCCGGTCGGCTGGCACAAATGCGGACAGCTGCGCATCGCCAATTCGAGGGACCGCCTCGACGAATACAAGAGCTATATGAGCGTCGCCGAGGTGCAGAACATGCGGGCGCAGCTGCTGACGCCGGACGAAGCCCGCAAGCTTTGGCCGCTGCTCGACAACACGCAAATGCTCGGCGCGCTCTATCATCCCGACGACGGCCATATCGCGCCGGCCGACGTGACGCATGCCATGGCCAAGGGCGCGCGCGATCTCGGCGCCAAGGTCTATCTCAACACCGAGGTGACCGGCTTCAAGCGGACGGCCAGCGGCGAGTGGGTGGTGCAGACCAACAAGGGCGACATCACCTGCGAGCATTTGATTTGCGCCACCGGCAATTACGCGCGCCAGACCGGCGCGCTGCTCGGCCTCGACATCCCGGCGATCCCGATCCTGCATCAATACTGGATCACCGAAGCCGTGCCGGAGGTTGTGGAGCGCAAGCGCGCGGGCCGGCCCGAAATGCCGATCTTGCGCGACGAAGGTTTCGAGGGCTATCTGCGCGAGGAAGGCGACGGCTTCATGTTCGGGCCTTACGAGCGCACCGAGCACCTCAAGCTCTTCGCCGAGGATGGCGTTCCCGCCTGGTTCGGCGCCGACCTGCTGGAAGAGGATTTCGACGCGGTGTCGTGGAACTGGGAACAGGCGCTGCAGCTCGTCCCGGCGCTTGGACGCGTCGGCATCAAGGCCAATGTGCGCGGCCCCTTCCAGATGACGGCGGACGAGCTGCCCTTGATGGGGCCGGCCTGGGGCCTGCCCAATGTGTGGCTGGCCGAGGGCGTGCCCGGTGGCATCCTGTGGGGTGGCACGATCGGCTATTATCTGTCGGAGCGGATCGTCGAGGGCGGCAACAGCCTCGATGTCTCCGACCTCGACCCACGCCGCTTCAGCGATTACGCCAACAAGGCTTGGACGCGCGAAAAGGTGCGCGAGGCCTGGGGCACACATGCCGAGCAGAAATATCCCGGACAGGACATGCCCGCCGCGCGGCCGCAAAAGACCGCGCCCTCCTATGACAGGCTGACCGAGCTCGGCGCCGTCTGGGGCGTGCTCAATGGCTGGGAGATGCCCAACTGGTTCGCGCGCGACGGCGTCGAGGCCAAGGACCAGTATAGCTGGCGCTGGACGCCGAAGGGCAACCTCGTCGGCGAGGAAGTGCTCGCGGTGCGCAACGCCGTCGGCCTGGTCGAGATGACGCCGATGACCAAGTTCGAAGTGTCGGGACGAGGCGCGGCCGCCTGGCTGGACGGGATCATCGCCAACCGCCTGCCGGCGGTCGGCAAGGTGACGCTGGCGCATCAGCTCACGGCGAGCGGCGGCGTGCAGGCGGAATATATGGTGGCGCGCCTGGGCGATGACCTGTTCTACCTGATCTCGACGCCGCGCGCCGAGCGCTGGAATTTCGACGACCTCACAAAACTGCTTCCCACCGATGGCAGCGTGAAGCTGACAAACGTCACCAACGATCGCGGCTGTTTCACGGTCGTCGGGCCGAAGGCGCGAGACGTGCTGCAACCTCTCACCGAGATCGACCTTTCCAACGAAAGTTTTCCGTGGTTCGGCGTCAAGACCGGCAATGTGGCTCTGGCCAGCGACGTGCGGCTGCTGCGCGTCAATTATGAAGGCGAGCTGGGCTGGGAACTCTACCACCCCCTGCCCTATCAGCGTCAATTGCTCGACGCGATCCTGAAGCAAGGCGAGAAGCACGGCATGCGGCTGGTCGGGCTGCATGCGCTGGAGTCGCTCAGGCTCGAGAAATCCTATCGCGCCATGTACCGCGACATGAATCCCGAGCTCAACGCGCTGGAGAGCGGGCTGGAGCGTTTCATCCGCCTCGACAAGGGCGACTTCGTCGGGCGCGACGCGGTGCTGAAATACAAGGAACGCAACGACCAGCGCCGCTCGGTGACGCTCAGGATCGACACCGAAGGCGCAAGCTCCCTTGCCAATGAAGGACTCTACAGCGACGGCGCGCTGGTCGGGCGCATTACGTCGGGAGGCTATGGCTACGCGCTCGGGCATGACGTGGCGCTGGCGCTGCTGCCCGAGCGTTTTTCCAAACCCGGCACGAAGCTTGACGTCGCGATCCTGGGCGAATGGAGGGCCGCCGAAGTGATCGCGGATTCGCCTTACGACCCGACCTCGGCCAAGGCGCGGATGTAATAGGCGGGGCCTGCAAAGGCCCCGCTGCCGACGTGTCCTTCGGAGGGAAGCCCGTATGCGTATCGACCGCATCAACGTCTATTCGGCGCAACTGCCGGTTAAAGGCGGTGTCTACCGGATGGCCAGCGCCGACGTGGAGGCGCTCGACTCCACACTGGTCGAAATCGTCACCGATGATGGTTTCGCCGGCTGGGGCGAGACCTGTCCGATCGGCCCGGTCTACCAACCGCATCATGCGCTTGGCGCCCGCGCCGCGATGGCCGAAATCGCGCCGGGCCTGATCGGCTCGGAGGTCGCCTCGATCAGGCAGCTGGCGAAACAGATGGACGAGCGGCTTAGCGGGCACGGCTACGCCAAGGCCGCGTTCGATATGGCGTTCCTCGACCTGCTCGGCCAGAAGCTCGGCGTGCCGGTCTCGACGCTTTTGGGCGGCGCGCTGACCGACCGCGTGCCGGCCTATTATTCGCTGATCGTCGGGGCGCCGGACGAGACGGCGCGGATCGCCGCCGACAAGGTGAAGGCCGGCTATCCGCGGCTGCAGGTCAAGATCGGCGGGCGCAACTTGGAAGAGGACGTGGCCGTCGTCCACAAGGTCTGGGAAGCGGTCGGCTACAAGGCTCGGCTAGCTGTCGACGCCAACCGAGGCCTGACGGTCGCCGCCGCGATCCACCTCGACCGGCTCTGCCAGCAAATCCCCTTCGTCTTCGAACAGCCCTGCAACACGATGGACGAGGTCGCGACGCTGAAGGGCCGCGTGACGCATCCGGTCTATCTCGACGAAAGCACCGAGGACCAGAACGCCGTGCTGAGGGCCATCTCGCTCGGCATCGCCGACGGCTTCGGCTTCAAGGTGACGCGCCTTGGCGGCCTCACCAAGATGACGACGGTGCGCGACCTCTGCGCCATCCGCTCGCTGCCGCACAGCTGCGACGACGCCTGGGGCGGCGACATCATCGCGGCGGCCTGCGTGCATCTGGCCGCCACGGTCGAGCCGCGCCGCATGGAAGGCGCCTGGATCGCGCAGGAATACATCAAGGGCCATTTCGACGTGAAGCACCCGGTCGTCATCAAGCAAGGTCACATCGCCGTATCACAACGGCCGGGGCTGGGCGTGAAACCGGAGCCCGGCATGTTCGGCAAGCCTGTGGCGATATATGGGCCGTAAGCGGACGCGCACAACCAATCTGAGCGGCCAAGCGCCAAGCCACGAATGTCGGGGCTCAGCCCTACGCGATTGTCACTTCAGGCCGGGCGTTTCGACCGGCTGCGCGCATCAGCCGATCACCTTCGCGATGCCACGGATCGTTCCGCCATGTCCCGCGTTCTTGTGACACGCAAGGAGGAACGGCGATGGACGACGATCGGACCGAGAAGATCAGGCAACGGGCCTATGAGATCTTTCAACGCGAGGGCGGCATCCTTGGCAATCACGAACGGCACTGGCATCAGGCGGAGTTGGAGATCGACCGCGAGGCCGCCATGCCGCTGACGGCAGGCGATGCGCTGCCCGAAACGCGCGAGATCGACAGCGCGGATGTGCTGACGGTCGAGGCGCTTGCCATGCGCACCGGCATTTCCGGCGACGAGGCGCAGGAACTGCTCGACCGGCTGGGCAACGACCGCGCGGCGATCGAGCAAGCGGCACGGAGCCTCAAGGCAAAGCGGCAGCGCTGACCCGCTGAAGATGCTCTATTTGCGCTCCACGGTGAGCACGACAGGCATGCCCCAAGGCACGTTCCTTGGCGCCTGCAGGCAGGGAAACCTTGCCTTCCGACACCTGGGCCTCCCACCACGCGTAGTGTTTCAGCCTGTAGCTGCCCGAGCGCACGCTGAGATCGGCGATGGGATCGCCGTCGAGATTGAGCGCGGTCTTGATGTCGAGTCCTGCTTTCAGCCGGAAGGTCGCCAGCCTATCCACGGAGAAGAAGGCTTCCTTGGTCGAGCCGACGATGATGCGGCCCTGACCGTCCTCGGCGATGAAGGTGCGGTTCGCCAGCCAGTTGCTCTTTGCGCGCGTTGTTGCCGCCATCCTCGCCGATCAGCAGCGGATAGGACACCATCGCATTTTCGGCCCCCTCCAGAACCGCTCGCCAGGCGCGGCCGGCAAGGTCGACCACGTGCGTGCCGCATGGGTGGCACTCTCCATCCGGGTTGACAGGACAGACGCGCCGCCCTAGCTTTCGCGTTAGTGACCACTAACGCGAAATACTGGACAGCGCTCGGCGATCCGACGCGACGCACGATCTTCGAACTGCTGGTCGACCGCCCCAGCTCGGTCAGCGGGCTCGCCAATGCACTGCCCGTGACGCGGCCGGCGGTCTCGCAGCATCTGAAGGTTCTCAAGGATGCCGGGCTGGTGGCCGACACGCGCTCGGGCAAGGAACGCATCTACCGTATCGACCCGGACGGCCTCGCGGCTTTCCGGGCGGAGATCGACCACTTCTGGGTGAAGACGCTCGCGGCTTACGCGCGGCTTGTCGAGCAACCGACGGAGGACGAAACATGATCAAGCAGCCGGCACCCGCGCCCGTGAAACATTCCGTCGTCGTCGCGGCGCCGATCGCACGCGCCTTCAAAGTGTTCACCGAGGATTTCGGCAGCATCAAACCGCGCGAGCACAATCTGCTCGCCGTCCCGATCGCGGAAACGATCTTCGAGCAGCGGGTCGGCGGCCACGTCTACGACCGTGGCGTCGATGGCTCAGAGTGCCGCTTCGCCCGTGTGCTGGCCTACGATCCGCCGAACCGGCTGCTTCTGAGCTGGGACATCAGCCCGCGCTGGCAGATCGAAACCGACCTCACCCGCACAAGCGAGTGGGAAGTCCGCTTCACGGCCGAGGCGGAAAACCGCACCCGCGTCGAAATCGAGCACCGCCATATCGAGCGGCATGGCCAAGGCTGGGAAAGCGTGCGCGGCGGGGTCGACAGCGATCAGGGCTGGCCGCTCTACCTGCAGCGGTTCCAGAACCTCTTTTCCTGGGCAGCCTGACAGCACCACCCGGTACCGAAGGGCTTGGCCCGCACGACAGCCATTGGAAGGAGCGCGGAAAATGGAAGCTTATTGGCTGAGCACGCTCGGCGTGCTTGCGCTCTGTCTCCTGTCGGTGGCGCTGGCGGTCTATTCCGGCTCATCCAAGGGATTTGCGGGCAAGCTTTCGGGTCCGGTCGTCCCGGCGGACGACGACAACCGTCTCTACCGGATCGACCGCGTCCACATGAATTCGGTCGAGGCGCTGGCCCCTTTCGTCGTGCCCGTGATGCTGGCGATGATGGTCGGTGTCGGCCCGGTGACGCTCGCCGTGCTTGTCTGGGTTCACCTGGCGATACGCCTCGTACACATGGTCATCTACCTGCGTGGGGGAAACGCCGCCAAGGGCGGCAGCGTCAGGACGATCCTCTATGTCTCTGGCGCGCTGGTCACGTTTGTTCTCATCCTCGTGACGGGGTGGGCGGCGCTTCGCTGAGCAGCTTTCGCTTCGGCCGCGCATCAGTCCTTCGGCGCGTTGCTGTAGAGCGCCACGCCGACGCGGTCGTTGCGCCGCCACCGCACCAAAGCGCGATAGACCGTATCGTCGGCCGGGACCTCGAGCAGGAAGCGGTCCGGGATCTCCACATCGGCGCCGACGCGCAATTCCGCACCTTGCTCGTGTTGATTTCTGACCGAGCAGCCGATCCTGACGCCGGCGGCGATGATCGTGGCTTCCTTGAGCACGAATTCGCGCGCATGAAGACGGCGCTCGGTCTCGGGAAAATTGGCCATATCCGGCGGGCTCCTCAGGCAAGGCTCTCC
Organism: Mesorhizobium sp. B3-1-7; assembly: GCF_006439385.1. Lineage (NCBI taxonomy): Bacteria > Pseudomonadati > Pseudomonadota > Alphaproteobacteria > Hyphomicrobiales > Phyllobacteriaceae > Mesorhizobium > Mesorhizobium sp. B3-1-7. The sequence continues at coordinate 26,238 of NZ_VFTL01000053.1, forward strand.
TCGCAACAGGGCAGCACCATAGCAGCGAGGCGTTTCCGTTCCGTTAGCAATCACTGAAACGCGGAACGGCAGCTTCATAGGCCGACCGCATTCATCGGGATCTTTCATGCCCAGAGGGTTCAACCAGAGACGATGACCCCGCTCGTGTGCAGCACCCAGCGGCGGCCGTCGCTGCGGAATTCGGTGAGCGACAGCGGCTCGATGTCGATCTTCCAGACCGAGGAAAGCGGCGCGCCCAGAACATGCACCATGGCCGCGCGGATCGGCAGGGCGTGCGTGAGCGCGATGGTATGACCGCTCTCGGAAGCCAGGCGCTCCATCAGCGCGGCGCCGCGCCGGGCGACGGCGGCAAGCGATTCGCCGCCATGGGGCGCCACTTCCGCATCGGCGAACCAGGCCGCCATGCCTTCCGGATCTTCTGCCTGCACCTCCTCGAAGCCTTTGCCGGCCCAGCGCCCGAAATCCTGTTCGCCAAGCAGCGGCTCGACCGTCGCCGCCAGGCCGAGCGCCTCCGCCGTCTGCCGCGCGGCAAGCGCCGGACTTGTCCAGACGCGGTCGGCGCGGCGCAGCGAAGCGGCCAGCGCGCCGGCACGCTCGAAGGCTCGCGGCTCCGGCGCCTCGTCACTCGGAAAACGCCCCTTGCGCGTGGCCTGCGTCGCGCCGCTTGCGATCATCGTCAGGCGGGCGAGCATCCCAAAACTCCGTGGTCCAGTGAAATTTCGGCCGCGCGAAGCCGTGTTGGCCATTACATGTCGTTGACAGGCGAACGAAGTGCTGACAAGTGTTTTAGCGCTATACGGGATTGGAAGCTGGTGCGAGTCCGGCACGGTCGCGCCACTGTGATCGGCACCAGCCGAAAGTCAGGCCTTATTCCGCAGCATTGTTCGATCAACGGGACGCAGTATCCCACGGGAGGTCAATATGTCCGACACCACCTTCGCCCCCAGCTACGGTCCGGTTGCGATTCCGGTTCGCGAGCTTCTGCCGTGGGCCATCTTCGCCGGCCTGCTGTTGATGCTGGCGATCTATTTCGTCGGGGCGGAAGAAGGCGCGACGTCGCTGCTCCGCGGCACCTATGTGCACGAATTCGTGCATGACGGCCGCCACCTGCTCGGCTTCCCCTGCCACTAAGGCGGTTCAGCATCGCTGAACTCGCTTCGATTTTGGTCTAACGCGATTCCGGACGGAAAACCGGCACGCAGTTTTCCTGGAATTGCTGGGTTGGTTTAACGCTATTCCGGACGGAAAACCGCTACGCACTTTTCCTGGAATTGCTTAGAGGGTTAACGACATGGTCGGAAAACTTTTGCTGCGCGGCATGCTTGTCGGGCTGGTTGCGGGGATTCTGGCATTCGCCTTCGCCCGCGTCTATGGCGAGCCGCAGGTCGACAAGGCGATCGCCTTCGAGGAACAGCAGGCCCAGGCGGCCGGCGAGGCGCCGGAGCCCGAGATGGTCAGCCGCGTCACGCAGGCTGGCATCGGTCTCGCAACCGGCGTGCTGGTCTATGGCGCCGCCCTCGGCGGGCTATTCTCGCTGGTCTTCGCCTATGCCTATGGCCGGCTGGGTTCGCTTGGGCCCCGTGGCACTTCGGCGCTCATAGCGCTGCTCGGCTTCCTGGCGGTGATCGTGGTGCCCAGCCTCAAATACCCGGCCAACCCGCCCGCGGTCGGCAATGCCGAGACCATCGGCTACCGCACGGAATTGTTCTTCATCATGATCGTGGTCTCGATCGCGACGATGGTGGCGGCGGTCGGCCTGGCGCAGCGGCTGTGGACCCGGCTCGGCGCCTGGAACGCCTCGATCGTGGCTGGGCTGGCCTTCCTCGTCGTCTTCGCACTGGTGAAGGCAGCCCTGCCCGACATCAACGAAGTACCGGAGAACTTCTCGGCGACGGTGCTGTGGCAGTTCCGCGTCGCCTCGCTCGGCATCCAGCTTGTGCTATGGACCGTCGTCGGGCTCGGCTTCGGCGCGGTTGCCGAGCGCGTGGTCGCGGCGCGCGACCAGCGCAGCCCCGCCCGCCGCTTCGCCTGAAATCCGATGCGTCGACCGCCACGGTTCCTTGCCCTGGCGGCCATTTTCTTTTTGGCGATCGCCCTTTCGATCATGACGGCGGCGGTACCCGCCGAAGCGCATAGCGGATCCTTTGCCCCGCCTCCTCCCGGCATCCAGATCCCGAGCCTGACCCACGGCCAGATGGCCGTGATCGCCCGCCACCGCGGCGAGATCCTCGAGCTCGCCCAGCACCAGACCGCGACCGACCCGACCTTCCGGCGGCTCTACAATCACGGCAACCTGCAATACACCTATTGCCTGTGGGGCCTGATGCCGGGAAGCCTCGCCGACGAGGAGAGCCCCTTCAACGAATGCAGCCACGCCTACCTCGCCACCGCCAAGGCGCTGCTCACCCATATGGCGACGATGCCCTCAGCCGAACGCAACGCGAAAGCACTGATCTCCGATATCGACGCCGACATGGTGCGCAGCGGCGCGTCGTGGATCCTGTGCCAGTATAGCGGCGAGTCTTTCAGCACCGGCGCCGTCGTCGAGCCCAGATGGCGCGACATGGTCTTCCATCTGCCGAGCCTCTGCGTGCTGCTTGCCACGATGGCGGCGCTCGTCGTCGCCGCATGGTCCATCTTCGGCACGCCGCGCGCCCGCGCGGCCTAGCCGAGCGCTGCGCGCTGGCGTAAGCATCGGCAATTGTCCGGTTCCCGGATTCGCAGCCGCCAGCCATGTTCGCCCCCGAAGCCTTCGCCGTCACCGCCGCCTTATGCAGCGCGCTGAGCTCCATGTTCCTGAGCGAGCTCAAGGGCCGCGTTCCCCTGCTCCAGCTTGCCCGCTGGCAGATGCTCGCAACCTTCGTGATGACCGGCTCGGTGTCGTTGGCGATCGGCGGCTGGCACACGATCGGAGCGAGGGAGTTCTGGCTGCTTGCCGGATCAAGCTTCGCAGGCATCAGCATTGCCAGCACGACCTATTTCGCCACCATCTATTCGGTCGGCCCGCGCATCACGGCGCTGCTCTTCTCGCTCACCTCGCCTTTCGCCCTGGCGCTCGGCTATCTCGTGCTCGGCGAAACCATCAGCCGCTGGCAGGCGCTGGGCGTGGCGCTGGCGCTTGCCGGCATCGTGCTTGCAATCGGCATGCCGCGGCGGTTCCTCAAGCGCGGCGACCTCGCGCCGGCGATGCCGGTCGTCACCCCTTCCACCGTGCCGGTCAGCACCGCGCCCGGCCCGCCGCTCACCGGGCGCCTGGGACCAGGCATCATGCTCGGCGTCATGACGGCATTCGGCCAGGCGATCGGCACCCTTTTGGCGCGGCCGGCCATGGCCGCCGGCGTCGAGCCGTTCAGCGCCATGGCGCTGCGCTCGGGCCTTGCCGTGATCCTGTTCATCGCGCTCGCCGCGACGCCGTTCGGCAGGGGCAAGCGGGAGGCCGTCCAGTTCGGCATGGTCGGGCTCGCCGTGCTTTCCGCCTTCGTCGGCACCTCGCTCGGCATGTCCTGCCTGATGGCCGCGCTGCGCACCGGCAATGCCGGCATCATCTCGACGCTGTCCTCGATGACGCCCGTCATCATCCTGCCGATGGTGTGGCTGCGCAGCGGTCAGCGGCCGACCGCGGCCGCCTGGGCCGGCGCGCTGCTGGCCATCGCCGGCACGGCGCTGATCAGCGTTAGGTAAATCAAACCAGCCGCCGCGAGCCCGCTGCCGTGGCAGCGACATCAGTCGACATGCTGAACCTAGTGCGCCGCCGACCGGGCATAACGGCCGGGTGGCTGGCCGACATGACGGCTGAAGGCGGTGCTGAACGTGCTCGCGGAGCCAAGGCGGCTGGCCGTCCACCGCCAGCCGACAAGCTCCCTCGATGACGATGGCGAAGCTTGGATGGCCGAAATCCCTCAGGGCAGCGGGCAAACGCCGGGGGTCAACGCGGCCTCGGACCCCGGACGATGCTTGCTGATGGCGCCCGAGACGGCAGGCATGGACAGCTGATACGATCGGCGTTGCGGCTCACGCTCCGTGGCTGAGGTTGTTCAATGTCGCTCGTTTACAGACCTGCTCGCGCCGATGATCTCGTGGCGACCGATGCGCTGGTGGTGGCTAGCATCAACGAGCTTACCACTCGGCACGGCTTTGGCCCGATGGCGGCGACGAGCCCTCCCAACTTCCAGCTGTTTTCGCTCGAGGACGACCCCGGCGGCCTGTGGGTGGCGGAAGACGACGGGGACATTGCGGGCTTCGCCTGGAGCTGGGTATGCGGCGATATCTGGTTCCTCGCCCAGCTGTTCGTCGATCCTGGCCGACAAGGCCGCGGCATCGGAAACACGCTGCTGGAACGGACCATGGAGCATGCCCGCGCATCAGGCGCAGCCCACAAGGCACTTATAACATTCACCTTCAATCGTGTGTCGCAGGGGCTTTACATGCGGCACGGCTTGTTTCCCAAAACGCCGATCTACCTTCTCAGCGCCGCGCGCGAACGGGTGACCAAGGCATTGGCTCGACCGTTGCGTGCCGTCGAAATGGACGACAGCGCCGCGACGATGGAAAAACTGGTCGAGATCGACGTCCGTGCCCTGGGCGCCTCACGGGAGAAGCATCATCGCTACCTGCGCACCGATCCGTCGACGACAGGCGTCCTGCTCTTTGCTGGCGGCGATGCGGTCGGCTACGGATACACCAACGCCGGCGGGCATATTGGCCCCCTGGCGGTGACGCGGCCCGATATCGTTCGCGATGCCTTTGCAACGGCGTTGCTGTTGGCGGCGGATCGCTCGGCCGAAAAGGTATCGGCCTTCCTGCCGGGCACATGCGGGAGCGCGCTCGGCCTCGCGATCGATCAAGGCATGCGCATCACCTTCCCGATGCTGTTGATGGCATCGCCCGGCTATGGCGACTGGACGCAGTATCTGCCGCGAAATCCCGGCTTCATGTGATCGGCCGCCCGCGGCTGCAGGCGGCCGGCGGCAACCAAATGCTTGTTTTGCCGTTTATTTCAGCGGCTGCCGGCACACAGCGTGGCGCCAGCCGGCTGCGTCGGCCAGGTATCGCCGAGGGCGGAAAGGAGGCCGCGATGACACGGCCGACAGTGGAAATAGGCGACAGGGTGGCCGTCATCGCCACGGTGGTCGAACGCACCGAGGACCGCGTGATGCTGAGGCTCGACGGCGACAGCCATAAATATTCGATGGTCGAGCCCAATGCCAAGGCTGGCGACAAGCTCAGACTCGAGGGCGAGGTCGTGCATGTCGACGAGGATCTCGGACGCACGACCGTGCAGGTTCTGGGGCGCGTGACCGTCGACACCCGGTCGGTCGAGATGGTGACGCGACGTTGCGACCTCGACCATATCGGCTCGAACGTGCCGGGCCACCCTCGCCCACGCACCCCACCGCGACCGCATGGGTGAGCCGGGGCCGAGCCGCGATTCTGTCGTGGGACGATGACCGGTCTAATGGCGCTTGAAATACTGCACTTCGCGTTCGTGCTTTTCCGCCGCTTCGCGCGACTTGAAGGTGCCTAGATTGCGGCGCTTGCCGGTTCTCGGATCGATTTTGCGCGAATAGAGCCTGTATTCGCCGGATTTCAGCTTGCGGATCATGGCGGTCTCCTTGTGAGCCAAGAACCTAACCCGCCTGGGGCCGTCGCGGTTCCAGGCAGGCCATCCAGCCCGCTCACGGCCCGGCCGCAAAAAAGCGCCGCTGTCGGTGAACCATTTCACGGACGTAAACGACCCAATATCGGAATCGAGACCGCAACGACACGATTAGGTCGGATTATTTGTATTCAAATGACTTTGGCGACGTTATGCGGATGTCGCCGAAGTGCCGGATCTGAGGAGGGTGAGATGGTTACGGCGAAGCTTCACGGCGTTGAACTCGTCAGGGGCCAGAAGTGGACGGTGCGCGTCACCGCCTATGGCACGACGCTCATCTTTCCCTTCGAAGCCGAGCAATATGCGCGCTCCTATGCCGATGGCCAGGCCTTCCGCCTCGGCGTCGAGGTTGTCGAGTTGAAGGACTGCGCCTGAGAGGCCGAGCCATCGACCACCAAATGGCCTGAAGACCCGCGCACCCATATATAAGCGGCATGTCGATACTCGATACCGCGAAGCGGTGGGCGCGCAAGATCAAGCGCGATGTGGTTGCGCTCTGGATCGCCGCCCGCGATCCGCGTGTGCCCTGGTATGCAAAAGCCGCCGCGGGCGCAGTCGCGGCCTACGCGCTGAGCCCCATCGATCTTATCCCGGATTTCATCCCGATCATCGGTTACCTGGACGACCTGCTGATCGTGCCTGTCGGCATCATGCTCGCGGTCAAGCTGGTCCCGTCCGATCTGATGCAGGAATTCCGCGAAGAGGCCGCGCGACGCGAGAAGCCGGTGAGCAAGGCCGGGCTCGCTTCCATGATCGCGCTCTGGGTGCTTGCGGCGTTGGCCCTCGCCTGGCTGTTCTGGCCGAAGCCGGCCTAGATCCTTCAGCCAGCGCAGCCGCGCATGCCGGCGGAATCTCACTCGGCAGCTAAATTAGCTGTCCCTTGTAATTTATGCAAATCAGGGCCATGCTGGCCGAGCGCGTGAAATGGCAGGCGCAATGGGTGGGTTCAATTAGGGGTCAGGCGTGATGGAGTTCGCAGTCTGCTACGACCACAGCGGGTTCGATCTGGCACGGTCGCTCTTCCTCGATGTCACGGCGTTCTTTGCGCTGATGGCGCCATGGGCGGTCGCGCGGCTCATCGAGATGTCGCGCGAGGATGGCGCAGTCGGGCTACAGCCGGTCTGAGGCTCGAGCCGCCGCTTTGCTAAAGAGCGTTTCGCGGAAGCGCCGAACCGCTCTAACTCTCTGTGCTTATGCAATTCCGGACGGAAAACCGTTACACACTTTTCCTGGAATTGCTTTAAAAGCGCGTCGCGCTGGAGCGGATTCTGTCGACGCGCTTTAAGCCTTTGTTTTCATGGATGTCGTTATCGCAAAACCGCTGCACACTTTTGCGCGACATGCATTAGCCGTCGTGGACGACCTTTCGGATCGACAGGTCGTCGCCGAACAACGCCGAACAGTCGATCTCCTCCTGGAAGTTTGCCTGCGGATCGAGCACCAGCCACGAAGCGTGCGTGCGAAGATCCTTCAGCCTGGCATTCTTTTGCGCGCGCGCCAGACGCTCGGACTCGGCAACCGAGGCCTGAAAAGGCCTTTCGGCCTTGCGATGGTGAAGGATCCTCGACATAGCGGCGGAAAACGCGCTTGCCCCGCTTTTCGTTCCGTCGAAAGCGGCGGGTCGGACGCCTCGACCCTAACGCGTTCCCTGTTCGACGGTGGCGCGGCAGGACCTCCACGCGTCACGATACCCGCGAAGCGCATTTCTTTGCGCCCTGTTTCAAGCGGTATCGAGCATGAGCGCGCGCCGGATCGGCGGCTGGGGTAGCCCGGCTTGCCTTGGCGGTAAAAGAGTACGGCTCTTTGACGGACAAGCCGGGCTAAAGCGCCGACCATTGGGTTTCCTTGGGGGGAAGCCGGCGCAGGAATAGAGTGTCCGTTTCCCGTTGCGCCCGCAATTGTCGCTGAGGTCCTATGCCCCAGCGCAATGGTCCGACCGGCTGGAGACGTGATGCCGTAATTCCGGACGGAAGGCTACGGGAAAGCGCCGAGCCTAACCGCTCATACTTTTCCTGGAATTGCTCTACGCCCGAACGCTCAAGCCCGCGTAAGACGGTCGCCCTTTTGCAGCGCCCTCCTGACGAAAAGCTCGGCATGCTGCGCCCATTCCGCTTCCGCGACGTCGTTCTCACGAACGGACTGCCTGAAAGCTTCCCGCAGAGCTTCGAGCTCAAAGATCGACAGCCGCTGGTTTCTTTTTTGTTTTTTTGTGCCGGTGTCCATAGTGCGTTGCCAAGAACCGCAAGGTGAAGCCCATCGTATATGCGGCGGCTGTTCGGCCCATCAACACCGTGGCCCTGACTTCTTTTGGGGACAAATTTTGCCGCGGCGTCCGCGTCTTCTGCCGGGACGATGCGGGCTCCGCCTGCCGGACGTGGACGGGGTTGCATGCCGATCCATCCGGCAGCTCCGCCGCTATATGTCTGCACCTAAACGCCCGACAAAAAAGACCGCCTCGGGTCAAGGCGCGGGCGGTGTGGCGCTATATCTTGCAGGTTATACGTCTTTTGGTATGGACCCAGCGCTCGATTGGTGGTTGTCTCGCCATTGCTAAAATCATCCATGATTTCAGGTGGCAGCCAGCCCGCGTCTTCCCCGTCAACAGGAATGACGCGGGCTTTTGCCGCTCGGGGAGAGCCACCCTCGCCGCTGGCGAAGCCAAGCCCGTTCGAGAGCGCGCAAACCCGTCGCCATTAACCTTCCCCATGGGCACGGACCAAGGTCGGTGTCGCAATTGCCGTCCCTCGCCTATAATCTTGCAAGCGGGTGGGTGAGCGGGGCCGATGTTTGGGAGATATTTCACGCGACTTGCACGAATCTGGAGCGGGCTGTCGCTGGCTTGGCAGTTCGTGATCGCGGGCGGCATCGGCCTTCTGGCGGTGATGCTCGTGGTCGGGCTGTGGGTGACGTCGCAGATTCGCGAAGGGGTGATGCACAATTCCGCCACCACGACAGCGCTCTATGTCGACAGCGTGATCGCGCCGCTGCTGCCTGACCTGCGCAAGAGCCGCGAGCTCGACGATTCGGTCAAGCGGGCGCTGGACGAGACGCTCGGCCAGGGAGCGCTCGGAAAGAGGCTGGTGTCGTTCAAGCTGTGGCGACGCGACGGCATGGTGCTCTACTCCGACGACTCGGCCCTGATCGGCAGAACCTTTCCGCCCAACGCCAATCTGAAGTCGGCCTTCGCCGGCAATGTCGTGGCCGAATACAACAACCTCAGCGACGATCCCGAATCGGGAGACGAGAAAGCGGTGAACGCGCCGCTGTTCGAGATCTACAATCCGGTGCGCGAGCCCTGGTCGGGCGAAGTGGTGGCGGTATCGGAATTCTACGAGGTCGCCGACGATTTCCAGGAAACGCTGAACTCGGCGCTCAGATGGACGTGGCTGGTGGTGGCGGCCGCCACCGCGGCGGCGCTGGCGCTGCTCTCCGGCATCGTTTTCCGCGGCAGCCGCACCATCGTCACCCAACAGGCTGCGCTAGAGGCCAAGGTTGCCGAATTGCAGGCGGCGCTGGCGCAGAACTCGTCGCTGCGCCAGCGCGTCCAGCGCGCCTCGCGCCGCGCCACCGCCATCAACGAGCGGTATCTGCGGCGTATCGGCGCCGACCTGCATGACGGGCCGGCGCAACTGGTGGCGCTCGCCGCGCTAAGGATGGACAGCCCGGTGCTGGTCGACCCGACCACATCGAGCACGCTGCGCGAGGCCGAGATCGCCGGCATCCACAAGACGCTCGGCGAGGCGATGCGCGAGATACGCGGCATCTGCAACGGACTGGTGCTGCCGCAGATCGAAACGCAGGCTATCGCCGATATCTTGCGGCTGGCGGTGGCCGAGCACGAGCGGCGCACCAGCACCAAAGTGTTGCTAACTCTGCCCGAGCGCTTGCCGGAGCTCGGCACCTCGGAAAAGATCAGCATCTATCGCTTCGTGCAGGAAGGCCTGAACAACGCCTACCGCCACGGCAAGGGCAAAGGCCAGCAGGTCAGAGCCACGACGAAGGGCGGCAAGCTCCTGGTCGAGGTGCTGGACACCGGCCCCGGCTTCGACCCGGCCCGAAGCGAAGGCCTTGGGCTTGCCGGCCTCAGGGAACGGATCGAAAGCATAGGCGGGCAGTTCGAAACGCTGACCGGCCCGGGAGGAACCAGGCTGGTGATCACCTTGTCTGTCGAGGAGCAACCGTGAGCACATCCATCCGCATCGCAATAGTCGACGACCACCCCCTGTTTCGCGAGGGCGTGGCGCGCAGCCTCGGCGAGATAGGCGGCTTCGAACTTGTGGGCGAAGGCGCCAGCGCCGAGGACGCCGAAAGGCTGGCGCGCGCCAGCACACCCGATATTCTCCTGCTCGACATCAGCATGCCGGGCGGCGGCCTCAACGCGCTGGCCGGCATCCTTTCAGCGATGCCCGAGCAGAAGATCGTCATGCTCACCGTGTCGGAAACCAACGCCGACGTCGCCCTGGCGCTGAAGGCCGGCGCGCGCGGCTATGTGCTGAAAGGCGTCGGCTCCAAGGCGCTGGCCGAGATCCTGCGCGACGTCGCCAACGGCCAGAGCTACGTATCGCCGAGCCTGTCGGCGAGGCTGCTTTCCGACCTTTTGCAGCCCACCGGCAGCAAGCCCGATCCGCTCGGCCAACTCACCGGCCGCGAGGCCGAGATCCTGAAACTGGTCGCGGAGGGGCTCAGCAACAAAGAGGTGGCGGCCCGGCTGTCGCTGCAGGAGAAGACGGTCAAGCATCACATGACCAGGGTGCTGGCCAAGCTCAATGTGCGCAACCGCACCGAGGCGGCGCTGCTGATGCACGAGGCGAGGGAAAGGAACTGAGGAACTAGGTTCCCTCTTTCTTCAATTCTTCAACCCTCACAAGTTCAGCAGGCGTGACAGATCTTCCTCCGTCGCCTGCCGTTCGATGATGGTGCGGCCTTGCGCGTCCTTCATCTCGAAACGGCCGTTCTGGACCTGCTCCTTCATGCCGTTGCTATGGATGACGGTAACCTTGTCGCCATCGATCGAGAGCGTGTCGCCGGTTGCCGCGTTGGTGTAGCTGTTCTTACCGCTAGGATCAGTATTGTTCTTACCGCCGGGATCGGTATTGCCCTTGCCGCTGTTGTTGCCCGGCCCGGCATTGGGGTTGCCGCCGCCGGCATTGCTGTTGCCGGAATTGCCGCCGGCATTGCTGTTTCCACTGTTGCCGCTATTGCCTGAGTTCGAGCCGCCGGCGGAACCCGAATTGCCGCCACTGCCGTTGCCGCTATTACCACCGTTCCCGCCGCTATTGCCGGCGCCGGCATCGGCCGTGGCTACGGCAATCCTCGGCGTACCCTCAAAGATGACGTGCCAAGGCGTAACGGTCAGCGCCAGCGCGCTAAACGCGCGCAGCGCGAGCCAAGCAAGCCTGCTGAAGAGGCGGTTTCGCATATTTTCTCTTCGTTCCGGTTCTGCCTCGGCATGGCCGAAGTTCCGCTCACGGCACAGCCGAGGCGGAACCGGTGTCTTGACCAGGGCAAGAATTCACATCCGGCGAGGCGACGAAAGCGGCCCACGACCCATGCCCCGGCCAGTCGGACCATTTCCGGCGCCATGGCTGACCAATGTCGCAACGGACAGGTCTTGCCGCGCAAAAAATTACCCCCGCACGAAGGCGGGGGTAAGGTGAGTAGCCAAGTTCTACCGCAAGACGATCAGGACCGCAGAGACGAAGCAAAAGGTGGCAACCTGATTTTGCAGCGCTGACCTCCGGTCCCTTAAGATCTAATCCCGATAAAACCTCGCTCTCACAAACTCTGTCTCACAGATTCTTCAGGCGATTGAGATCGGCCATGGTGGCTTTCCGGTCGACGATGGTGCGTCCGTACTTGTCTTCCATCCTGAACCGACCGTTCTCGATCTTCTCCTTCATTCCATTGCGGTGCGTGACCTGGATTCTGTTGCGTGTGGCCTCGACCTTGTCGCCGGTTATAGCATTGACGTGACTATCGACATCGGCGGTGCTTGCCGCGCTGGCGCTGCTGTTGCCATTGTCGCTGTTGCCATCATTATTGCCGTTGTTTCCGACGAACCTTGACGCCGCAACACACCCCAGTCTGTAATCGCCGCAGGGAGGAACCATGGAAAAGATCATCCTGGA
>NZ_VFTL01000054.1:0-37366 GCF_006439385.1 Mesorhizobium sp. B3-1-7
CAGGTGACGTTGAACATCACCAGCCTGCCATGACCGCCCTCTCTCAGCGAATTTGCAGAACTCTCAGCACACTACCGGGTCGTCCTCTGGGACGTGGCCCGAGCGCCTCTGTCCCGCCCGCATGATAGCGCTTCTCCCAGCCCGCCAGGCAACCGGCATTGCGGATATTGAACAACGCCGCCGTCTGGCGATACGACAGACCTTCTCTCCACATCCGCTCGAGCACTGACAACTTGAACGACGCGTCGTAATGACCGTATTTGCCCGACAGCCCCGCATCGCCATGCGCCTGGTACAAAGCAATCCACTTGCGAACAGTCGCAGCGTCGACGCCTCGCTTCGAGGCCGCACTCGCGTAGCTCTCATCCCCGTACAAATAGCTATCGACAACTGACCGCTTGAAGCGCGCACTGTATTTGGACATGCAAAACCCCCGAAGGTTGTGTCCAACTTTCGGGGGTCAGTTCATCGGCGGGGTTTTCTGTTTTCTCCAAATGCGGCGGGGCAGGCATTCCGGGCAAGTTCAAAAACAAGCCGACGGCGACTTCCGGTCGCTCTTTGCCTTTGGCGAGAAACGGATTAAGAAACGGCTTCAGCCAAGCATTTGCGCGCGGAGCCACTCATGACCGAAATCCTGCAGACCCCCAAGCTCGTCGTCGTCTTCGGCGGCTCGGGCTTCGTCGGTCGCCATGTCGTGCGGGCGCTGGCCAAGCGCGGCTACCGCATCCGGGTCGCCTGCCGGCGGCCCGACCTTGCCGGCCATGTGCAGCCGCTCGGCAATGTCGGCCAGATCCAGCCGGTGCAGGCCAATGTGCGCGTGCGCTGGTCGGTAGACCGCGCCGTGCAGGGCGCCGACCATGTCGTCAACCTCGTCGCCATCCTGCATGAGACCGGCCGCCAGAAATTCGGCGCCGTGCACGATTTCGGGGCGCGCGCCGTCGCCGAGGCCGCGCGCTCGGTCGGCGCCGGCCTCACCCACATCTCGGCACTCGGCGCCGATCTCAAGTCGCCGTCCGACTATGCCCGCACCAAGGCGCTCGGCGAGAAAGCCGTGTTCGACACGATCGGCGATGCCGTCATCTTGCGGCCGTCGATCAATTTCGGGCCGGAGGACGGTTTCTTCAACCGCTTCGCCAACATGGCGCGTTATTCGCCCGTGCTGCCGCTGATCGGCGGCGGGCAAACCAAGTTCCAGCCGGTCTATGTCGGCGACGTCGCCGAAGCGGTGGCGCGTTCGGTCGACGGCAAGATCGAGGGCGGCCAGATCTACGAACTCGGCGGCCCGCAGGTGCTGACCTTCAAGCAATGCATGGAAGAGCTGCTGATGGTCGTCGAACGCCGCCGCCTCCTGGTGCCGGTGCCGTTCTGGGTGGCGAACATCCAGGCCTCGATCCTGCAGCTGCTGCCCAATCCGCTCTTGACCAAGGACCAGGTCATGCAGTTGCGCGAGCACAACGTCGTTTCGGACGAAGCCGCCAAGGCCGCCAGGACGCTGACCGGCCTCGGCATCCAGCCGCAGGCGATCGCCACGATCCTGCCCAGCTATCTCTGGCGCTTCCGCGCCGCCGGCCAGTTCCAGCAGCGCCGGCCGATCGCCGACCGATAGTCAAAACTTCAGGCGCGCCGGGAAACCTGCATCGGCAGGCCGCCCTGCGGTTGCGTGGTGAGCTTCTGCACCGGCCATGGCCGGGTCTCAGGAGTCACGTCGAACCGGAAGCGCGACAGCAGGATCGCCAGGGCGATGATCGCCTCCTGCATGGCGAAGCTGGCGCCGATGCAGACGCGCGGCCCGGCGCCGAACGGCAGGTACTGGAACCGGTCGATCCTGTCGCGGTTCTGCGGATGGAAGCGCTCCGGCAGGAAGGCGTTCGGCCTGTCCCAGAGCTTGCGGTGGCGATGCACGACCCACGGCATCACCAGCACGGCGGCGTATTTCGGAATGTACAACCCGTTCCAGGTCTCCGGCTCGATCGGCTCGCGGTTGATCGAAGGCGCCGGCGGGTAGAGTCTCAGCGCCTCCTCGAAAGCGGCGCGGGTGAGCGGCATGGCATCCAGCCATTTGGTCGGATCCGGTTCGCGCGCCAGCACGGGGTCGATCTCCCGCTCGACCTTGTCGCGTTCCCAGGGCGCCCCGGCGAGGCAATAGATCGTCCAGCCTAGCGCCCGCGCGGTCGTCTCGTGGCCGGCGCCGATGAAGGTGATGATGTTGTCCTCGACTTCGGCGCGCGTCAGCCCGTCCGGCCCCTCGGCGCGCAGCAGAAGCGTGAGGAAATCCTGCGGCACGCTGTCGGGATCGCGCTTCATCCGCTCCTCGCGCATCCTGACCGTGCCGGCGACGATGTTGCGGAAATAGGCCATGGTCTTGCGGCCGCGCATGCGGGTGAGACGCGGCAGCCATTCCGGCGCGCGCAACAGGTCGAGCGGATCGACGCGGCCCATGGTTTCGAACAGGCGGTCGATCTCTTTGGCGAAGCTGCCCGGCTCGCCGGCGATCTCGCCGGAAAACAGCGTCTCGGCCAGAATGTCATAGGTGAGCAGCGTCATGTCATGGGCGACATCGGTCTCACCGCCGGCCTCGTAGCGGGTGGCGAATTCCAGCGTGCGTCTCAGCATCGGCTCGGCGAAGCCGAAGATGTGGCGCGGCGTGAACACCGGCGCCATCGCCTTGCGCGAGCGCTTCCAGACCTCGCCCTCGGCGGTCAGCAGTCCGTCGCGCAGGATCGGCCGCAGCACCAGTTGGCGCACGGTCGCCATCTTGTAGTTCCTGGCGTTGTCGACCAGCACATGGCGGATAAGGCCCGGATCATTGGCGACCACCAGCGGCCCGCCGACGCCGGTGACCGAAATCCAGGGCTCGTTGTAGGTGTGCTCGCCCCATAATTCGAGCGGGTTGCGGTAGATGATACGCATCATCTCCAGCGTCGAAGGCGGCTTTGTGCGCGGCTTCGGCGCCGGCGGCACGAAGGGTGCGGGCTTGGTGTCCATGAAGCGTGCTCCGCTGACAGCGCCGAATGTAGTGTCCGACGAAGCGGACGTCCATGTGACCGAGCGGCCCGGCGCCTCGCCGGAATGTGAACGACGTCCGCCGATGCCTGCTTGTTGTGGGTGAAGGCTTGCTTTAGTCACCAACGGATACCGTCAAGCAAGGAGCCCCAAGTGAAGCAACGCCTGGACATCATCATCGGCAGCACGCGGCCGGGACGCGCCGGCCCGATCTTCGGCGAATGGCTGGAGGGCTTCGCCCGCGAGCACGGCAAGTTCGAGCCGGTGCTGACCGACATCGCGGCGTTCAACCTGCCGATGCTCGACGAGCCGCACCATCCGCGCCTGCGCAAATACGAGAACGACCACACCAAGGCCTGGTCGAAGGCGATCGATGCCGCCGATGCCTTCGTGTTCGTCGCGCCGGAGTATAACTACTTCGTGGCGCCTGCGATCGTGAACGCCATCGACTACCTGGTCCATGAATGGCGCTACAAGCCGGCGGCGATCTTCAGCTATGGCGGCGTGTCAGGCGGCCTGCGCGCGGCGCAGGCCTTGAAGCCGTTGCTCACCTCCGTCGGCGTCATGCCGATCCCGGAGGGCGTGGCACTGCCCGCTTATGCGACGCTGCTCGACCAGAACCGTGCATTTCAACCGAGCGAACAGGTGCAGGGAGGCGCCAGGACGATGCTGGACGAACTGTCCCGATGGAGCGAGGCGCTGAAGACGGTGCGTGCCGCCGGATAGGCGCGAGGTTCCCCGCGAAAGACACTTACGAGGCCGGGCTTCGGCACGGCTTTCACTGTCGGATGCCCCAATGCGCTCGCCAGCATCTCGCGCGGACGTGACGGGGTCGCTCGCCAAGCCGGCAAAATGGCCGCAAACCTTGGAAAAGCAACCGTTTGCGCCTATATCTAGGACATCAAAACGGCGCGATTCGGGGCGATTTTTCCGCGCTGTACCAGCGGCATCAATCAGACAGGTTTTCATGAGCGACCAGACCGAAAGCGCCAATGGCGCGGAAGCCGAGTACGGCGCCGATTCCATCAAGGTTTTGAAGGGCTTGGATGCCGTGCGCAAGCGGCCGGGCATGTATATCGGCGACACCGATGACGGCTCGGGCCTGCATCACATGGTCTATGAGGTGGTGGACAACGCCATCGACGAGGCGCTGGCCGGCCACGCCGACCTCGTCTCAGTGACGCTCAACCCCGACGGTTCCGTCACCGTGATCGACAATGGCCGCGGCATTCCGACCGATATCCACCCCTCGGAGGGCGTTTCGGCGGCCGAAGTGATCATGACGCAGCTGCATGCCGGCGGCAAATTCGACCAGAACTCCTACAAGGTCTCGGGCGGCCTGCACGGCGTCGGCGTCTCGGTGGTCAATGCGCTTTCGGCATGGCTGAAGATCAAGGTCCGCCGCAACGGCGAGATCTTCGAGATGAGCTTCACGCACGGCAATGCCGACGCGCCGCTGAAGGTGACCGGAAGCTACGAGCAGGACAAGCGCCCGGGCACCTATGAGGGCCGCAGCGGCAGCGAAATCACGTTCTTCCCGTCGGCCGAGACCTTCACCATGGTCGAATTCGACTACAGCACGCTGGAGCATCGACTGCGCGAGCTTGCCTTCCTCAATTCCGGCGTGCGCATCGTGCTGACCGACGCCCGCCATGCCGACATCGTGCGCCATGAGCTGCATTACGACGGCGGCCTGGAGGAGTTCGTCAAATATCTCGACCGGGTGAAGAAGCCGCTGATCGAGACGCCGATCGCCATCCGCGCCGAGCGCGACGGCATCACCGTCGAAGTCGCGATGTGGTGGAACGACAGCTACCACGAGAATGTGCTGGCCTTCACCAACAACATCCCGCAGCGAGACGGCGGCACGCATCTGGCGGGCTTTCGCGCGGCGCTGACCAGACAGGTCACCGGCTACGGCGAATCGTCCGGCCAGACCAAGAAGGAAAAGGTATCGCTGACCGGCGACGATTGCCGCGAAGGCCTGACCGCGGTCCTCTCGGTCAAGGTGCCGGATCCGAAATTCTCCTCGCAGACCAAGGACAAGCTGGTCTCGTCCGAGGTGCGCCCGGTGGTGGAAAGCCTGGTCAACGAGGCGCTCGGCACCTGGCTGGAAGAACATCCCGCCGAAGGCAAGGTCGTGGTCGAGAAAGTGATCCAGGCGGCCGCGGCTCGCGAGGCCGCGCGCAAGGCGCGCGACATCACGCGCAAGAGCTCGCTCGGTGTCACCTCGCTGCCCGGCAAGCTCGCCGACTGCCAGGAGCGCGACCCGGCCAAGTCCGAAATCTTCATCGTCGAGGGTGACTCGGCCGGCGGCTCGGCCAAGGGCGGGCGCTCGCGCCAGAACCAGGCGATCCTGCCGCTGCGCGGCAAGATCCTGAATGTCGAGCGCGCGCGCTTCGACCGCATGCTCTCCTCCGACATGATCGGCACGCTGATCACCGCGCTCGGCACCTCGATCGGCAAAGACGAGTTCAACGCCGACAAGCTGCGCTACCACAAGATCATCCTGATGACCGACGCCGACGTCGACGGCGCCCACATCCGCACGCTGCTGCTCACCTTCTTCTTCCGGCAGATGCCGGAGCTGATCGAGCGCGGACATCTCTACATCGCCCAGCCGCCGCTCTACAAAGTGACCCGGGGCAAGAGCTCGCAATACCTCAAGGACGAAAACGCCTATGAGGAATACCTGATCGAGTCCGGGCTGGACGAGGCTTCGCTGACGCTCGCCTCCGGCGAGGTGCGGACAGGCCAGGATCTGCGCAGCGCCATCGACGACGCAATTGCCGTGCGCCAGCTGATCAACGGGCTGCACACGCGCTACAACCGCAGCGTCGTCGAGCAGGCGGCGATCGCCGGCGCGCTCAACGCCGACGTGCTTGCCGATCTCGGCCGCGCCAATGCGATGGCCGAGCGCGTCGCCGGGCGGCTCGATATGATCGCCGAAGAGACCGAGCGCGGCTGGACCGGGCGTCTGTCGGCCTCCAATGACGGCTCCGGCGGCTATGTGTTCGAGCGCACCGTGCGCGGCGTGAAGGACGTGGCGCAGCTCGATGCCGGGCTGATCGCTTCGGCCGATGCGCGCCAGCTCGACCGCTATGCCTCGCGCCTGGCGGAAGTCTATGGCGAGCAGCCGACCTTGCGCCGCAAGGAAAGCTCCGAGCTGCTTTCGGGACCACTGGCGCTGCTCAACGCAGTGTTCGCCACCGGCCGCAAGGGGCTGACCATGCAGCGCTACAAGGGCCTTGGCGAGATGAATGCCGAGCAGCTCTGGGAAACCACGCTGGATCCGAATGTGCGTTCGCTGCTGCAGGTCAAGGTCAATGACGCGACCGACGCCGACTCGCTGTTCTCGCGGCTGATGGGCGACGAGGTGGAGCCGCGCCGCGAATTCATCCAGGACAATGCGCTGTCGGTCGCCAATCTGGATATTTGAGACCGTAGCGATGCTCTAAAGAAGCTTGCCAAAGCGGCGTTCAGCAGCGCCGCCTGACCACGATCCACTCCGACGATATAGCTCGTGAAATTGGTCGCACCGTTGCCGA
This sequence comes from Mesorhizobium sp. B3-1-7, assembly GCF_006439385.1. Taxonomy (NCBI): domain Bacteria; kingdom Pseudomonadati; phylum Pseudomonadota; class Alphaproteobacteria; order Hyphomicrobiales; family Phyllobacteriaceae; genus Mesorhizobium; species Mesorhizobium sp. B3-1-7. The sequence goes on from NZ_VFTL01000054.1 coordinate 6,552, forward strand.
TGCGGCGATTCTAGCCAGTGGCTCCAGGCGATGAAATAGCCTCATGGCCTCCTTCCGGCTGTCTGTTCCGGCCACCGATCCGGCAAGTGGTCCTCTATTCCGGCATTCCAAGGCTTCTCAGCGCGTTTTCGTGTCGGTCGAGAATTTCAGCTCTAAAGGGCATCGAGTCGCGAACCGTCCGCAAGGTGAGCTCCGGATATTCGCGCTGACAACGCACCATTTGCTGCCGGGCTTCGTCGAGGCGTCCCGCTTCGACAAGTGCCGGCATCAGCGTACGCAGTATCCACAAGGCATTCGGATGCTCCGCCAGGATACGCAGATACAGGTCCGCCGCCTGACCGGGCCGCCTGGCGCTGAAATGCACGACAGCCAGGCCCAAGTGACAGGTATAAACCATGGGATCGAACGGCCCCAGTCGCAGCGACCGCTCGAAGCATTCCGCCGCCCGCTCGACCTCGTCTCTGTAGGCTGCAACCCACCCGCTCCTGTTCCAGGCGAAGGCCGAATTGGGATCGATCGAACACGCCTTTTCAAGCAGCGCGCCTGCGGTGACGAAATTGCCCGACACGGTGTGGGCAGCGCCGAGCACGGCCAGGGAAAATGGATCGTCACCGTTGAGTTCGGCAGATCGCTCCGCCAGCCCCAGCGCACGGCGCCGGTCGGCCTCTGGCGAGGTCGACCAACTGTAGATCTTGCGCTGCGCATGACACCAGGACAGCAGGGACAGAGCCAGCGGATAATCGGGATCGCCCAGCAAAGCCTTCTCAAGCGTCTCGATGGCGATCGCATTGTCCTGGCGGCCGAGCGCCCAGACATGCGGCAGACTGCGCATCACCAGATCGTAGGTTTGCAGGTCGCCCGGCCGCTTGCGGCGCGCACGCTCGATTTCTGCCATCTGGATTGACGGCAGAATCGCGCCTGCGACACCCGCCGTCACATTGTCCTGCAGCGCGAACGCATCCGCGATGTCACCTTTGAAACCTTCCGCCCAGATTAGACTGCCGGTCTCTGCCTCGACCAGCCGCGCCGAGATGCGGATCTGGTCGAGATGCCGGCGCACGCTTCCTTCCAGCACGTAGCGGACGCCGAGCTCGCGGCCGATGCGCGGCAGATCAAGCGCCTGGCCTCGGTAAGCAAAGGCCGAGTTGCGCGAGATGACGAACAGGCCGCGAATGCGCGCTAGCGCCGCCGTGATCTCCTCTACCGTGCCGTCGGCGAGGTAGGATTGCTCGGGGTCCGATGACAGATTCTCGAATGGAAGCACGACGAGCGACGGCTTGTCGGGGAGCTGAGGCGACGGACGCGCATCGACGGCTGGCGGTCCCTCCAGCACTTCGCCGGGGAACATGTAGCCGCGGCGCGGCATGGTGCGGATCAGCGTCTGCGCTTTGTCGCCTAGCGCGCGGCGGATGTCGCTGATGCATCGGGTGAGCGAATCTTCGGTGACGATCACGTCGCTCCACACCGCATGCAGAAGCTCGTCCTTCGGCACCAGCCGGCCGGCGTTGCGGATAAGAAAAATCAGCAGATCGAGCGATTTCGGTCGCAGCGCGATCTCGCCCGAACCGTCGCGCAACACTCCGGCGCGCGTGTCGAGGCTGAAGCCGGCGAAGCTGTAGATCGGCTGTGGCTCGACGTTCATCGCGACTGTCTGATCCTCAGAATTTTCAGAGCTTCGTCAGTACTCTTTCAGGCCGCTTTCCGGACAAGCATCTCGAAACGGCGCAATCTCGCACTCAACGATGAAGGTGGCAAGAAACCCAAGCCGCAACGCGTGGGCAAGATCGCTGCAACCGGTGCGCAGGCCAAGGCCGCGCCGAATGCCGGCGATCGCAACAGGAGGCAACCATGTCGAGCACGGAGACAAACGCCATGACAACGACCGATCATTCGATTGGTGCCGAAACCGGCTACCGGCGGCACGCTCTCGTCTCGCTTTTCCGGATGTACGAGGCGGTGAAATGGACGCTGTTGTGGCTGCCACGGTTCTGGAAGGCGCGCAGCCAGCTCGCATGTCTGGCCGCCATGAGCGAATGCGAGCGTCGCGATATCGGCCTTACCAGCTGCGATCTCGAGAACGCCTTTGCCTTGCCGGTCGACCGGGACCCGACAGAAATGCTGGCGCAGGTGGTGACAGACCGCCGCCTTCGCCGCGAACACTGATTGGAGAGCGGCCAGGTTTCGGCTGCGCCTTGAGCATTCGTCACGGAGTAGACCTGAGTGTCTGCGCCGTGGGCTGCTCGTGACGCATCGGCACCGAGGCCATCCGATCAACGAAAAACCACGGCCTGTCGCTGCCGGGCTTTTCTGTTTCGGTCAGTCGGCCACAGTCGCCTCAGTGATCAAACGCCTTGACGATTTCCTCGGTCATCTTCTTGGCGTCGCCGAGCAGCATCATGGTGCCGTCCTTGTAGAACAGCGTGTTGTCGATGCCGGCATAGCCGGAGCCGAGCGAGCGCTTGACGAACAGGCAGGTGCGGGCCTTGTCGACGTCGAGGATCGGCATGCCGTAGATCGGCGAGGACTTGTCGTCGCGCGCGGACGGGTTGGTGACGTCGTTGGCGCCGATGACATAGGCGACGTCGGCCTGCGCGAACTCGGAGTTGATGTCCTCCAGCTCGAACACCTCGTCGTAAGGCACGTTGGCCTCGGCCAAGAGCACGTTCATGTGGCCGGGCATGCGGCCGGCGACCGGGTGAATGGCGTATTTCACCTCGACGCCGGCGGCCTTGAGCTTGTCGGCCATCTCGCGCAGCGCGTGCTGCGCCTGGGCGACCGCCATGCCGTAGCCGGGCACGATGATGACCTTCTGCGCGTTCATCATCAGATAGGCGGCGTCATCGGCCGAGCCCTGCTTGACGGTGCGCTCGATGCCGTCGTCGGCAACCGCGGCCGTCTCGCCGCCGAAGCCGCCGAGGATGACCGAGATGAAGGAGCGGTTCATGCCCTTGCACATGATGTAGGACAGGATCGCGCCGGACGAGCCGACCAGCGCGCCGGTGATGATCAGCGCCAGATTGCCGAGGGTGAAACCAAGCGCGGCAGCCGCCCAGCCCGAGTAGGAATTCAGCATCGACACCACGACCGGCATGTCGGCGCCGCCGATCGGGATGATCAGGAGCACGCCGAGCACCAGCGAGGCGGCGACGATCAGCCAGAAGACGAGCTTCGATTCCGTGGTGACCAACAGCACGATCAGCACCACCAGGGCGACGCCGAGGACGATGTTGATGAGGTGCCGGCCACCGATCATGATCGGCTTGCCGGACATGCGGCCGTCGAGCTTGAGGAAGGCGATGACCGAGCCGGTGAAGGTGATGGCGCCGATGGCTACGCCCAGGCTCATTTCGACCAGCGCCTGCGCATGGATGTCGCCCGCCGTACCGATGCCGAAACTTTCCGGCGCGTACATGGCGGCAGCCGCCACCATCACGGCGGCGAAGCCGACGAGCGAGTGGAAGGCGGCGACCAGCTGCGGCATCGAGGTCATGGCGATGCGGCGCGCGGTGACCGCGCCGATGCCACCGCCGATGGCCAGCCCGAGCACGATCCAGCCGAAACGGCCGACCGAGGGAGCCAAAGGCAAAGCCAATGCCAGCGTGGTGGCGATAGCGATCGCCATACCGATCATGCCGAAGAGATTGCCTCGCCGGCTGGTGGTGGGATGCGACAGCCCGCGCAGCGCCAGGATGAACAGGATGCCGGAGATGAGATAGAGGAAGGAAGCCAGATTGACGGTCACGTCACTTTTCCTTCTTCTTGTACATGGCGAGCATGCGCTGGGTGACCAGGAAGCCGCCGAAGATGTTGACCGAGACCAGCACCAGGGCGACGAAACCGAAGCCGGCGGCGAGCCCGGAGGCCGAGATGCCGACGGCGAGCAGCGCGCCGACGACAATGACCGATGAAATGGCGTTGGTGACGGCCATCAGCGGTGTGTGCAGCGCCGGCGTCACCGACCAGACGACATAATAGCCGACGAAGATCGCCAGCACGAAGATGGCGAGTTGGAAGACGAAGGGATCGACGGCGCCACCGGACAGCGCGTGCGCCGCGTTACCGGCAGCCTCGCCTGCGGGCGCGTTGGCAAGATCCTGCACCGCAAGGCGAACGGCGGCAGTCGCCTGATCGAGTTGGTCGAGGGCTTTCTGCAAGGCGTCCATCACGCGGTCCCCTTAGGCTTGGCTGCGGACTTCTTCTTCGGCGCCGGTCTGGCGTCGGCGACCATGCTCGTCGCCGGAATGGCCGCCGGCTCGGTGCGCGGCTGCTCGACCGCCTTGGCGAAGTTCGGATGCACCACCTTGCCGGCGTCGGTCAGCATCGTCGCCTTGACCAGATCGTCGTCGCGCCTGATGGCAAGCTGCTTCGCCGCCTTGTCGACCATCGTCTCGAGGAAGGCGTATAGGTTCTTGGCGTAGAGCAGCGAGGCGGATGCGGCGACACGGCCCGGCACGTTGAGGTGGCCGACGATCTTGACGCCGTTCCCGGTCATCACGACCTTGCCCGGCACCGCGCCCTCGACATTGCCGCCGCGCTCGACGGCGAGGTCGACGATCACCGAGCCCGGCTTCATCGAGGCAACCATGGCGGCCGAGACCAGCTTCGGCGCCGGACGGCCGGGGATCAGCGCGGTGGTGATAACGATGTCCTGCTTGGCGATGTGCTCGGCGGTGAGCGCCGCCTGCTTGGCCTGGTATTCCTTCGACATTTCCTTGGCGTAGCCGCCGGCGGTCTCGGCCGCCTTGAATTCCTCGTCCTCGACCGCCAGGAATTTCGCGCCGAGCGACTGCACCTGCTCCTTCACCGCCGGGCGCACGTCGGTGGCCGTGACGACAGAGCCGAGGCGGCGCGCGGTGGCGATGGCCTGCAGGCCGGCGACGCCGACGCCCATGATGAAGGTCTTTGCCGCCGGCACGGTGCCGGCCGCCGTCATCATCATCGGCAGCGCGCGGTCATATTCGGCGGCGGCATCGATCACCGCCTGGTAGCCGGCGAGGTTGGCCTGCGAGGACAGCACGTCCATCGATTGCGCACGGGTGATGCGCGGCATGAACTCCATGGAAAAGGCGGTGATGCCGGCCTTGGCCATCGCGGCCACCGCGGCATCGTTGCCGTAGGGATCCATGATGGCGATCACGGCGGCGCCCGACTTGTAGCCCTTGAGCTCCGCATCCGTCGGCCGGCGCACTTTCAGCACGACATCGGCCTTCTTGGCGTCGGCCGCCGTTCCGATCGCACCGCCGGCAGCAGTGAAATCCTGGTCGGGGATGCGGGAGCCGAGGCCGGCACCCTTCTCGACGATCACGTCGAAGCCGAGACCCGTCAGGCGCTTGACCGTCTCCGGCGAGGCCGCGACACGCGGCTCGTTCGGGTCAACCTCACGAGGGATGAATACTATTTGTCCCACCGGATGATCCTTTCGGCTGGAACCTTGATTGCGCAAGGCGTCGGCCGGACGTCCGGCGACGTCGAGGGCAATGGGCTTGGGAAGTCTACCGCAGAATGAGAGTGCCGACGGCCATGATCAGGATGAACAGGACGGTCGCCGAGAAGAAGCCGCCGACGAAGAAGCCGAAGGCCATTGCGATAAGGATGGCGGCACAGAACAGCGAGCCGTATTTGGCAAGACCGAGGAAGCCCTTGTAGGTACGGTCGTGCTCGGCATAGTCCATTTGCGCGCCCAGCTCGACAGGACCGGTCGGCGTGTGATCAGCCATGGAAGTACCCCTTCGAAAATGCCTTTGAGGCACATAGCGAAAAGCCGAACCAAGAGCAATGGCGCTATTGCCGCACAGCCGGCGACAACAGCCTCAAACGAAAGTTGAAATTGAATGCCGCAGCTGTGTCCACGCGGCCGGCGCGGGATTCAGCTGGCGAGGTGGGGAAAAAGGCCGAGCAGACCGACAACGATCAGGTAAAGCGCGACTATGTAGTTGAGGAGCCGCGGCATCACCAGGATCAGTACGCCGGCGATCAGCGAGATCAGCGGCGTCAGCGCGAGCGAGTGGATGGTCATGCGGGGATCCTTTCCTGTGACAGGCGCGATCGCCTGACAGACCGGGCTGCGACCTTGATAACGGAGCAGCCGGCGAAAGGTTCATGGCCTGCGTTCAGGCAGCGGCGCGATAGTATTTCGCCGTCGGCAGAATGGAGAGGGGCGTCAGCCGGTTGATGGCCGGATTGCCGAACATCAGCCGCTGCTCCATCGGCGTCGAATTGTAGAACGGGAACCGCTCGAGCGTGCGGCGCATATTCTCGCCGGCAGGGATCTCGAACAGCGCGATCGGAGCAAGAACGCCCGGGAACTGCTTGGCTTCGCTCTTCTGCACGGCATTGAAGAACCGGGCATAGAAATGAGAATGCTCGACCTTGACCGGGGTCAGCACCGAGTCCTGGCCAAAATAATTGGAGGCCACCATGGCGATCCTGAGCGTCAGGAAAGGCAGAACGCCGGGCGCCGGCGCGGCATCGGGATCAGTTGCGAAGCGGGTGCCGTCGATGAAGGTTTCCCCCCGGGCGAGCCGCGGGAGCAACACTTCGGGATAGGCGTCCACCGAAGGTGAGTATGGCTGTTCACTGGAAATATAGTGAAAGCGCAATGTGCTGACCAATTCGCCGTAACAATAGACGCCGAAGCGGTAGGAGTTGGGAAGATTATCCCAGCGATCCTCGAACATCCCGCTGGCGATCGGACCGCACATGCCTGATTTGAGGTAGGACTGATATCGAAGCCGGTAGATCGCTTCCAGATCCTCGCCCCCGGTGATGAGGCGATATTCGACGTGCTCCAGGAGCTGCATCATCGTTCGGTTGAGCAGGGAATCAGCTTTTGAGCTGGCGCCAGCCGACGCACCCTTAGCCGCAGCTTCCATTATTGTCCGTCCTCGAATTCCGCCTGAGGACAAGCTATTCGAGTTGAAATGAGACACAAGCTGAAAATTCGAGATTGCTGATTTACCGTCTGTTAACCTTAATAGCTGCGATCGTTTTCATCGATCTTACACGCGAAAAAACAAATACCGCAGCCAGCAATTGTCTGATCCGGCCTGACGGCGGGTCATCAAGATCAATCCGTATCCAGAGCTTGAAAGCGTCAGTGCATCACAGAATTATACTACGCCGGAACGGCTATCGTTTCACGGAGCGCATATCCGCTCCAGACGGAAATCCGGATTCCATTTTTTCTGCGATTGCTCTCTATTTCAGCGCAGTTCCGGACGGGAACCACTTCGCACTTTTCATGGATTTTCTCTTGTTTGACGCAATTCCGGACGGAAAACCGCTTCGCACTTTTCCTGGATTTGCTCTTGTTTGACGCAATTCCGGACGGAAAACCGCTTCGCACTTTTCCTGGATTTGCTTCTAGCTGGCTGTTCTTTTGCCGGCGATGTGAAGGTCCGCGGCAAACGGCCATGTGACGCTCGACATCGTCTCGATGCCCGACGCGCTGAGCGCGGCGCCGAAGAGAAAGCCCTGCACGAAGTCCGGCTTGACCAAATGAACCAGCGTCTTCAGCTGCTCGAAGGTCTCAACCCCTTCGATAGTGACCGAAAGACCCAACGTCCTGGACAGGCTGACGATGCCCTTCAGCAGATCGAGCGACTGCCGGTTCTGGTTCACATCGACCAGGAACGAGCGGTCGATCTTGATCTTGTCGAGCGGCAGCTTGTGGAGATAGCTCAGGCTGGAGTAGCCGGTGCCGAAGTCGTCAAGCGCGATGCGCACGCCGAGCGCCTTCAGTTCCTCGATCGACTCGCGCGTCAGCGACTTGTCGTCGAGCAACGCGGTCTCGGTGACCTCGATTTCGAGCCGGTGCGCCGCCAGTCCCGACTTGGCCAAGGCGTCCCTGACCTTCTGGACGATGTCGCGACTGCGGAAATCCTTGGCCGACAGGTTGACCGACACGCTGGTCTGGGCCGGCCATTTGGCGCATTCGGCGCACGCGGCCTCCAGCACGAAAGTGCTGATGTCGGAAACGATGCCCATCTCCTCGGCGAGCGGGATGAAGACGCTGGGCGAGATCGGGCCGAGGTCGGGATGGTCCCAGCGGCAGAGCGCCTCGCAACTGGCGATGCGCATGGTGCTGACAGCCACGATCGGCTGGTAGACGACGCGCAATTCCCTGGCCTGCACGGCATTGCGCAGGTCGGCTTTCATCAACTGGCGATTGCGGAAGGCGGCATCCATGGCCGCCTCGAACAGCCGCCAGCTGTTCTTGCCGAGTTCCTTGGCCTTGTAGAGGGCAAGGTCCGCCTTGACGATCATGGCGTCCGCGTCGGTGTCCTTGACCCTGGAAAGCACCGCGCCGCCGCTGGTCTGGATGCGCAAGCCGTGGCCGGCAACGTCCACCTCGCCCTGCAGGTCCGCGAAAATCTGGTCAAGCAGGGTGCTGAGATGGCTCTCGTCCTCGACACGGTCGAAGAAGATCATGAACTCGTCGCCGCCGAAGCGGCTGACGGTGATGCCCGGTCCGGCAATCGCCGCGAGGCGCTCGGCCACGGCATAGATCAGCCCGTCGCCGACCGGATGGCCGAGCGTGTCGTTGACGCTCTTGAAGTCGTCGAGATCGAGCACCGCGAGGCCGCACAGCCGGTCCTGGTCGCCAGAGGCCATCGCCTCGCCGACCAGTTCGTGGAAATAGGCGCGGTTCGGCAGCCCGGTCAAATTGTCGTAGCGCGCCATGAAGCGGATCTTTTCCTCCGCCTCGACGCGGGCCGTCACATCCTCGAAGGTGATGACGCCCAGTTCCTGGCTGCCTTCGCGGGCGGAGAATTCGTAGTGCTGGCCGTTGGCCAGCGAAACGAGCACCTTGCGGTCGCGGCCTTCGCGCAAGGCGCGCGTCAGCTGCGCCTCGATGTAGCGGCAGTCTTTCGGCGCCAGCATGCCACCGGCGACGCCGCGCATCAAAAGACCGTGGATCGAGCGCCCGAGCAAGGCATCGCCCGATTTCAGCGACATCAGGCGGGCGGCTTCGGCATTGGCCACCGCGACGCGCCCGTCCGGCCCCAGCATGACCAGGCCGTGCGACATGGTGTTGAGCGCGCGATCGAACCGGCGCGTCAGGTTCCTGGCCTGCTTGTGGCCGATGACGGCGGAGAAGAGCACGTTGCGGACATGGTCGGCGCTGTTGATGGTGATGAAGGTCAGCGGGATGATCATCAGGCCGAGCAGGACCGACGGGAAATCCATGCGTAGCAGAAGTCCGAGCGCGGCCGGACCGATGAAGGTCACGGAGAAAATCCGTACCATCTGCGGAGAGCCGTAGTTGCGGCCGACAACCGTGACCAGGGTCGCGATCGTCAGCGACGTCGCGGCCAGCTCGGCGAAGGGATCGGGGTAAACGTAGATCGATATGAAGCACAGCGAACCCAGGCCCAGGCCCTGCAGGCTGCCCTTGAGGATATAGATGCGCTCCCACCGCCTGGCCTCTTCGACATTGGCTATGGTGCCGCCTGCCTTCAGGAAGGTGCGAATGCCGAAGTAACGGAAAAGGCTGATTGAGAGCAGGCCGAAAGAAAAGGCCAGAAACAGCGGATTGTGCGTCCGCCAATAGATCATGAATCCGAGGATCCAGTAGCAAACGCCACCGATCACCAGCATGTGCGCGTTGTCGAACAACGACCGCACAAACTGGATATAAACATCCGCCGGGATGTTCTCGGTCTTTGTTCTACCCATGCCGTTGGCCCAACACTACGCCTTGTCATGCCACACCTGCCTTAAGAAAGGCTTAGAACGGCGCTCGGCTACGGTTGCAGAGGATTGCGGCAGACGGGACAGATCGGAAAATTCAGGGGCGCCGTCAACGCGCCGGCGCGATCATTCCGCTGCCCGAAGCGCCGGCTCCGCCGGAGCCTGAGCCAGACGCTCGATCAGTCGCGAGCGCTCGCCCGCCGCCTTGTCGGCGCTGGCCTGCCGGACGTGGCCGTAGCCCCGGATGAGCGCCGGCACGGAGGCCAGAGCCGTCGCGGCTTCCACCCTGCCCGGCGCCAACGCGCCGGCGATCAGGTCAAGATCGGCCTCGTACTGCCTCAGCGACTGCCGCTCGATGCGCCGCTCGGCCGTGTAGCCGAAAAGGTCGAAGGCGGTTCCGCGCAGGCCCTTCATCGCCGCCAGCAGCCGGAAACCCTTCATCATCCATGGGCCGAAGCTCGATTTCCGGGGCTTGCCGTCATTGCCGCGCCGCCCGAGGATCGGCGGCGCGAGATGGAACTCGAGCTTCTCGTAGCCCTGGAACTGCTTGGCGAGGTCGGCGGCGAAAGTGCCGTCGGTGTAAAGCCGCGCCACCTCGTACTCGTCCTTGATCGCCATCAGCTTGAAGAGGTTCCTGGCGACGGCCTCGGTCACCACGGACGAGCCGGGCACGGCCTTGGCTTCGGCGGCGCGCAACGTCGCCACGCGGTCGGCGTAGCGCCTGGCATAGGCAGCGTTCTGATAGGCGGTAAGGAAGGCGACGCGGCGGGCGATCACATCGTCCAGCGTCTCGGCCGGTCGGGACGCTGGCTTGCCCGTCTGGCTGACCAGGCCACGCACGAAATCAGGCTGATGCGCGGCGCGGCGGCCCCAGCGGAAGGCGGCGATATTCATCGCCACCGCCTCGCCGTTCAATTCTATCGCCTTTTCAACCGCTTCCGCCGAAAGCGGCAGGCCGCCATGCTGGAAGGCGAAGCCGAGCATGAACATGTTGGCGCCGAGCGAATTGCCGAACAAGGCCGTCGCGGTGCGGGTTGCATCGAAGAAATGCGCCTTGTCGTCGCCGGCAGCCGCCCGGATCGCCTTCTTCAGCCGCTCGACCGGCAGCGAGAAGTCGGCGGAACGGGTGAATTCGCCAGGCATGATCTCGGCAGTATTGGCGAGGAAGATGGTGTGGCCCTCGCGCACCGCGCCCAGCACCTTCTTGGCGCCGGAGACGACGAGGTCGCAGCCGAGCACGAGGTCGGCCTTGCCGGCTGAAACGCGAATGGCGTGGATGTCCTCGGGCGTCGGGGCGATGCGGACATGGGTGAAGACCGAGCCGCCCTTCTGGGCGAGGCCCGCCATGTCGATCATGCCGCAGCCCTTGCCTTCCAGATGCGCGGCCATGCCAAGCACCGCGCCAACGGTGACGACGCCGGTGCCGCCCACCCCGTCGATGATCGCCGCCCAGCCCTGGTTGCCCATGCGGAACTCAGCCGGCGCCGGCACGCCGTCGAGGGGATCGGCCCTGCCGGCAATGCCTTCGGCCTTCCTGATCTTGCCGCCATGCACGGTGACGAAGGACGGGCAGAAACCGTTGAGGCAGGAAAAATCCTTGTTGCAGCTCGACTGGTCGATCCGGCGCTTGCGGCCGAATTCAGTCTCGACCGGCTGGATGGAGACGCAGTTCGACTGCACGCCGCAATCGCCGCAGCCTTCGCAGACCAGTTCGTTGATGAAGACGCGCTTGTCGGGATCGGGAAAGGTGCCGCGCTTGCGGCGCCGGCGTTTCTCCGCGGCACAGGTCTGGTCGTAGATGAGCACCGAAACGCCCTGCACGTCGCGCAATTCGCGCTGGACGAGATCGAGGTCATCACGATGATGGATGCTGATGCCGGCCGGGAAATCGGCCTTGCCGGCATATTTGTCCGGCTCGTCGGTGACGACTGCGATGCGGTCGACGCCCTCGGCTCGCACTTGTCTCGCGATCATGTCGACGGTCAGGCCACCCTCATGCGGCTGGCCGCCGGTCATCGCCACCGCATCGTTGTAGAGGATCTTGTAGGTGATGTTGGCGCCGGAGGACAGCGCGAAGCGGATCGCCAGCACGCCGGAATGGTTGTAGGTGCCGTCGCCGAGGTTCTGGAAGATGTGGCCGCGCTTCGAGAATGGCGCCTGGCCGACCCATTGCGCGCCCTCGCCGCCCATGGCGGTGAAGCCGACGGTGTTCCTGTCCATCCACAGCGCCATGAAATGGCAGCCGATGCCGGCGGCGGCGATCGAGCCGTCCGGCACCTTGGTCGAGGAATTGTGCGGGCAGCCCGAGCAGAAGAAGGGCGTGCGCGAACCGATATCGACGGTGTCGGCGAGCATCGCCTGGAACTGGCGCAGCTTCGCCACCCGCGCGGCGATTTCTTCCGACGGGCCGATGGTGCGCAGGATCCGCTCGCCGAGCGCGATGGCGATCTCGTTCGGGTCGAGCGCGCCCTTGGCCGGAAACAGCCAGTCGCCGCGCTCGTCCTTCTTGCCGACGATCACCGGCTGCGTGGCGGTGCCGTAGAGGTTCTCGCGCAGCTGCACCTCGATCAGCGAGCGCTTTTCCTCGACGACGACGATGGTGTCGAGGCCGCGGGCGAACTCGGCGATATGCTGGAAATCGAGCGGCCACGGGCAGCCGACCTTGAACAGGCGGATGCCGATGCGGTTGGCGGCCTGTTCGTCGATGCCGATATCCTCCAGCGCCTGGCGGACATCGAGATAGCTCTTGCCGATGGTGATGATGCCGAGCTTGGGATTGCGGCCGCCGGAATAGACGACGCGGTTGAGACCATTGGCCTGGATGAAGGCCGAAGCGGCGGCGCGCTTATATTCATGCAGCCGCTCTTCCTGGCCGAGCATGTCGATCTCGTGGCGGATGTTGAGCCCGCCCGGCGGCATGTCGAATTCGGGAATGACGATGCCCAGACGCTCGATCGAGGCGTCGACCGAGGCCGTCGATTCGATGTTGTCCTTGACGCATTTGATCGCCGCCCAGGTGCCGGCAAAGCGCGACATGGCAAAGCCGTAGAGGCCGTAGTCGATGATCTCCTGGACGCCGGCCGGATTGAGGATCGGCACCATGGTGTCGACGAACAGGAATTCGGTGGCATGCGCGTTGGTCGAGGATTCGGCCATATGGTCGTCGCCCATCAGGGCGAGCACGCCGCCATGCTTCGACGAGCCGGCTAGATTGGCGTGGCGGAAGACGTCGCCGGAACGGTCGACGCCCGGCCCCTTGCCGTACCAGACCGAAAAGACGCCGTCATGCGTGCCCTCGCCGAGCAATTCGGTCTGCTGCGAGCCCCAGCAGGCGGTGGCGGCGAGCTCCTCGTTAAGGCCGGGCTGGAAGACGATGTCGGCTTGCGCGAGCTGCTTCTTCGCCCGCCACAGCTGCATGTCGAGGCCGCCAAGCGGCGAGCCGCGGTAGCCGGAGACGAAGCCTGCCGTGTTGAGGCCGGCGCGGCGGTCACGCTCGCGCTGCATCAGAAGCATGCGCACGACCGCCTGCGCGCCGGACAGGAAGACGCTCTCCTTGCCAAGGTCGAACTTGTCGTCGAGCGCGACGTCGTGCAGCGTCATCAGGCATTTCCTCTGCGGAGGCGCCTCAAATCAGGCAGCCAACGTCGGAGTGGGACGCCGCAGTCTTTCTTCCCTTGCGGGAGAGGTCAAACAAAATCGCAGGAGCCAGATAACACGCAACAAACGGTCTGGCGAGTGGCCGGCGGCGCATACAAGATCATGCTAACCGCTTCCTGAGGAATAAAAATTTCGCGCGGGCGCCGGCGTTTCAGGTCGCTTTCGAGCAATCCGGCTTCGGCTCGCCCGGCAGCCTGCCGTCGGGATGGCCGGCCAGATCGGAATTCAGCTCGTAGTTCGGCCCGATCACCAGCGGTCGGTCCGGCAGCATGGTCTGGTCCTCCGACGAGGTCATGGTGGTGTCGATGCTCTGCAGCAACGTGCCGCTCGCATCCTCGATGCGGATCGAGACGCTGTAGGGCTTGTCCTTGACCACGCAGGAGAGCGGCGGACTGGTGAGCGTGATGTGGGGCAGCTTCGGCCAGATCTTCTGGTTGACGATGAGCGGGTCGCCGCCGGCCGGGTTCTGGAAGCTCACCACCGCGACCTGGCCGTCGACCATCGGGCGCAGCGGCTTCAGCGTGATGACATAGGTGGCAATGGCCAGCCGGTAATTGAACTCGAACAGCTTGCCGGAGATGGCAAAGAGCTGGTCGTTGCCGGTGTCGCGGCAGGCGCCGAGCGCGATTGCAGCGATCAGGGCGGCGCCGACCAGAGCCGAACGCGACAGTTTGCTAAGCATTGGGAACCTCCCTCGCCGCTGTACGGCGGCGGTAATAGCGGTTTGCCTTCTGGCGGTTGCCGCAAACGGCCATGTCGCACCAGAGGCGGCTGGCGTTGCGGCTGCGGTCGACGAACAGCCAGCTGCAATTGGGACAGATCCTCAGCCTCGCCACCGTTTCGTCGCGCAGCAGCGACAGGGCCGAAACGGCCAAAGCCGCCTCGAAGGCGATCGGTGTTTGCGGATCGCCGAAAGGCTGGCCAGGCGTTCCGATCTCGGTCTCGCTGCCGGACAGGCCGCTTGCACAGGCCGTGAGGAAATCAGGCAGGTGGCTGGTCGCGAGCGCGCCGTTCGACACGGCGTGGCGGAACAGGCGATCAGTCGTTTCGCGAATCGAGATGACGGCTTGCTTTATCTCGCCCGGCTCCGGCGCCCGCAGCCGCCGGCCGCCGAGCTCGGCGGCGCGAAAGCCGCTCGCCGCCTCGGCGAAACGGGCGATCTCGGCCGGGTCGTCGAAACGGTCGAAGGTTTTTTCCGGATCGTTGCGCAATACGACGGTGTTCGCCGTATCGAGCGCAAGGATGCCACCGGTGAAACGGTGCGGGGTCCAGGAGACTGTCATGCGCGGGAATCTAACCGATAAAACGCATTTGACAAGTTAGATTCCGAATGCAACGGTCCATGCAGGGTTGCGTCATGCGACCCGTGGGATGCCGCATGCTCTATTTCTTCCAGCAGGTGCTGAACGGGCTGCATTCGGGCGCGCTCTATGCGCTGCTCGCCTTCGGCTATGTGCTGACCAACGGCATCCTGCATCGGACCAACCTCGCCTATGGCGCGCTGTTCGCCTTCTGCGGCCAGACGATGATCCTGACCGCCGCTTTCGGCTACCAGGCGCTGTGGCTGACGCTGGCCGCCGCGGTGGCGCTCGGCGTGGTCGCGGCTGTTCTCTATGCGGCGCTGATCAGCCACGTGTTGTCGCGCAGCGTTTTCGAGAGGCTCGCCGACCGCTCGCCCAACGCCATCGTGGTGACGACGCTCGGCATCCTGCTCTTCCTGTCGGAGGCGAGCCGCATCGCCGCCGACACGCACGATCTCTGGCTGCCGCCGATGCTCGCCAACCCCGTGATCTTCGCTGAGGGCGACGGCTTCAAGGTCACGCTCACCGTCATCCAGCTGCTCGATTGCGCGGGCGTGATCGCGGTGGTGGCGCTGGCGGCCTGGCTGTTTTCGCATTCGCGCTTCGGCCGCGCCTGGCGCGCCGTCTCCGACGATCCGAAAGCGGCGGCGATGTGCGGTGTCGATGTGCGCGCTGTGTTCCGCCTTGCCGTGCTGTTCGGCGGCTTATGCGCCGCCCTGGCCGGCGTGCTTGCCGGCCTCTATTACGGCAATGTCTCCTTCGGCACCGGGCTGATCTACGGCCTCAAGATCCTGTTCGTGACGGCGGTCGGGGGCTATCTGTCGCCGCTCAAGGCGGCTCTTGGCGCCGCGGCATTCGGCATGGCGGAATCGCTTTGGGCTGGCTATTTCCCGCTCGAATGGCGCGACGCCTGGATCTATCTCTTCCTCGTCGCCATGCTGGTGCTGATCGGCGCCGGGCGCGACCAGGCCAAGATCGCCTGAACCATCAGACTTTGGTTGCATGACGTTCGGTGAGCCTGCGGGGTTTCCGCCGCCGTGCCCGCTTCGTCCTGCCTGTCATGTTGACCTGCCGGACCACGCACTGCATACCGTTGGGCCAAGCGACGCGACACCGGAGGGGGATCGGGCGCGCCGCATGGCCAGGGAGGATATGCATGGCAGGGCTGCTCGCTCTATCCAGGACGATCGACCGCATCAACGAGTTCATCGGCCGCTGGGTGTCCTGGCTGATCCTGCTCGCGATCCTGGTGAGCGCCGGCAATGCCGTCATCCGCAAGATGTTCGATACGTCCTCCAACGCGTGGCTGGAGTTGCAGTGGTACCTGTTCGGCGGCGCCTTCATGCTGGCCGCCGCCTACACGCTGAAACAGAACGACCATATCCGCATCGACATTGTCTACGGCATGCTCTCGCGGCGCGTGCAGCACTGGATCGACCTCCTCGGCCACCTGTTCTTCCTGATGCCATTCGTGGTGCTGATGGTGATCTATTTCGTACCCTATGTGTCGCTGTCCTTCCGCAGTGGCGAGATGTCGACCAATGCCGGCGGGCTGATCGTGTGGCCGGCCAAGGCCATCCTTCTGGTCGGTTTCTTCTTGCTCGCGCTGCAAGGAGTTTCCGAGATCATCAAGAAGATCGCCATCATGCGCGGCGACATGGACGATCCCAACCCCTTCGTGTCGGCGCATGACCAGGCCAAGCTCGAGGCCGAAGCGCTGGCCGAAGAAGCCAAGGCGATCGCGGGCGAGGTCCGTCCGTGATCGAATTCATCGCGCAGAACATGGCGCCGATCATGTTCGCCTCGCTGGTCATCTTTCTTTTGATCGGCTACCCCGTCGCCTTCTCGCTCGCCGCCAACGGCTTGCTGTTCTTCTTCATCGGCGTGCTGGTCTCGCCCTATTCAGGCGGGTCGATCAACCTTGCCTGGCCGCTGCTGCATGCGCTGCCGGACAATTTCTACGGCACCAGGGTGATGTCCAACGACACGCTGCTGGCGATACCCTTCTTCACCTTCATGGGCATCGTGCTCGAACGGTCCGGCATGGCCGAGGACCTGCTCGACACGATCGGCCAGCTGTTCGGGCCGATCCGCGGCGGGCTTGCCTATGCGGTGGTCTTTGTCGGCGCGCTGCTTGCCGCCACGACCGGCGTGGTCGCCGCTTCCGTCATCGCCATGGGGCTGATCTCGCTGCCGATCATGCTGCGCTACGGCTATGACCGCCGCGTGGCTTCCGGCGTCATCGCGGCCTCCGGCACGCTCGCCCAGATCATCCCGCCATCGCTGGTGCTGATCGTGCTCGCCGACCAGCTGGGACGCTCCGTCGGCGACATGTATGCCGGCGCGTTGATCCCTGGCCTCGTGCTGACCGGCATCTACATGCTCTACATCCTTATCATGTCGATCGTCCGGCCGAACTCGATGCCGGCGCTGCCGCTCGAAGCCCGTACCCTCGGTCACGGCGTGATATCTCTGCTGGTGGCACTTGTGGTGACGGGCGCGATTTCCTACGCGGCCTATCGCTACCTTGCGCCGAACCACGGCGACAATGCCGATATCCTCGGCTTCGCCGTCGGCGTCATCGTCATCTATGTCGTCGCCATCGCCGACCAGCGGCTGGGACTCAACCTCATGTCCAAGTTGGCGCAGCAGGTGGTGATCGTGCTGATCCCGCCGCTGGCGCTGATCTTCCTGGTGCTGGGCACGATCTTCCTCGGCATCGCCACGCCGACCGAAGGCGGCGCCATGGGCGCCGTCGGCGCGCTCATCATGGCGGCGATGAAGGGCCGCCTGACGATGGACGTCGTCAATCAGGCGCTGGCCTCGACAACCCGGCTTTCCGCCTTCGTGCTGTTCATCCTGATCGGTGCGCGCGTGTTCTCGCTCACCTTCTACGGCGTCAACGGCCATATCTGGGTCGAGCATCTGCTGACCTCGCTGCCTGGCGGCGAGACCGGCTTCCTGATCGGCGTCAACATCCTGGTCTTCGTGCTTGCCTTCTTCCTCGATTTCTTCGAGCTCGCCTTCATCATCGTGCCGCTCTTGGCGCCGGCCGCGGACAAGCTCGGCATCGACCTGATCTGGTTCGGCGTGCTGCTTGGCGTCAACATGCAGACGAGCTTCATGCATCCGCCCTTCGGCTTCGCGCTGTTCTACCTGCGCTCGGTCGCAGCCCGCGTGCCGTACCTCGACCGGATCACCGGCAAGCAGGTCGCGCCGGTTACCACCGGCCAGATCTATTGGGGCGCCGTGCCGTTCGTCCTGATCCAGGTGATCATGATCGGGCTCACCATCGCTTTCCCGCAGATGGTCATGCGCTATAAAGGTCCCGCGGTGGAGCCCAGCACCATCGATCTCAAGCTGCCGGACATGCCTTCGCTGTCGCCGCTCGGCACAGCCCCGGCGAACAACAACGCCGGGGCGCCGGCCAATGGCGGCGCCCCGGCGGCTCCCGGCACGCCCGACCTGTCGCAACCGCCGAGCTTCGGCGACGCGCCGGCCAAGCCGGCCCCCGCGCCCGATCTCTCGCAGCCGCCCAAATTCAATTGAGGTTATCGCCATGAGAGCCATACGGTTGGAGGCAGTGGGCAGCATAGGGTTGCGAGAGGTCCCCAAACCCGTTCCCGGGCCGGAAGACGTTCTCGTGCGCATCGAGGCCTGCGGCGTCTGTGGCACCGACCGGCACCTTTTCCATGGCGAGTTTCCCTGCACGCCGCCGGTGACGCTCGGCCATGAATTCTCCGGCATCGTCGAAGCTGTCGGCGAGGCGGTGTCGGGCATTGCCGTCGGCGACCGCGTCACCGGCGATCCCAACATCGCCTGCGGGCGCTGCGCCCACTGCCATGCCGGCCGCGTCAATCTCTGCAGCAATCTGAGCGCCATCGGCATCCACCGCGACGGCGGCTTTGCCGACTATGTGCTGATGCCGCAGAAGCAGGCCTTCCGGCTGCCGGCAAATCTCAAGCCGACGCATGGCGCCTTCTGCGAACCGCTGGCCTGCTGCCTGCACGGCATCGACCTTGCCGCGATCCGGCCGGGTTCGTCGGTGGCGGTGCTCGGCGGCGGCGTCATCGGCCTGCTTGTCGTGCAACTGGCGAAGTTGGCGGGCGCAACGACCGTCATCCTGTCGACAAGACAGGCCTCGCGACGCGCGCTTGCCGAGGAACTTGGCGCGACCGCGACGATCGATCCAAGCGCCGGCAATCCGATCGCGGCCGTCGCCGGGCCGAACGGCCTGGCGCCCGGCGGCGTCGATGTGGTGCTGGAATGCGCCGGCGTGCGCGACACGGTGGAGCAGTCGCTGCGGATGGCTCGTGCCGGCGGCACGGTCGTCATCGTCGGCGTCGTGCCGCAGGGCATGAAGGTGGAGATCGAGCCGTTCGATCTGCTGTTCAGGGAATTGAAAGTGCTGGGTTCCTTCCTCAACCCGTTCACGCATGGCCGGGCGGCTCAGCTGATTGCCTCCGGCGCGATCGAGATCGACCGGCTGATCTCGAAGCAGGTCAGCCTGGAGGAAGCGCCCCAGGTCATCGCCAACCCGCCGGCGCCGGGCGAAGTCAAGGTGCTGGTGGTGCCGGGCCGGGGTTAAGATCTTCCATCGTTTGTGCCCCCAGCGCCTCTCTTCAGGGGGAATTTCTAAACTGCCGAAGCCGGCGCCGCCCCTCATCCCCCTGCCGGGACCTTCTCCCCATATAGTGACGGGGAGAAGGGACTGGGCCTACAGCTTGCCGTTGCGCTGCTGCACCATCATGAAGGTATCGTAATTGTATTCGGCGACCTGGGCCCAGAGATAGTGCTCCTTGCGGAAGGCCTTGATAGATTCCCAGATCTTCTTGAACGGCGCGTTGTTGGATTCCATCTCGGCGTAGACTTCGTTGGCCTTCTCGAAGCAAGCCGCCATGATCTCCTGGCTGAACGGCCTGAGCTTGGCGCCGCCGGCCACCAGCCGCCGCACCGCCGGCGGATTCACATAGTCGTATTTCTGCAGCATATTGGCGTCCGCGGCCTGCGCCGCGGTGCGCACCAGCGATTTGTAAGTCGGCGAAAGTTCTTCGTATTTTGCCTTGTTGAACAGCAGGTGGACGGTCGGGCCGCCTTCCCACCAGCCGGGATAGTAGTAATAGGGCGCGACCTTATAGAAGCCGAGCTTCTCGTCGTCATAGGGACCGACCCATTCGGCTGCGTCGATGGTGCCCTTTTCCAGCGCCGGATAGATGTCGCCGCCGGCGATCTGCTGCGGCACCACGCCGAGCTTCTCGACGACCTTGCCGGCAAAGCCGCCGATGCGCATCTTGAGGCCCGACAGATCGGCGACACTGTTGATTTCCTTGCGGAACCAGCCGCCCATCTGGACGCCGGTGTTGCCGCCCGGCAGGCCGAACAACCCTTGCGCCCCGAGGAATTCGTTGAACAGGTCGATGCCGCCGCCATGATAGTGCCAGGCATTCATGCCGCGCGCGTTGAGCGAGAACGGCACGGCGGCACCGAGCGCCCAGGTGGGATCCTTGCCCCAGTAATAATAGGCGACCGTATGCGCCGCCTCGACGGTGCCGGCGGCGGCGGCGTCGGCCGCCTGCAGGCCGGGCACCAGCTCGCCCGAAGCGAAGACCTGGATCTGGAAATTGCCGTCGGTCGCCTCAGACAGCATCTTGGAGAAGACTTCAGCGCCGCCATAGATCGTGTCGAGCGACTTCGGGAAGGATGACGCAAGCCGCCAGGTCACTTTCGGGTTGGACTGGGCAATGGCCGGCGTGGCAAGTGCCGCGGCCGCGGCGGCGGCGCCCACCCCGGACGCGCCGGCCTTGCGAATGAACGAACGACGATCCATTAAGTTTCCTCCCTTGCGGATCAGCTGACCGATGCGAGGGCATCCTCGGTGCCCTGATCGGTTGGGGGAGAAACATACACAGGCAAGAAGTCGAGTCCAGCGCCGTGGGCCGAGGTTGCCGCCATTCCGCAACCGCCTGCAACTATAGTCTAACGTTCTCTTTCCTGGCCTATGCGAGGCGGCCAAACTTGCCATGGAAAAGCCGCGACGGATCGCTTATTTTATAGGCAGAACAATTCCTTGGCCTGATGGAAACCAAACCCAAAATGCAGCAGCCGCTCGTCGCCGTCTCGACCGACGTCCGCCAGTTCGACAATTACACCTGGCACGCAGCCCCCCAGCAATATCTGGAAGCCGCAGTCGCGGGCGCCGGCGTGTTCCCCTTGCTGGTGCCGTCCTTCGGCGATCGGCTCGACCTCGATGAATTGCTGTCCTCGGTCGACGGCGTCATGGTGACCGGCTCGAAGTCCAATGTGCATCCTTCGCTCTATGGCGGGGACCCGAGCGAGGCCAACGGTCCTTACGATCCGGCGCGCGACGCCACCACGCTGCCGCTGATCCGCAAGGCACTCGAGCGCGGCGTGCCGCTTTTAGCCATCTGCCGCGGCATCCAGGAACTGAACGTCGCGCTCGGCGGCACGCTGGGTACCGAGATTCAGGAGCGCGAGGGCTCGCTCGACCACCGCGCGCCGGTGAGCGACAATCAGGACGAGCGCTTCGGCATCCACCAGACGATTTCGATCAAGCCCGGAAGCTGCCTTGCCGGCGTGTTCGGCGCCGGTGAAATCAAGGTCAATTCCCTGCATCGCCAGGCGATCGACCTGCTGGGCCCCAGGCTCCAGGTCGAGGCTTTCGCTAGCGACGGCACGATCGAAGCGGTTTCCGTCAAGGATGCCCGCGCCTTCGCGGTCGGCGTGCAATGGCACCCCGAATACTGGGTGAAGTCGGACAGCAATTCCGCCAAGATCTTCAAGGCTTTCGGCGATGCCGTGCGCCTGCATGCGGCAGCAAGGGCAGGCGCCCGCGCCGCAGCAGAATAGGGATAGCGGCGCCTCAAGCGCCGCCTTCCACCATTCAGATCAGAACTTGTAGCTGAAGCCGACGCGCACGGCGTTTGTAGTCACATGCGTCGGGTACAGGAAGCTGCTATCGGTTGCCGGATTGTCGGTGAATTTGCCGAAATCGCTGTAGCGATACTCGACGCGCGTCGTCCAATTCGGTGCGAATGCATATTCGACGCCAGCGCCCACCGTCCACCCGGCCTTGGTGTTGGATGAGCTGTCAGTCGTTCCGCCATCATCATATTTGGTGTCGAAGTGAGCGACGGCGAGACCGCCCGTGGCGTAAAGGAGGGCCGGCCCCATCGCATAGCCAAGGCGCGCTCGCAGCGACCCCTGCACGTCGATCCTGGTCTTGATGTTGCCAGCAAAGGCCGAATCCACCGAGCCGCTCATTCCCGAGGCTTCGATGTCGGCTTCGGCGCCAAGAACGAATTGATCGTAAGCCTGGTTGTAGCCGATATGAATACCGCCGAGGACGCCGTTGCTGTTCCAGGAGTCGGCCCAGTCGGAAGCGCCAGTGGCTATCGAGGAATCGTGACTATCGACTTTTCCCCAGCCATAGCCGAGTTGAACACCGGCATAGAAACCGCTCCACTCATAAGCTGCCGGAGCAGCAGGAGAAAGCACGTCGGCGGCGAAAGCGCTGGCCGGAAACAAGGCGATAATGGTCGAAGCGAGAAGAAAGGACTTCATTTAAGCACCCCAAAGCCACGACGAACTTATTCCACTTTGGTTGCATTGCAAGACAGGCAAGCACATCGCGGATGCTTTCCTATCCGAAGTTGCAAAAAGACCACGCCTTGGGATTACCGGCCGTCACCTGTCAGCGCCAGAAGCGGCGCGGCCGGCGCGTAGGATTCATAACCGTCGCCATCGGCAACGCCGAAGGCGACGATCGGATCGATGCCGTTCTCGCTGAAGGCGACCGAGCCGTCGGTCTGTTCGCGCCAGAATTTCGCGTGCTCGATGCCAGGCATCAGCTTGCGGCAGTTCGGGGCGACGGAAAGCAACGACAGACCGTCCGAGACTTCGGCGCCGCGGTGGATGGCGCAGGCCGCCTCATCGCCATTGGCGGTCAGCCGGTAAGTGTTTGTCGGGGCGACTTCCGTGGCCACGCTTTGGCCGTTGCCGCCATGCAGGAACTGAACGCCCCCGAACAACACGACCGACGCCACCAAGCCAACGAACAGCTTCACCCTATCTCTCCGCACATAACCAGATATGCAGAATCATTCCAAAGGGTTAAGTGGGCGTTAATAGATGTGGCGACGTGTGCGGATTGGAGCAATTCCAGGTCGGGTTTCCGTCTGGAATTGCACCAAAACAAAGAGATAGGCCGTTCGCCGTTTCCATGAAACGGCGAAACGCTTCAGACGCGCGCCTTGACGTTGAGCGTCTCAGGCACCGACGTCAGCGGCCGGCGCTCGGTGAACCAGGCGACGAGATTGTCGACGCACAGATCGGCCATGGCGCGGCGGGTGTGGTCCGACGCCGAGCCGACATGCGGCAGAAGCGAGGTGTTGGGAGCGTCGAGCAGAGCCTGCGGCACGTTCGGCTCATCGGCAAAGACGTCGAGCCCGGCGGCCGCGATGGTGCCGCTCTCGAGGGCGGCGGCCAGCGCCGCCTCGTCCACCGTCGAGCCGCGGCCGATGTTGACCAAGACGCCGTCCGAACCCAGCGCCGACAGGATCGCGGCATTGATCGCTTTCTCCGTGGCGGCCCCGCCCGGGGCAATGCAGATCAGCGTGTCGACGGCTTCGGCGAGGCCTTTCAGCGTGGCATGATATTCGTAAGGCAGGCCTTCGACCTTGCGGCGGTTGTGGTAAGCGATCGGCAGGCCGAAGGCTTCAAGGCGACGGGCGACGGCACGGCCGATGCGGCCCATGCCGAAAATGCCAATGCTGCGGCCGCGCAAGGTAAGCCGGCTCAGGCGATAATTGCCCTTCTCTACCCAGTCGCCATCGCGCAGCCATTTCTCCGCGGCGTAGAGCTCGCGCACGGTGTTGATCAAAAGGCCGATGGCGGTGTCGGCAACCTCCTCGGTCAAGACGTCGGGCGTGTTGGTGACCATGACGCCGCGCTTCGCCGCATGATTGGCGTCGACCGAATCATAGCCGACGCCGAAGCTGGCGATGATCTCGAGATCGGGCAGCGCGTCGATCATCGCCGCGTCGATGCCTGCATAGGAGGCGATGCCACGCACCGTGGCGCCCATCTCGTCCGTCACCAGCCCAGGGTCGGCGCGTTCGATCCGCACAAGCTTGAACGTCTCGTCGATGCGGCCAACGGCATGGTCGTTGAAATCGCCCGGCACCAGGATGGCGACCGGCAATTTTCCTTCGGCCTTGGTCATGCACGCTCCACCGGCTTGCCGGTCGACTGCCGCACGTGCAGTTCCGGCTTGATCAGTTCCTGCGAGGGCCGCACCGCCTGCCCGTTCAATTTGTCGAGCAAGGCGCTTGCGGCGCGGCGGCCGACCTCGCGCTGACCGTTCCAGACCGTGGTCAGGGCCGGCGTCGCGATCGCCGCCTCCTCGAGATCGTCATAGCCGGTCACGGAGATATCGACGCCCGGCACAAGGCCGGCGCGCGCGATGCCGTTCATCAGCCCGATCGCGACCAGATCATTCCAGCAGCAGGCGGCGGTGGGCCTGTCCTTCAGCGCCAGAAACTGTCCCGCGGCCTCGAAACCCGCCTGCTTGGTGCGCGGCCCGGGAATGCGCCAGGACGGCTTCACCTCCAGGCCGGCTGCCTCCATCGCGTTGAGATAGCCCTGGTAGCGGTCGCGGCCGGTCGAGGTCTGGTCGGTGCCGCCGACCATGGCGATGCGCTTGTGGCCGAGCGAGATCAGATGATTGGTGGCAAGAGCGGTGCCATAGGCATCGTCGCCGCGGAACACCGGCACGTCGGCGCCGGCGACGGTGCGCGCGATCAGCACCGCCGGCAGGCCGTTTTCCTCGGCCATGATGATATCCTCGGCCGGCGTGCCGATGGCCGGCGACATGATGACGCCGTCGGCGCCGAGCTGCAGCAGCGTGTCGATGAAGGTGCGCTGCTTTTCCAACTGGTCGTAGTGGTTGGACAGGATGAAGGTCTGGCGGCTGCGGTCGAGCTCGCTTTCGATCGAGCGCAGTATCTCGGCGAAGAACGGATTCATGATGTCGTGCACGACGACGCCGACGATGCCGGAGCGCGAGGTGCGCAGCGAGGCGGCGCGGCGGTTGTAGATATAGCCGATGGCGCGGGCGTGCTCCTTGATGCGCTCGCGCGTGGCGCCGGCGACCAGCGGGCTGTCGCGCAGCGCCAGCGATACCGTTGCCGTGGAGACGCCGAGCGCATCCGCGATCGTCGAAAGCTTGATCTTCTGTGCCAGTGCCCTTCGCTCCCCAGGGTCCTTGGATTCAAAATCTTTAAATTTTTTAAAACGGCCTTATGCCACCGGATTCGGCGTAAATCAAAGTTTTTTCGCCAGCGCCTCGGCTTCGGTGTCGAGCGAGGCGGAGTTGCGGACGCGAAGCCGGTGCTCGCGGTGGATGATGTAGAGGCCGCTGGCAACGATGATGGCAGCACCCAGCAACGTCCAGCGATCGGGGAACTGGTGGAAGATCAGCCAGCCGGAAATGATCATCCACACCATCTGCGAATAGGGATAGGGCGCGAGTTGCGTCGTGGTCGCCAGACGATAGGCCCGGACCAGCAAATAGTGGCCGCCCGCGCCGAAGACGCCCAGCATCAGGACGATGAGCCATTGAAAGCCGCCGTGCGGCAGCGCAGGCGAGAAGGCAAGCATCGGGGCCAGCAGCACCGACGGCGCCAGCGCCGAGAACAGGATCAGGCTTTCCGACGTTTCCGTCGCCGACATGCGCCGCGTCATGATGACGTAGAAACTGTTCGACAGCATCGAGCAGAGCGCGAATAGATGGCCGATGCCGAACACGCCCACGCCGGGCCGGGTGATGATCAGAACACCGACAAAGCCGGCGAGGATCGCCAGCCAGCGCCGCCAGCCCGCCCATTCGCCGAGCAGCGGCCCGGCAAGCGCGGTGATGACCATCGGGCCGAAGAAATAGATCGACGTGGTCTCCGCCAGCTGCAGCGTCTTGAGTGCCAGGATGTTGAACATGGTCGAGCCGAAAAGCATGCATCCGCGCAAGATATGCGCCGGCAGGTTGTTGGCGCGAAAACGTGCCGGCTCGCGCCAGCCGCGCAGGAAAAGGCCGACCAGCAGCACATGCACGGTGAAACGGGTCCAGGCGACGATCAGCGCCGAGACGCCGGCCAGCACCAGATATTTGCTGGAGGTGTCGAGAAAGGTGAAGCAGACATAGACGCAAAGCATCAGAAGCATCGCCGCGGGCGGCGTTGCGCTGTCGTCTTGGGTTCGGGAAACAGACAAATTCAGGCCGAAAGGAAAACAAAGGCGGAAGCCCACCTTTGCGGCAATCAAGGCCTGCCGGCAAGGCAATTGTCCGACGTGGCCGGACCAAAAGCGGCCACTGCAACAACGCCCCGGCGTTCAGCCATGCATGCGGGCGCCCTTGGTTATCTTGTCGACGAGCTTTTTGTCGCCGCGCAAGGCGATGCCGACGATCCTGGCATCGTCCGGCGCGGATCCGGCGAAGACGGCGCGGTTGGCGGCATCATGGCCGGTCGAAAACATTTCCTCGACATAGGCGGACGTCGTCACGCCACGCTCCAATGCCCGGCGATGGATCGTGCCCAGCGTCGCCGCATCGGCGGAGAGGACGATGACCGGCTGGATCGACATCGGGTTGTAGAGGTTGCCGGCGCGGTCGCGATAGGGCTCGCCGATGATTTCGGGGAACTGCGCGACGATGCCGCTGGTCAGGAACGCGGTGACGTTGAGCTTCTGCCACACCAGCAGGTCCTCTCTCAGGACAATTGCAATTTTCGTATCGAACACCAAGATTGAGACTCCGAGACGGCCCGTGACGGACGGGAAAGGCGATGGCGCAGGCTCTAGGCGAAGAAGCGAAAGCAGGTCTTGAACGTTCGTGCGCGGATGCGGCCAACGGCGATCGCATCGTTTCGGCGCCGGGCGGCTCGGGCCTCGAGCGCATCGAGGCGCGCTTCCACGGCAACGCCTTCGAGCTGCACCGGCACGACACCTATGCCATTGGCGTGACGTTGCACGGCGTGCAGCGCTTCCATTATCGTGGCGCGCTGCAACACAGCCTGCCGGGCCAGGCGATCGTGCTGCACCCGGACGAATTGCACGATGGCGGCGCCGGAACCGAAGACGGCCTGCGCTACAGGATCCTGTATCTGGAGCCGTCCCTGCTGCTCGACTGCCTCGGCGGCGAGCCGCTGCCTTTCGTCCGTGACGCCGTGGTCGACGATCCGGCGCTGCGCGACACGCTGTTGTCGGCGCTGGCGCCGCTGGACGAAGCGCTCGGCGACCTGTTCGTGGCGGATTTCGTTGCGCAGCTGGCGCAACAGCTGAAACGCCACGCCGGACAGCCGGCAAAGTCGACGGGCAAGACCGCATTCCGCGCCGCCGCGCTTGCCCGCGACTATCTGGAGGAAAATGCCGAGCGGCCGGTGCGCTCCGATGAGCTGGAGGCCGTCACCGGCCTCGACCGTTACGCGCTGTCGCGCCATTTTCGCGCCACCTATTCGACCAGCCCGCATCGCTTCCTGCTGATGCGCCGGCTGCAGCGTGCGCGCCGCATGATCGCCGAGGGAGAGGCGCTGGCGGAGATCGCCGCTGCCGCCGGTTTCAGCGACCAGAGCCATTTCAACCGGCATTTCAAGAAGGCGTTTGGATTGACGCCAGGACGCTGGGCGGCGCTGGTAAGCGCGTAAGCGCGATGCGCAGCATCGTCGCTCAACGGCGAGACGTCCGGTGATGGCCCTCAGGCGCGATGCGCAGCATCGTCGCCTTTCCGCTAAGCCGCCGATGCTTGGGTGGTGCGTGGAGCGACGATGCTGTGCATCGCGCTTAGGTCGCTCGAGACGACGCTTGCGCGTCGCTCGTTAATGGGACCGTCTCGCGGTTAAGCGACGACGCTGCGCGTCGCGCTTACGCTTCGTCCAACTCCGCGTCGTCGTCCATGAGCACCAGGTCTTCGTTCGACAGGTTCGCCTCGATACGGGCGAGCAGCTTGAACAGCGCTTTCTGGTCCTTCTTGTCGAGGCCCTTCAGCGCCTGCTTCTCGGTCTTCTTGACCGACTTCTCGATGGCGCGGATGGTTTCGCGGCCGGACTCGGTGAGGAAGATATGGGCCTGCCGGGCATCGGCGTTGGAGGCGCGCTTTTCGAGGAAACCCTGGGCCTGCAGCCGGTTGATGGTCTTGGTGATGGTCGGCGGGCGCACGCCGAGCCGGCCGGCGAGATTGCCTGGGGTCTGGCCGTCCTCGCGGTCGAGCGCCAGCATGATCTGGTCCTGGCCGGCGTAGAAGCCGTGCGCCAGAAGCCGCGCGGCGAGCGCCGTGCGCGCCAGCCTTGCCGCCGAATGCAGCCGGCTCATTGTCGCTGTCTTGTCCGCCTTGGCCATGGTCGTTCCCTCTTCGGCCGAACCGGCGCGGGCAAGCATAGAGGCTGTCCGACGGCTGGCAAATGACGATCTAAAGAGTCCGGCTTGCAGAACGCTTTGCCGGCAAGCATTGCGGTGCCCGCGCAGGTGATGCCAGATGTTTATTTCAGTTAGATGACAAACGACTTTTGCGCCGGAGAGATTCACAGCGGACGCTGGTGAAGGCCATTGGGCGCCCGCGCGGCTCCTGAGTTTGGCCCGCCTCGGCCGCCGCTGATCCGCGCTTGGCGCCATCCCGCCTAGAGGCCGGCCTGGTCCATCGGTTTGGCGCGTGCAAAAGCGCGGCACCCATCCTATATGAGGCCGACAATCCAAGATTTTCGAGGCCAAGATTTTCGAGGCAAACCATGAGCGATACACAGACGCAAATCCCCGTAACCGTTCTCACCGGCTATCTCGGCGCGGGCAAGACGACGCTGCTCAACCGCATCCTGTCGGAGAATCACGGCAAGCGCTACGCCGTCATCGTCAACGAGTTCGGCGAGATCGGCATCGACAACGACCTGATCGTCGAATCCGACGAGGAAATCTACGAGATGAACAATGGCTGCGTGTGCTGCACGGTGCGCGGCGACCTGATCCGTGTCGTCGAAGGCCTGATGAAACGGCCTGGCCGCTTCGATGCCATCGTCGTCGAGACCACCGGCCTCGCCGATCCGGTGCCGGTGGCGCAAACCTTCTTCATGGACGACGACGTGCGCACCAAGACCAAGCTCGACGCGGTTGTGGCGCTGGTCGACGCCAAGCACCTGCCGCTGCGCTTGAAGGACTCCAAGGAGGCCGAGGACCAGATCGCCTTCGCCGACGTGGTGGTGCTGAACAAGACCGACCTCGTCACGCCCGAAGAGCTGGAAAAGGTCGAAGCGACGATCCGCGCCATCAACCCGGCGGCCAGGATCCATCGCACCCAGCGCTCCGGCGTGGCGCTTAGCGAAGTGCTCGACCGCGGCGCCTTCGACCTGTCGCGCGCGCTGGAGAACGATCCGCACTTCCTCGACGCGGACGACCACGATCACGATCATGAATGCGGGCCGGACTGCGACCACGACCACCATCATCATGACGGCCACGATCATCACCATCACCACCATGCCTCCGACATCCACGACGTGACGGTGAAGTCGGTGTCGCTGCGCGGCGGCGAGATGGACCCGAAGAAATTCTTCCCCTGGATCGAGAAAGTGACCCAGATGGAAGGACCTAACATCCTGCGGCTGAAGGGCATCATCGCGCTGAAGGGCGACGAGGACCGCTACGTTCTGCAAGGCGTGCACATGATCCTCGAAGGCGACCACCAGCGCGCATGGAAGGACGGCGAGAAACACGAAAGCCGGCTGGTCTTCATCGGCCGCGATCTCGACGCCGAGCGGTTGCGCAAGAGTTTTGAAGCCTGCCAAGCGGCTTGATTTCCTGACTTTCAGGCGCTAGCGCTGCCCCTTCGTCCTTCTCTCCTTGTGGGAGAAGGTGGCCTCGCGAAGCGAGGTCGGATGAGGGTGCTCCAGCTTGGCAGCGACGGCGATCCGTTCCCCCCTCATCCGTCTTGGCGCTACGCGCCAATCCACCTTCTCCCACAAGGGGGAGAAGGTGGAGCCACACCCAGCCGCGCTGGCTAATCTCGAACGGACCGCTTGCATGCCCACAGTCGCCCCGCTTGATCTCGAAGGCCATTGCGTTGCGGCCGTGTTCCTCAACGACGTGCCGCATTTCGCTTTGGCCGATGGCGCGATCCATCGGTTGGACAATGGACAAAAGACGGTGCAGGCCAATGACGGCCTGCTTGCCACCTTCCACGACGCGGCCAACGACCGGCTGATCACCGGCGGCGAGGACGGCAAGGTGTTTGCCGTGAAGGCCGGTGGCGAGGTGGACGAACTGGCCAGCGCCGGCAAAAAGTGGATCACCAGCGTCGCCTCGGGGCCGCAGGGCGCTATCGCCTATGCCTCGGGCAAGACCGCCTTCGTGCGTTTCGCCGACGGCAAGATCAAGGAATTTAACCATCCGCGCTCGGTGGAGGGGCTCGCCTTCTCGCCGAAGGGCATGCGTTTCGGCGTCGCCCGCTACAATGGCGCGACGCTGCATTTCCCGGCCGCCGAGGGCAAGCCGGTGGAGCTCGAATGGGCCGGTGCCCATACCGGCATCATCTTTTCGCCGGACGGCGCCTTCCTCGTCACCACCATGCAGGAAAACGCGCTGCATGGCTGGAAGCTTGCCGACGGCAAGCACATGCGCATGAGCGGCTATCCGGGCAAGGTGAAAAGCCTGTCCTGGAGCGTGAAGGGCAAATGGCTGGCGAGCTCGGGCGCGCCGGCGGCGATCGTCTGGCCCTTCGCCAGCAAAGACGGGCCGATGGGCAAGGCGCCGCTGGAGCTCGGCACGCGCGGCAACACCATGGTGACATGCGTTGCCTGCCATCCGAGCCAGGATGTCGTGGCGATCGGCTACGAAGACGGCATGGTGATCGCGGCGCGCTTCGCCGACGCCAAGGAAGTGCTGCTGCGCCGCCCCGGCAAGGGCGCCATCACGTCGATGATGTGGGACAAGGAAGAACGCCGCGTCGTGTTCGGCAGCGCCGCCGGCGATTGCGGCGTGATCGATATCGCTGCGTAGGCAGTAGGGAATAGCTTAGGGACGACGGCACCTACTGCCTACTGCCTACTGCCTACTGCCTACTGCCTACTGCCTACTGCCTACTGCCTACTGCCTACTGCCTACTGCCTACTG